>NZ_MCWZ01000094.1 GCF_002877365.1 Vibrio sp. 10N.261.55.A7
CGCCATTGATACTCATGGATAGCCTCGGCCTCAAGACCACAAAGGCATTTAGCCTCAGAGTTAGGTTTAAGAGTCAGGGTAATAAGTGATGCTGTCTGGTGAGACTTTACTATTTGAAAGCCTTCCCAGAATGAAGATAGGAAAGTATGATTCGGCATAGAAACGGTAGTTTGTGTATGATTTTTGTTTGGCGACTAAACCATATCACTTACTACCGTTTTTGTTTTTAGTTCCCGCTAATCCGCGATGAACCTT
>NZ_MCWZ01000095.1 GCF_002877365.1 Vibrio sp. 10N.261.55.A7
CTTCAATATTATTGTAAACAAACGCTTCTTGGTGGCAGTTATCGGCAATATCTTGAAGTGACCAGTCGATGTTATCAGGTTGATAAAGGTAAACAGTGTCTGCCTTCGCTAATGAAGCCGCTAAGGTCTCTTTGTGAACACCACGCTTCATCGTCGCTGAACGCGGCTCTAATACGGCAATGATTTTTTGTTCACCCACTTTATTACGTAAACCATCCAAAGTGAGTTCAATCGCGGTTGGATGATGGGCAAAATCATCATAAACAGACACTCCACCAACGACGCCTTTCAGCTCCAACCTGCGCTTAGTATTAATGAACGCCCCGAGCGCTTCACACGCTAAATCAGGGGTGACTCCTACATGTCTTGCCGCAGAAATAGCCATTAAAGCATTTTCAACGTTGTGATCACCCACTAAATTCCAAGTCACTCGCCCAACACATTTGTCATACAAATAAATATCAAATATTGAACCGTCTTTTTTGACCTTTTCAGCACGCCAATCGCCGTCTGAACCTGTAAATTCAGTCTCACTCCAACAACCTCGAGAGAGTACATCATCAATATTTGTATTATTTTTAGGTGATAAAATCCGTCCATTACTCGGCACCGTTCTGACCAAATGATGAAATTGACGCTTAATCGCTTCAAGATCATCAAAAATGTCAGCATGATCGAACTCAAGGTTATTCATAACTAACGTTCGTGGGCGATAGTGAACAAACTTGGAACGTTTATCAAAAAAAGCACTGTCGTATTCATCAGCCTCAACAATAAAAAACATGCTCTCGCCGAGTCGTGCAGAAATTCCGAAGTTCCCAAGCACTCCTCCGACTAAGAAACCAGGATTGTAACCACACGATTCTAATATCCACGCCAGCATGCTTGATGTCGTTGTTTTTCCATGAGTTCCTGATACCGCCATCACCCAACGATCATGAAGTAGAAATTCTTGCAACCATTGCGGTCCAGAGGTGTAGCGAAGATTACTGTCTAACACTCGTTCAACACAAGGATTGCCTCGGCTCATCGCATTGCCAATCACGACGAGGTCAGGCTTAGAGTCGAGCTGAGACGGATCAAACCCTTCAATAATTTCAATACCTTGAGACTCTAATAATGTGCTCATTGGGGGGTAAACATTGGCATCAGAGCCCGTGACTTTGTGCCCAAGCTGGCGAGCTAATACGGCTGCGCCGCCCATGAATGTGCCACAAATGCCCAAGATATGAATATGCATACAAGCTGCCTTACGAGAGAAATTTTGGTTAAGAAACTCATTATCTCTATTTCTTTACTAAATGAAAGTGAGATTGCAAATCGCTGACAAACGACAAATGATTTGAGATCTCAATCGGTTACTTCATTACCATAAATAAGATCTAACGCTTACACTATCTTTAATGTGATTGCATAAAGCCCAATCAAGAGGCAATCGTTTTCGCACACGCCCCCACACTCATAATTGTTAAGGATATTCCATGTCTGAAATGCGCACCCTTGGCGAGTTCATTGTTTCAAAACAATCGGACTTCCCCCACGCTAGCGGTGATCTTTCATCTCTTATCTCTTCGATTAGACTTGCTGCAAAGATCGTAAACAGAGAAATCAACAAAGCTGGTTTAGTCGATATTACTGGTGCTGTCGGTACTGATAACATTCAAGGTGAAGAACAACAGAAACTCGACCTATACGCCAATGAAAAGTTTAAGGCTGCACTCGAAGCACGAGACCAAGTTTGTGGTGTCGCGAGTGAAGAAGAAGACGAAGCGGTTGCGTTCAATAAAGAACTCAACAAAAACGCCAAGTATGTTGTACTAATGGACCCATTAGACGGCTCTTCTAACATCGATGTGAATGTTTCTGTTGGTACTATTTTTTCTATTTACCGACGAGTATCCCCTGTTGGCACACCACCAACACAGGAAGACTTCCTTCAACCAGGTAATAAGCAAGTTGCCGCGGGTTATGTCGTTTATGGCTCATCAACAATGCTGGTTTACACCACGGGTAACGGAGTCAACGGCTTCACTTATGATCCATCTATTGGCACTTTCTGTCTTTCTCACCCAGATATGATGACGCCCGACGAAGGTAAAATTTACTCTATCAACGAAGGAAACTACATTCGTTTTCCGACAGGGGTAAAAAAGTACATTAAATACTGCCAAGAAAATGTGCCGGAAGATGGTCGTCCATATACGTCACGATATATTGGTTCACTGGTTTCAGACTTCCACCGTAACTTGCTGAAAGGTGGTATCTACCTGTACCCAAGCACCCAAAGCCACCCGAACGGTAAACTGCGCTTGTTGTACGAATGCAACCCAATGGCATTTATCATTGAACAAGCAGGGGGGTCAGCATCAGACGGTGTGAATCGCATCATGGATCTAAAACCAACTGAGTTACACCAACGCGTGCCTTTCTTTACAGGCTCTAAAAGCATGGTTGAAAAAGTTGAAGAGTTCATTGAAAAGAACCAAGACTGACCATCGATAAAAATTAAAGGTAAGCGATGAGTACGTTCGCTTACCTTACTTCCTTTCACTCAATAATCACCTGCCAACATTTCCACCGCCCTCTTTGCCCTTCTTAAGCCTCTCTCTCACCTACCACAACCCCAGCCCCAACACATTCATCCCAAATGATGAAAACAGCGATATTTTTCAATTCTAAATCTACCAACTAGACTTACATAGCTTACTAATCATTCCTTAGAGGAGCTCGAAATGAGTCTAAAAACCGTTCCTGCTGGCATATCTCTGCCTGACGATATTTATGTCATTATCGAAATTCCTGCGAACGCAGATCCTATCAAGTACGAAGTCGACAAAGACACGGGCGCCGTTTTCGTTGACCGCTTTATGTCCGCACCCATGTTTTACCCATGTAATTACGGCTACATCAATGACACATTGTCTTTAGATGGTGACCCTGTTGACGTGCTCGTCCCCACCCCATTTCCATTGATTCCAGGGTCAGTGATTCGCTGCCGCCCTGTTGGGGTGTTAAAGATGAGTGATGAGTCAGGAGAGGATGCCAAGGTCTTTGCCGTCCCTCACTCTAAGCTTTCAACCGAGTATGAACATATTCAAAACGTTGGGGATATACCGCCACTGATGAAGGCTCAAATTACGCATTTTTTTGAGCGTTATAAAGAGTTGGAAAGTGGGAAGTGGGTCAAGGTAGAGGGGTGGGAAGACATCGAAGCCGCTAAAGAAGAAATCATGCTTTCATATCAGCGCGCCAAATAACATCAGAACGCGCGCAAAACAGCCACACTAACATGACAAAAGAGGCGTCTTGCGAACAATCAAGCTGCCTCTAATTACTGTGCCTAGCTCGCGAATACAACCTAAAAAATGTTCCCTGATTCTAAGCCAGCGTTATAGTCTTGACGAAACCATACATCGACATCATCACAGATACCGCGATAAGGTTTCCCAGCCACGCCGAGCATACGAGCATCTTGCGAGCAGTACTCTGTCTTACCGTCACCGTAACCTTGCTCATAAGCCATATAAAGCTCGTCATTAAGAACACCGTTCAAGTCTTGTTTGGTCAACCTATCTTGTGAATCTTGCCAATGGCCTTCTAAGCCACGCTGTTTCCCATACTCTGCCCAATCATTTGCTGCCATTGAAGTTGGCGTAGACACTTGCGCACAACCAACAGCAAACAAAGCGATCAGTAAAAATAGATATTTCATTGTTTCTTCCTCTATCAGATGAAGTTCAATACGTTAGATGAGAGTCAATCATCATCTAACATTAGCAGACCTGCTCATCATGCCTTTTCTTTCAAATGTACGTTTGAATATAAGAAAGCGATCATTCGAATTCAAACTGGTAGAGCAGGTCAACCGCATTGTCGACACCAGACAACACCTCGACGTAGAGATCCGTCATTAAGCGGTAACGCACTGTAAATTCAGCAACAGAATCAAAGATTCCAACACCATATTTTACCTGCAATCCTGGCAATACATAACCACTCACCGTCACCTGAGATTCGTCACCCGATCCTGCCGTATCTAATTGTAAATCCTGAACACCAAATGCCTCGCCTATTTCACCCACGACCTTACCGCTCTTCGCGAGACTGAGCCCAATCAGAGTCGTCGTCATTGCATTACCGCCAGTCTCGGCATCAATATCTTGGCCTCGTAACAAATAAGAAAGCGCATTGGCTTGAGGCATCGATGGCTCTGAGTAAATAGTAATGGTCGGCTCATCGGCAGGGCCATCAACACGCACACCGGCGACCACATCATCTCGTGTATTATCTGGATTTCGAATGGCGTTAATAGACACATAAGGTTGGTCTACAGGCCCATTCATCAAGATCTTACCTTCATCAATGATCAAGTCTTGACCAAAAGAGCGGTACGAGCCATCAACGATATTGATCTCACCAAGAATGATTGGCCCTTTATCCCGTTGGGACACATTCAGCTGTCCAACAAGGTTCCCCTCCAACCCAAAAGCAGACAGGGTAAATTCATCACCAATCGTGATTTTAACATCTGTTTCCAACGCAAATACGCGGTTGCTTGCGTCATCAATGGGCTCTAGGTATTGATCCAATAATATTTGATCCTTCGAAATACCAATTGCATTCGGTGGCAATTCTTCCACGACAATTTGCCCCCATGGAAGATCAATCGATCCTGAGATTTTAGCCAAATCTGGGGCTAGATTAATGGTCATATCTGGCGTTACTTTGACTTTCAACATAGGTGGTTGGCTAATGAGAAGCTCTTTTGCAAACACTCGAATGTTGCTGCTCCATTTTTCCAAATCTGCCCAATCGGCATCCCCCTCGATATTGAGTGGGCCATCAGGCGTCGTTATACTTGCTTGTAAGTTCGCTTTGGTGCCAGAAAATTGAGTGACCACTTGCCCACTATTGATGTCTATCGGTGAAACCTCGCCCAATAACAGCAAGTTATCAATACGCAGATCACCAGTCACATCCGGTTTTTTCAAATCCCCGCTCAGCGACAATTGCGAATTAACCAGTGCATCAAATCGGCTAAACTCACCAATTAATGGCGATAAAAATGCAAGTCCTATCTCCGATATACGGACATTACCTTGCATCCCACTCTCCAACTGGTAAACGCTCGGCAACATAATATCCCCAGATAACTCACCGTTATCTGCCACATCGAGTAGCCAGCTCGCTTCTAATCGGTCATTGGCCAGTGTTGCGTCTAGCTTAATAGCATCCCAGCCGACTACCAACGGTGCCTCAGGCATTGTGGATACTTGGCCAGACGGAATCGTTAACGCAACGGTCACTTCAGGTTTGCTGTTAGGTGCCCACTTGGCTTTAGCCTGCGCATTCACTTCACCACCCACCTCCGTTCCTTCTGGTATAAAGGCGGCTAACTGGTCAAAGTTGAATTGATTGATGGACAACTGAGCTTCGCCCGCTTCCCCGACCATCGTATCTTGGTCTAAGCAAATTGAAGAGCTATCTTGCAACCAACAATGCGCTTCAACAAAGGCACTCTGCTCGTTGACGTCGACACTGACTTTCGTCGGTTGATCTAAATTCCATTGCCCTTGCTGTGACTCCAGAAGCAATCTTTCTAAGCTTCCCGCCCAATCCAATGCGGGCTTTTGTTGGAGAGATCCGCTAATCGCCAGGCTAGTCGATGCAATATCGGATATGACATCAAGCGCCAGCGAATGTTCGTCAAGAGAGCCTTTTAACTTTAGTTCAACCGAGTCAACACTGTTCTCTTGGTAAATAATTGAAGTGGCTTGTAAAGTCAGATTAGCATTAACATCAGGAAGCGGTAGAACATCACCAGAGATCATCACATTCTGAATGCTGGCCTCATCACGCCAGTCTAGATCACGACCAGTGAGTTCGAGCCTAATTTGTGGTTCAGAAAGCTTTCCTTTCAATGAAACATCCCCTACAACCACGCCCGCCACTTCCGGTACCGACTTCGATAAATCAGAAAGAGCGAGGTTAAGGTTCATATCCCAGTTCTGACTTAGCTCACCTTCGGCTTTGACTGAGTTTGGACCATGCGCTAATACAAGGCCTGGTGTTTGAATATAGAATTCACCTTCGCCTTGTTCATCAGATGCCACTATAGATCCGCTCACATTGAGTGGGTAATCTCTTAAAATACCATCAATATCGATAACAGAGGTGTTCGTTGCCCAGCCGCCGGCTTCCGTTAGCGAGCCTGCCGTTTCGATATCCCCACTGATATTGCCTTCCGCTTCTGGCCAGTACAATCCAGGCTGAATTTGATCCAGATTTAGCTTTCCACTCCAATTGATGGGTGCACTCCAATTAGCAAACACTTGACCCCGAATGGTGCCACCAAGCGTTGCCAACGCAAGTTCAGTAATATCTATCTGCTCTACATTGCCTTTACCTTCTAACTCAATACTGAGGTCCGGAAAGCTTGTTCCTTGGATGTCACTATCTAATTTGATGTGGTAGCTTTCCAGGCTTCCAGAGCTAGACAAACTCTCGACGGCAACCTTGTAATCGGCTGTTCCAGAAAGTGGCCATTGGGCACGAGCATCCTTGATCACCACCTGGTATGGAAAGGTCGGTTCTAAAGGCTTGAGCTGCCCATCAATCTCAGCTTCAACGAGGCCACTAAGGCGACTCTTTATTGACAGGTCGGCAACACTCCCGGCAGCCGACAAAGAAAGCATCTGTCCATTCGCTTGGGCGTGGGTAACACGTGCAGAGAGTTCTGCATTCAGTGGGTAATCTCCAACCAGTTTTACATCGGCGACTAAATCAGCCTCAACCTCTGGCATCGTAAGCTCAAGCGCTTGAATATCTATCAGGGAGCCCTTGGCTTCCGCTTCGAAACCGAGATGATTAACAATGATGTGTGACGCTTGCTCTAGTTTGAATTCCTGTACATCAAAGCGTTCGACAATTAATGAAAGCGGCATGCTAAAGGAAGGCAATTGAATCGGCTCTTGCGTCGTCTTATTTTCTGACGAGCTAGCGGCTGAATCTTCGTTTGAACCCGTCGTATCATCGGGCGTATTCGACGACGCTAAGGTCAGAGAGCTCTCTCTCCATAGCGTCGGCATTAAACGCAACTGATTATTTTGAAACCTTATCCCCGAATTTAAACTCTGCCACTGAATCTTGTTACCCAATATATCTAGGTCAATATTCGACAGTCGAATTTGCCTCACCGTTATAGGGATTGGGGTGGATATTTTTAATGGCTTAGTCTCGGGTTTTGTAGGAGTCGCCGCCTCTTCTGACTCAGGTAGTTGCGGCATTGAAAAGGTAAGCCCGTCAGCCGCAAGATCATTAATGCAAATGGACGGCTCTAAAAAACAACTAGGGTTAACCGCCAGTGTTATAGAGTTCGCGACGACATCAATAAAAAGGTCTTCATCTTTGAAGCTTAGATTGTGGAGCGTAAAGCGAGGAAAAATAGCGCCTTGTGTACTCTCGACTTGAAGTTGTGGCAGCGCTTTTTGCGCGCCCCATAGCGCCATATTTAGCCCTGCATTGGTGTAGAGAAGACCAATAACCAGAGCCATTATAAGAACGACTAGCGAGATAAGTCCGGCGGAGAGCCATTTCGTCCATTTAAATACTACGTTTATCATCCAGCGTTCTTCATCGTCAGAGCGTTACAGTTTTGAGTGGTTTCAATCATAAATCAGGGCCTAGTGTGAAGTGGATTTTGTATTCGTCATCCCCTTCATCTGCATCCAATGCTTTAGCCAGATCAAGACGGATTGGCCCGACTGGGGAGGCCCAACGGATGCCAACACCCGCGCCGGCCTTAAAATCTGGCGTTTCGTTAAAAGCACTACCGTAGTCATAGAAAGTCGCCACCCACCAATTACCCACCAAACGGTACTGATATTCTAATGACGTCGTCGCCAGATATTTACCACCGGTTAATGCGTTACTTTCATCCCGCGGAGAAATCGATTCGTAACCATAACCACGTAAATTGTTATCACCACCCGCAAAGAACAAAAGTGACGGTGATAGCTTCTCGAATTCTTCCGTAAAGTTAGCGCCGCCGTCAAAGCGGAATAACCCTCGATGATTCTCCCCAATGCCTCGGATCCATGACGTACCACCAACAATTCGAACCACTCTCGTTTCAGAAAGGAGCGTTGGGTCACCATATTCAAACGTGATGCTTTGGCGATCTCCCCACATCGGCATTGAGCCACCTTTGCTGCGAGTTCGCGAAAAAGACACCCCAGGCAGTACGAAATGACCCACATCATCTTGCAAACCTTGCTCATAGTTTTCAAGCAAATAACGTACACGTACCGTTTGATGCCAGCCACTATCCAGTAACCAGTGTCTCCCAACAGATAGGTTCGACTCCAAGCTGTTGGTGTCTCGACTGTCCACTTTTTTCATCCCATATTGAATTTGATAATACTCATTCAAGGCATCTGCCAGTGGGATTTTGTAACCTGCCACAACGCTTTGCTCTGGGACAGAAAGTGAGATGCTGCTGTTAAAGCTATGCCCCCTGTCGTTTACCCAAGGCTTTTTCCACTTTAAAGAGCCACGAATTCCCACATCGGTCGAGTAACCCAAACCCGTTTCAAGTTGATTTCTGGACTGAGGGGCCAGTGATACTTTCATTGGAAGCGTTGGATCACTCGATAATTCCGTTAAATCAGGCTCAACAAACACGGATGAAAACCAATCGGTATTCGAAAGGTTCTGGTTATATTCTCCGACCTTAGAAATCAGATAAGGTTCACCCTCTTCATAAGGGCGCAATGATTGCACGCGCTCTTCTCGTATCTGACTTCCTGCTATTGAGGTCGGGCCAAAACGATAACGAATCCCACTGTCATAATGAAGATGAACGATGGCTTGATTTAAGCTAGGCACAATTTCTAAGCTGCTTTTGAGAAAGTCGCCCTTGAAATACCCTTTTTGCAAAGCCATATTGCGAATAGAAGATTTAAGCGAATCATACTGACCATGATTTATGGGTTGATCAAGAGCCAGTCCACTGTTTGCCAGTAATTGTGTAAAGGAAGGATCGTTGTGTGCCTCGCCATTGATCACAATATCTAGCTCTTTGATCAGTACCGGTTCGCCTGCATCTATATGTACTTTTAGTTCGGAGTCCTCAACCACCTCAAAGCGAATTTCTGGGCTGTAGTAGCCCAAGGCATTGAGTGCTTCGGTCATGTTTCGTTCTAATCTAGACTGGAATCGGAGCGATATTTCATAATCGGTTTCAGGAATCGATAATAGATAAGCATCGACATTGTCTCGCAATGCCCCTTCTAAACCCAGAATACTTAAATCAACTTCGTCAGCAACGACAAAACCTGATAAGCCAAGGCTCAAGATTAATACTGGAAAATGCTTAGTTATCATGCTTAATTGATATGAACCACAAATGAAAATGACGGCAAACAAAAATAATACCTAGATTACTTCGGTTAGTCTTTAGCTATTCAAATAATTAGCACGATTAATTCACCTCCACTTACTAATTAGGTCTCATATATCATGAATTCAGATACACGCAGCGCTAAACAAATAATGGTCTCACCAGAAAACGCACTGATCGGCCGTGAGACGGCTATAGCACCGCCTGCACTGCATTATGTTTATCAAACCCCAATCACCGAGGAGTTATCGGGTGATCAGCAGAAAATTATTTTCGGGATGGGTTGCTTTTGGGGCGCAGAGCGACTGTTTTGGTCATTGGAGGGCGTGCTAAGCACTAGCGTGGGATACTCGGGTGGGTTTACCAAGAACCCAACCTACGATGAGGTATGCTCAGCGCAAACCGGACACACAGAAGTCGTCAGTGTTATTTATGATCCTTCCATTATTTCACTGAATACACTGCTTAATGAGTTTTGGGAACGACACGATCCAACTCAAGGTATGCAGCAAGGCAACGATACGGGGACTCAATATCGCTCTGCGATTTACATCACGAGTGAAGCGCAAGAATCCATCGTTTTAGCGTCTCGACAACAGTACCAATCGCTACTCAACAATGAAAATAAAGGTCAGATAACAACGGAGATCTTACCCGCAGGGCGCTACTACTACGCAGAAGAATACCACCAACAATATCTAGCTAAAAACCCTAATGGGTACTGTGGTTTGGGTGGCACTGGCGTTTGTTTTGTTAAGTAATCTAGGCATGGTATAGAGCAAATAATCTACACAGTTCACGACTTAGTGGTTTGTTTTTCTCGCTTTTTCTTCATTGGGTATATACTTTTTTCGCTCAATCAAAAGGAAAACAATAATGAAAAATAAATCACTTCTTACCTTACTGCTGGCGTGCTCTCCGCTCATCGCTAGTGCTCACAACCTCTCTTTAGGAGAGTCTGTTCTCGATGTTGAAGTCAAAAAACATGGGGAAATCGCGCTCAATGAAGGTGAAACTAGCTTTCAACCTTGGAACAATCAATCCATGCTTGGCAAGGTTCGAGTTATTCAAGCAATTGCAGGCCGTGGCAGTTCAAAAGAGCTCAATGCACCGCTGATGGCCGCCATTACAGCAGCAAAATTTCCAGAAGAGTCCTACCAAACGACGACCATTATTAACCAAGATGATGCGATGTGGGGAACGGGCTCAATTGTGAAATCAAAAGCAGAGAATAGTAAAAAAGAGTTTCCGTGGTCTTCTATGGTTCTCGATGCGGATGGTACAGTTGCTAGCGCTTGGGGGCTAGAGGAAGAATCTTCAGCCATTATCGTTCAAGACAAGCAAGGTAAAGTACTGTTCGTTAAAGAAGGCGCGTTGAGTGATTCAGAAGTCGAATCCGTGCTTACTCTAGTTCGTGAACAATTATAGACCTTAGAAAATCTATGCATTGAACGGGCAGGATTCCCATTTTCATCATAGCGATAGCATCACTGCTGTCGCTTTTTTATTCTCATTGAACAATGACTTTTGACGTGATTATCAGGAAACTTGATGCTTTCTGAACATTTTTCACTGACATTCTCTCACTCAATATTGTTATACTATAACATTGGAATACTACTGGACCGCTCACTCTGCCATGAATCAGCCGATCACAACCGCACAACGACTGATCTCACTAAGTTTCTTAGTCGGGGTTTTGTGGCTGAACTTTGCCTATGTTGAGCATCAATATGATTTCCACCTTGATCATCATAGCGAACACCAGTGCCAACTATTCTCAGCAATGGGACACGGCCTTTCACAGTCTCTGCCCGAATGGCTTAGTTCAGCAACCTCTGAGGGGGTTGTTCTCCTCTATACTACCATTAAGTTTTCCGCACCTTTCTACGCTTATTTAGCACGCTCTCCACCTGAGCAGTTAATCTTTGAACACTAAAGTATTATTTTTATTTTCAAGTATTAAGGATTAGATCCATGCAAATTAAGACACCTCTTGCTGTTAGTATCGGCTTACTTTTGAGCTTTCCAACTTTAGCTGAAAGCACGTATCGTCAACACGATGCTCACGTTCACGGACATGTCGAGTTTAACATCGCTCAAGATGGCGATGAGCTTCTTATCGAAGTCACAGCGCCAGGTGCTGATGTAGTAGGGTTCGAGCATCAACCTCAAAATGACCAACAGAAAGAGACACTAGCGAATGCAATAAAAACATTGGAAGACGCTAACAATATCTTCACGTTAAACGCCTCAGCCAATTGCCATGTCGAGTTCAAATCTGTGACTCACACTCTAGATGAGGGTGCTCATGAGGAACATGACCATGACAAGCATGATCATGATAACCATGACCACGACAAGCA
>NZ_MCWZ01000096.1 GCF_002877365.1 Vibrio sp. 10N.261.55.A7
TTTGTGTATATCGCGTCTAAGTTTTTATTTTTATTATCAATTATAAACATATAAAGCTGAATATTTCCTATACTTGCAGTTGTACCGCTAGGAAGCTAAAGATACCGTACGCGTAGCCGATACAGTAAGCTAATCAACATAATAGTGAGAGGTAGTTGAGTGCAAAAATCTATGTCTGTTTATACACAGCGTTTGTTGCTAAAGCGGTTGGTTATATTTCTTTACTTCTGTTCTATTGCTCTCATCACATACACTCTCATTGTAGAGCACCATGTTGCTCGTTGGTTGTATCTTCTTTTTCCTTTATTGATGTGTTGCGCTTTCTTTTTAAAATCGACGCAACTAAAGATTTATTCTGCTATCGGATCTATGGCACTCATTTTGATTGGCGGTTATTTAGATCCGCTAGAGTTGGATGCGATTGAAGAGAGTTTTATTCTTTTACCTCTGTGTTACATCATTTTGTTTCCAGGATCTTTGTGGCCGATATCAACGGCTGTCCTGCTTATCATCAGTTATCTGATTAACCTCCCTCCGGAAGATTTTGACGAGTTCCTAGAAGACGCGATTGAGGTGTTGGTCATTACGACGTTCGCGAGCGTGATGGCGTATTACCAAAGTAAGTTGAGCGACCAAATGCAGCGCTATAAGCGAGACAGTCTCACCGATCAGCTCACTGGCCTTCCGAATCGAAAGTGTTTTTTTAATGATATGGAAGAAATAGAGAAAGGCGATTCTCAAGACTATGCACTCTTTTATATTGATCTCGATGGTTTCAAATCGGTCAACGACAGCCTTGGGCATACACAGGGGGACAAGTTGTTGACTGCATTTGCCGAACACGTTTCTAGTCTTCTGTTTGACTACAACAAATTTTATCGTGTCGGTGGCGATGAATTTGCCATCACGGTCAAAGGCGGCGACGATTTGGGTGACTTAATCAGTGAAACCGAGCACCAATTGAAATATGGGTATAAGCCCTCTTTCAAAATTGGAAATGTACCGCATAACTTAGACTATAGCGTTGGTGTAGCACTGCTTGAAGAGACCCAAAAAGACACCGATTTATGGTGTAAGAATGCCGATATTGCGATGAATAAGGCGAAGCTGAGAGGCAAGAACACTATTCAATGGTACGACATGGAATTGCTCGATGAAACGATTCGGGAATACCAGATCGAGAAAGAGCTTGGGCAAGCGCTTGGAAAAGAACAGTTGTGCTTAGCCTATCAACCGAAGGTGTGTTGTAAGGAAGATAAGATCATTGGTGTTGAGGCACTTATTCGTTGGATTCATCCTGAGCTTGGAATGATTCCTCCAAACAGCTTCATTCCTATTGCGGAGCGAAGCACTCAGATCATACCTATTGGACGATGGGTAATCGAGCAAGCTTGCAAACAGGCCAAAGAATGGGCTGATGCCGGGCAAAGTTATTGTGTTTCAGTTAACGTATCAACCGTACAATTTGTTCATGACAATATTTATCAAGTTATCTCTTCAACATTAATGTCGACGGGTTTAAGCCCTGAGCTACTGGAAGTGGAGATCACAGAAACCACCCTAATGACCCAACCGGAACAAGTGATCTCTGCGTGTGAGAAGCTGCGAGATCTGGGCGTTAAAGTTGCCATCGATGATTTTGGCGTAGCTTACTCATCTCTCAATTATTTAAAGCAACTCCCGATCGATATTTTGAAAATAGACAAGTCTTTCGTTGATGATTGTGTGACTGAACATACTGATCACATGTTAGTCAGAACCATCATTCAGATGGGGCATAACTTGGGAAAAACAGTGGTCGCAGAGGGGGTCGAGACTACAGAACAACTTCAACTTCTTAAAGGAGAAGACTGTAACATCTATCAAGGTTACTTCTTCTCGAAGCCACTATTTATTGAAGAGTTCAACGCTAAGTACATTTCAGGGTAGTGAGTTAGAGCGCTCGGCTGTTTTGACCAAGGCTTCATTTCTATTTTAAACGAAGAGTAATAGAAGCTAGTCTACTCATCTTTGAATCAGAAGAGCATCTATTGGCCTTTTGTCCCATCGATGGAGTTTGGTATCGTGTCGAGAGATAGGTCTGGTAAGTATCGACTGATCACCTCTTTGAGATGGTTTGGAGTGACGGGTTTAGAGATAAAGTCATTCATTCCCGCCTCATAACATCGCTTCTTATCCTCTACCACTACATTGGCGGTCAGCGCAATAATGGCAATATCGGTTGTCCATTTGCAACGTGCGCGAATTTGCTTAGTGGCTTCATACCCGTCCATTTCTGGCATATGGCAATCCATCAATATAAGGTCATATTCGTTGTTTAGGCATTTATCGAGCGCCTCAATACCATTGCTGGCGATATCAACCCCAAGCCCCATGTTGGTGAGCATGATTTGGACCACTTTTTGGTTAACGATGGTATCTTCGACAAAAAGAACGGTCTTGTTGGTTTGTATGGTCTCAACTGGCTCAGCGCTCGTCGAATTGATCATGCCTGCAGTAGGGAAGTCACAAATGTTGGGTAATGAAAATGGCAACGTCGCCAATGCCTGTTGTGAATTGTTCAGTTGAATTTCAAAGAAAAACTGGCTACCTAGTTCGAGTTCACTAATGACTTTAAGCTCCCCCTTCATTAAATGAACGATACTTTGACTGATCGCGAGCCCGAGGCCAGTGCCGCCGAATTTACGTGTGGTACTGCCGTCAGCTTGTTGGAACTTATCAAAAATATTACTGAGCTTGTCTTTGGCGATACCAATCCCTGTGTCTTTTACTGAAAAGTGAATCGTTGCTTGTTCTGCACCAAGCTCTGTTAACGTCACTGATAAACGTATCGAACCTTTTGGGGTGAACTTTATGGCGTTATTCAACAAATTACTGAGAACTTGAGTTAAGCGCACTTGGTCTCCTTCCAGTACCTTCGGAATGTTCTCATCAATATGGCACTCGAACATCAACCCCATCTGCTTAGCTTTGAGACTGTATAAATCCGCTTGCTGTTGAATCAAAGTTCGTAGATTGAAAGGTGCTTGCTCGAGTTCGAGATGTCCTGCCTCAATTTTAGAAAAATCGAGTATATCGTTGATGATATTAAGTAAGT
This sequence comes from Vibrio sp. 10N.261.55.A7, assembly GCF_002877365.1. Lineage (GTDB taxonomy): Bacteria > Pseudomonadota > Gammaproteobacteria > Enterobacterales > Vibrionaceae > Vibrio. Next base: position 3,098 of record NZ_MCWZ01000096.1, read on the forward strand.
TTTTTGAAGAGCTATCTAACACGCTTAGGTACTCAAGCTGCTTAGGAGAGCTAGTCAGGTCTTGCAATAGAGCGGAAATACCAATGATGCCATTCATTGGTGTACGAATCTCATGGCTCATGTTTGCGAGAAACTCACTCTTCTTCTGATTCGCGATCTCAGCTTTCTGCTTCGCCAATTCCATCTCATGGTAATTGAGCTCTAAGTGGTCGATACAGGCATTGTAATTATCTGATAACTCTACAACCTCGTCGTGAAACCATCGCTTACTCAAAGTAATTTTGCTTGGAATTGGCCCATTATTAAAGTCAGCCATCGCCTGGCTGATTTTCTTGATTGGTCTCACTACAAGTTTGAGTGCGATAAACAAAATACAGGTGACGATCAATAACGCTTCAATTGCTTTTATTAGTAAAATGAGCAGAAACTCATGAGTCAGTTGTTGATAGATGGGAGATAAGGATGTTTGTATATAAACGTCACCGAGGTGGAAATACTTTGAGCCAAAGTCATGCACCAGATCCCACCTTGTTTCAAGGTAATCCCCAGAAGTCATTTCTCCCAACTCTAAGATTGTTTCGGGCTCACTTCTACTTTGCTTCTGTGAGTTTGATGGGTTGCTGGTTATCGCGATGTAGTTGACATTTGGGTTTCTCAACAGTCCTGTTGCTAATACGAAAAGTTGTTCCCTGTCTTCTACCCACAGACTGCTGCTAAAGCTCGATAGGCTTGTATCTTCAAGCAACGCCAGTTCTTCATGCAGCTCTACCAGTTCACTCTTATAGGTTAGATAAGACTGAATGGTCGAATTAATAAGCGCTAAGACAATGCTCACGACAATGGTGTAAAGAACGAGTTGTCTGTCGATACCTAGATGACGTTGATTTTTCAAATCTCACCTCTTGGTCACTTTGCTTAGGTCGGGTCTTCAATATTCCAAGTACCATAAATAAGAAAGTTGTTTGTATGCAATAGGGTGCTAACTTTAAAGATAGCTACTATTAGTAAATAGTAAAAGCTCAAGGAAAATAACACGGCTTTTAGGAGTGACTATGATTAGGTCTTTATTGATGTTGGTACTGTTTTCTCTGGTGGCATTACCTGCTTGGTCGGCGATGCCAGTTAACTATTACGTGATAGCCAGTCAGGCGCAACCTTTTCAAATTGAAGAACAAGCGAATGAGCACCGGGGCATCGTAACCGACATTGTGAGGGCGATATTTGAAAGCTCAGAACATGAAATTATTTATCATACCTATCCGTTCAATCGCATGATTTCAATCTTGGAAGCGGGCGGTGAAGAAAACTGGATCACCTACGGAAGCCCGAATTGGGGAGGGGTTCAAGCCGAAAACTTATCAGAATTACCGATTTATACCGTTAAGCACTCCATCGTAATGAGCAGCGACAATCCGAGTCACTTTGTTGGCATGCACTCGGTTTCCGACAAAGGCATAGTGCTGTTGCGAGGCTTTGATTACGCCGAAATACAGCCATATTTTGATGACGGCTCGGTGACGGAAGTACGTGTTAAAGATTATCAAGCGGCTTTTCGTGTGATTTCAAAAATACCTGGGGAATTAGCCTTTGTCGAAATGGACTCTCGCGTGAAATATAACCTAGGAAAACTGGGGCTGAATGAAGAAGACTTTGCCATTCAATCATTCAGTTCGGTGATCAAAGATTATCCAATCTATCTGGCACTCTCTCCAACGATGGATTCAGATTTACAGGTGTATATTAATCAACGATTGAAACAGCTTAAAGAATCCGGTGATCTGGATAAGATTATTAGCAACTATATCTAACTAGGGTAAGCGTTTATTCAGAGCGATCTTCAAAATAGAGGAATGTTATATGGTGACTCTGTAACGTTTTATGTTGTGCTTTGACTGGCTTACTATCTTCGCATCTTCTTACACCCTGTTCTGACTCTTATGAATCAGAACAGGGTGTTTTTCATATCAGACCCTAGTCACAGCGTGTATTCACTTCTTGGTGCCATGCACTCGCGAGTCATTCCCACATTTACGGCCTACTTAATAAACGTAGCGTCGAACATATGGCCCAGTTTTTCCGCCTTCGTTTGTAAGTAATGGAGATTATGTGGGTTGTTCCCTTCTTGCAGAGCCACTCTTTCTGCTACAGGGATATTAGCGCCCTCAAGGGCTTTCACTTTTCTCGGGTTGTTGGTCATGAGTCGTACGGATGTGACCCCGAAATACCCCAACATTCCCTGACAAAATGCATAATCTCTCATATCGGCTTTGAACCCGAGTCTCTCATTTGCTTGTACTGTGTCTGCACCGTCGTCCTGAAGGTGATAGGCGCGAACTTTATTGGAAAGGCCTATTCCTCGGCCTTCTTGTCGAAGATAAAGAAGAATACCAGCACCCTCGTTGACAATGTTTTGAAGTGCACGAGAGAGTTGGAACCCGCAATCACAGCGAGCACTGAAGAGGGCGTCACCCGTGAGGCATTCAGAATGAAGTCGAATTAAAGGGGCGTTGACGTTACTGATATCGCCATAAACGAGTGCAAGGTGCTCTTTTTGCGTACTGTGCTCAACGAAAGCGTGCATTTTAAATTCTCCCCACTGGGTAGGAAGCTTAGCGGCATCAATGAAGCTGACCAAATTAAAAGGGGATTGATTCTTAAGATTGGCGCGCACATCCATTAATATTCGGCCGAGTTTATTTTGGCCATGACCGTCACCACCGTCACCCCAAAAATCGTCTTTGTGTGAATGCTCTTTTAACTCGGTCTCTCCAGTATTGACCAGATGAAATGCAAGTTTGTTATGTTGAGCAAATTTCTCTGCCACGATGAACTGCATGACCTCTTCGCGCGTTTCCATCCAGTTTGAGCGAACCTCATCTTGATACTCTCGGCTCAGCTGAAAAGCGATATCTGGAGATTCGGCTTTCCGGATTTTATCTTGAATTTTATTCGATTCGAATTTCTGTGCTTGATAGTAGTGTTCGCTTGAGGGCCAGTCGGTCCCTGCTACGTGAATGATGACTGGGTAGAAATTGGAAAGAAAACCATTTGAGTCGAAAGGTTCATAAAATAAAATTGAAGTACTCATAACAAACTGCTCCTAAGCCTAACTTTGCGCGAGTGAATAGAGCAAAGCTATCAAACTGGATCACCAACGAGTTGGACCGAATGCATATAACCTTGTTGTATATGCATGTGTATTAGTAAGGCTAGCTAGAGGGTTTCTGTACGTCAAACCCGCGCGCAGTGGGGGCGGATAGGAGGGAAAACTATTTAGTGATAGAAATATCAAAAAATCCGACAGAGAATTGCCGGATTTTGAATTACTTATCTTGGACACCTAATAACTAAAGAGCCACGGTTTCTGCTCTGAATTATTTATGCCGTTAGGTAGTGTTTCATGAACTGGGTGATTTTAGTTAAATCATCAACAGTGATGAACTCTTCTGTCGTATGAACTTTCGCCATACCGGTAGAAAGGTTCACAGTCACTAAACCTTTCTCATTGAAGTTGTTGGCATCACTACCGCCACCGGTTGGTTGAGCTTGAGGCTCAATACCTAGCGCTTCAAAAGATTCTTTAATCGAAACAATGTGCTCATGATTTTCTTCGATCACATACGCTTCATAAGCGCGCTTAGAATCTAGCTCAACTTCCGCGCCATGCTTATCCGCTGCGGCTTGGAAAGTGTCAACCATGTGGTTAACTTGCATGGTCAGTTTTTGGCCATTCAAAGAGCGCGCTTCCGCCACCACTTTAAGCTCAGGCATCACGATATTTGTCGCTTGTCCACCCTCTACCACACCAATGTTTGCTGTGGTTTCTTCATCAATGCGAAGTAGGTTCATGTTAGTGATCGCGTCAGCCGCAACACCAATTGCACTGATGCCTTCTTCTGGCGCTAAACCTGCGTGAGCAGGGCGACCTTTAATGGTGAAGGTCATCGATTGTTGGCCTGGTGCGCGGTTGATGATGGTACCAATTGGGCCACCTGAATCTAATACAATCGCTTTATTCGATTGAATGTAAGACATGTCGAAGTGCTTAGAGCCTTGCAGGCCACCTTCTTCATGTACTGTGAAAGCCAATTCAATTGTTTTATGGTCTAGGTTTTCTGCTTGAATACAACGTACCGCTTCCATGATTGCTGCGATGCCAGATTTGTCATCGCCACCTAAAATTGTCTCGCCTTTAGAGCGAATAACGCCATCTTCAATAATAGGTTCAATGTTGTTGCCAGGTGCTACGGTGTCCATGTGGCAGCTCAGCACAATGCTGTCGTCCAACTTACCTTCTAAACGAGCATAAACGTTAAAGCCATTTGAAATTTCTTCCGGTACAGGCAGTTTATGAACAGTGAAACCTAGTGTGCCCAGTTGCTCTGCCAACTCTTGTGCAATCTCTAATTCGAAGCGCGATTCGCTGTCGATTTTGATTAATTGGCAGAAGTGTTCAACCAGTCTTTCTTGGTTAATTTGAGTCATTTTTCTATCTCGCAAGGAACAGGAGCGGATACCTTAGCCTTGAAGCACGTCAAATAACACTGAGGTAAATCAAGAAACTGTCGACCTGTTTGTAAAGTGAGCTTTTGGTTTTTCTAGATTTGAATTGCATCACCCGCAAATAGCGATAAATGTAAATAAAATGTTGCATTGTAATGCTTTGGTTACTTTTGGTTTTGCGCTCTTTGTGTACGTTCTTCAGGTTGGTTTAAGAAGTGTGGTCAGTTCTATTTGATTGTTTCTATAGGATTTATTATTTCTCTCGTTATGCTCGATAACAACGGTTAAAAGTGCGACAAAGCGTGTGTAACATTTTCATTACATCTCAATGAGTCAATTTGGCGAAATCGTCATTTTTGCCAGAAGTTTCAGTTTTTTACTCGTTTCGCTCAAAGTTAGGACAAGCACTCAATCTTCAGTCTGTGGCTTTGTTTAGGCCGTCGACTCAACAGAGGTTTGAGAACATAACGCCAACTAAGCGCAATAGGGAAGGAGCAAGGAATGACGGTATCGACTAACCCATTAGGAACAGACGGATTTGAGTTCGTGGAATACACAGCAGCGAACGAAAAAGGGATACAGGATCTGAAAGCGTTGTTCAGTTCACTCGGGTTTGCTGAAGTCGCGAAACACCGCTCGAAAGAAGCGTGGCTCTATAGACAGGGTGATATCAGTTTCATTGTGAATGCACAGCCGCACAGTCAAGCGGAAGCCTTTTCGAAAGTGCACGGCCCGTCTGTATGTGGAATGGCGTTCAGAGTACAAGATGCGGGGGCGGCAATGTCTCATGCACTTGAGAATGGTGGAAAAGAGTACATTACGGAAATTGGCCCGATGGAGCTCAGTATTCCGGCGATTTACGGTATTGGCGAGAGCTTACTGTATTTTGTCGATCGCTACGGCAGCAGTTCTATCTACGATGTGGATTTTAAATTCTATTCAGATGCCCAAGCGCGTGTGGCTGAAAAGCAGGTTGGCCTGTATGAAATAGACCATTTAACCCATAACGTGAAACAAGGTCACATGGATGTCTGGTCAGGGTTCTACGAACGCATAGGGAACTTCAGAGAGATTCGCTACTTTGATATCGAAGGCAAACTGACTGGGCTGGTTAGCCGTGCTATGACTGCGCCGTGTGGGAAAATACGAATTCCAATTAATGAGTCTTCGGATGATAAATCGCAGATAGAAGAGTTCATTCGAGAATACAACGGAGAAGGTATTCAGCATATCGCGCTTTCTACTGATGACATCTATACCACGGTTAAAACTTTGCGAGAACGTGGCATGGATTTCATGCCAACCCCTGATACTTATTACGAAAAAGTGAACGACCGAGTGGAAGGCCATCAAGAAGATCTGGATCTATTGAAAGAGCTGAGAGTGTTGATTGATGGTGCCCCGATGAAAGACGGTATTCTTTTGCAAATCTTTACTCAAACCGTTATTGGCCCCGTGTTTTTTGAGATCATTCAGCGCAAGGGGAATGAAGGATTTGGAGAGGGTAACTTCAAAGCGCTCTTCGAATCGATTGAAGAAGATCAGATTCGCCGCGGGGTATTAAACGATGCATAAATGGATCACGTTTCCCCATAGGGAAGGCGTGTGCTCCAAGCAAGCGCACGCTGATTTTCCAGAAGAAGCCATTTATGAGCGCGAAGCGGGTCGAGAAGGCTTTTTTGGCCCCGCAGCGCACTTTCATCATCAACACGCTCCGACGGGTTGGAGTGAATGGGAAGGCGAACTACGACCACGCGCCTTCAACTTTAATCTTGTAGAAAAAGCCGCGCATATATCGCCTTGGTCTGTACCAAATTTGTTGCACAACGCCGATTGCAAGATTCGCATTTGGAAGCTGCGTGACAACATGGACTTTTTAGTGCGCAATGCCGATGGAGACGAACTGCTTTTCATTCATCAAGGTGAGGCGGATCTCTTTTGCGATTATGGGCATTTATCCGTGAGTGAAGGTGATTATGTCATGATTCCTCGTTCCACCAATTGGCGGCTGGAGCCCAAAGGTGAGATGTTTGTTCTGATGGTTGAAAATACAGGCTCGGCGTACTCTCTGCCTGAAAAAGGGCTGGTGGGCAATCATGCGGTGTTTGATCCTGCAGTGCTTGAAGTACCGTCCATTAATGATCATTTTAAAGCCCAATACTCGGAACAATCGACGCAAGTTCAAATGAAACGACACGACCAAGTCAGCGTGATCACGTATCCATTCAACCCACTCGACGCAGTTGGATGGCATGGGGATCTCTCAGTGGTGAAGCTCAACTGGCGTGATATTCGCCCATTGATGTCGCATCGTTACCACCTTCCACCGTCGGCTCACACCACGTTTGTTGGCTCAGGGTTTGTGGTGTGTACGTTTGTGCCAAGACCGATAGAGAGCGATCCTGGTGCACTTAAAGTGCCGTTCTATCATAACAATGACGATTACGATGAAGTGCTGTTTTACCACGCAGGCGATTTCTTTAGCCGAGACAACATTGAAGCAGGAATGGTGACGTTTCACCCTGCAGGCTTCACTCATGGCCCTCACCCTAAAGCCTTCCAGGCGGGCAGAGAGTACAAAAAGAAATTCACCGATGAAGTCGCTGTGATGATCGATACTCGCAATGCGCTCAGTTTTTCTCAAGAGGCGCAACAAGTTGAAAATAAAGAGTACGTGTACAGTTGGAAAGGCTAGTCCGATTTGTTTCTCATTAACTTTTGTTTCTCAATAACAATGGCATTGGATGAGTGCGGATAGCATCATGAATAAGGAAATAGAATGAAATTAGCAACGCTTAAAAACGGGACTCGAGATGGGGCACTAGTGGTCGTCAGTCGAGATCTTTCACGGTGTGTCTCTGTAAACGATATCGCGTCGACTATGCAGCAAGCGTTAGACAATTGGGCGCCGCTGAAACCTCGTTTGGAAGAAGTGTATTTGGCGCTTAATACAGGCGTATTAGCCGGTGAGCAGCCATTTGAACAAGATGAGTGCGAATCTCCGTTACCTCGTGCGTTTCAATGGGCGGATGGTTCAGCGTATGTCAATCATGTAGAGCTTGTTCGTAAAGCGCGAGGCGCGGAAATGCCGGCAAGTTTCTGGACAGACCCTTTGATGTATCAAGGAGGATCGGACGCGTTTATTGGGCCAAGAGATGATATTCCACTCGGCAGTGAAAAGTGGGGCATAGATTTTGAGGGTGAGGTCGCCATCATCACTGGCGATGTGCCAATGGGTTGTGACTATGAATCGGCGAGTCACTCTATTCAGCTTTTGATGCTGGTGAATGACGTCTCGTTGCGTGGCTTAATACCTGGAGAGCTTGGTAAAGGTTTTGGTTTTTTCCAATCCAAACCCTCGTCGGTGTTTTCGCCAGTGGCTGTCACGCCCGATGAATTGGGCGATGCATGGCAAAGCAATAAGGTTCACCTGCCATTGCGCTCAACCTACAATGGGGCGTTGTTCGGCAATCCAAATGCTGGCGTGGATATGACGTTTGATTTTGCCGAGCTCGTGATTCATGCGGCGAAATCGCGACCGTTATCAGCAGGGGCGATCATTGGCTCTGGTACGGTGTCCAATAAGCAAGGCACCGAGTTTGGCACTGCGATTTCAGAAGGCGGTGTTGGCTACTCGTGCATTGCAGAGGTTCGTATGATTGAAACCATTCGTGATGGAAAGCCCAGCACGGCCTTTATGCGATTTGGAGACACAATCAAAATGGAAATGCTTAACGGCAGTGGCGAGAGTATTTTTGGCAGCATCGATCAACAAGTGGTGCGTTACTCATTCAATGAAACATAGCTAGGTGGGTAAAATGTCGGAAACGATTCTTTACGGTTATTGGCGCTCCTCTGCGGCTTACCGAGTCAGGATTGCGCTGAATTTGAAAGGCATTGAGTATCAGCACCGTTCGGTACACTTGGTTAAGAACGGGGGAGAGCAACACGCGGAACATTTTAAGAGTATCAACCCTAATGAGCTGGTACCGGTGCTGGTGGATGGTGATGTGCAGCTCAACCAGTCTTTGGCGATCATTGATTATCTCGACGAATATTACCCTGAGGTTGAAATCACACCGACAGACGTCAAAATTCGGTATCTCGTAAAGTCACTGGCGCAAGACATCGCGATTGATGTTCACCCGATCAACAATCTTCGGGTTATGCAGTACTTAACCAAGAATTTCGACACCGACGAGAATCAAAAACTCGACTGGACACAACACTGGATGACGGTCGGTTTCACTGCGCTAGAGAAGAAGCTTGTGGCGGTGAGTGGTCGATACTGTGTTGGGGATACGATTACGCTCGTCGATGTGTGCTTGATTCCTCAGATTTATAATGCCAAACGCTTTGGCCTCGATTTAGCGTCTTACCCAACGATAGGGCGCATTGTCGACTCTTTAGAACACCATCCAGCCTTCATTGCCGCCGCGCCTGAGAATCAGCCTGATGCAGAGTAGTAGGATGCGTTTAAGATCTGTCAGAGCCTTAACGAAAACAGCCCCTTAAATTGATAAGGGGCTATTTGCTGTGTGCTGTGTCGAGTCATTCAAACTAAATCAAAGCTAATGATCTTGAATGAACTGAACATTCAGATCGTCTGGCAGTTGACTTTTATTCGTGTAAATACGCTCAAAGTCAGACAAATGGGCCACCTTCACTGCGGCGAATCGCCCCCATTTACTTGCATCAGCGACGAGCCAGCTTTGTCGACTATTACGAATGATCGATTGCGACAGATCGGCTTCCAGTTGCTCGTGCTCCATTGAAAATTGACTGTCAGTGACCGAACCACAACCGACAATGCCGATATCGGCTTCAAAACCGGCAAAGAAATTCAATACGCTATTCCCAACTAAGTCTTGATGCTCTCGTCTTAGCAAGCCACCCGCCATGTATACCTCAATTGATTCGTTCGCTTCGAGAATCTTTGCCACTTGTAAGTTGTTCGTGATAACGCGTAGGGCGGATTTTGTGAGCAAATACTGAGCAATTCGAGTGACCGTTGTACCTATCCCCATCATAACTGTCGAACCATCAGGAATGGCATCGGCAACGGCGATAGCAATGTGATCTTTGGTATTTGATTCCACTTCCGATCGAAAACGATAACTGGTGTTGGTGAGCGTGGCCGGTAAACTGACGCCACCATGCACTCGACGAGCCAATCCTTGCTCACACAAATGGTTAACATCGCGGCGAATCGTTTGGGTTGTCACCGAGAACAAATCAGCGAGGTGATCGATCTGTACATCTTGATTCGCTTTCAGTGTAGAGAGTATCTGCTTTTGACGGTCATTCAATTCCATTGAGGGCTCTTTAAAATTTGTTCGGCATATCCGTGATGATGTAATCAACGCCTAACTGGCGAAATTTCTCTGCTTTTTCTGGCGCGTTTAACGTCCAGATTTTTAGAATCAGTCCTGCATCCTTAATCTGCTTCGCGATTGAAGCATCCAGTATCTGATGGTCGATATGAACGCTAAAGCAATCCAGCGGAGCGATTGAGTCTAGGCTTGCGTCGTTCCAAACTTCACAAATAAAGCCGCGTTTTACTTCTGGCATGATCGATTGGCAGATCGTCAGTGCCTCTTTACTAAAGCTAGAAAATAGCAGTTTGTCGATTGGGTAGTGCTTACGTTTTACTAAAGCAACGACCTGTTCAACTAAGTCTGTGATCGTTTTGTCGTCATAGGTCTTGAGCTCTAGGTTAAGTGTTAAATCAAGCTCTACACATTTATCGAGCGCTTCTTCCAACGTTGGAATCGCTTCGCCAACAAAGTCTTCACTAAACCAACTGCCTGCATCAAGCGACTTCAATGTTGCAATGTCCAAATCCGAGATCCTTCCTTTGCCATTCGTGCAGCGGTTGACGGTCTTATCGTGGAAAACAACAGGCACATTGTCTGCGCTGAGTTGAGTGTCAATCTCAACCCAACTTGCGCCTGCTTTAGCGGCGGCTTCAATACTGGCCAATGTGTTTTCTGGCGCTAGCGTAGCGGCACCGCGGTGTCCTGTGATCATAGTTTTCTCTTAATGTTCATTTGAAAATTAAAGCGACAATATATCGGGTTTATTGCATTTTTATGATAATGCGAGCGCTGTTCTCGAAATGAGACAATAGACCATAATATACGCATATCTTATGTATTTGAGCCGATAGTGAGAGCTAATTCTCACTCTTGTGTCTTGAAATGGCTTAGTGTTCAAATTGACAATGTAAATGTTCATATGAATGTAATAATTACTTTGCATACTCTACGCAACTTAGTACCACCCATTATACTCAAACAATAAATAGCCATTATAAGGTGACGAGAAATGAAAAAGCTAATAGGAACGGTAATCACGGCAGCAGCTCTGCTGGTCGGCTGTGGACAAGCGGAACAACCGGAGTCTGCCGCGACAGTCGAGCCGATCAATATCAACATGAGTTTAGTGTTCACGCAAAACGAACTGCTGACTCAAG
>NZ_MCWZ01000097.1 GCF_002877365.1 Vibrio sp. 10N.261.55.A7
TTTAAATGATGTGTACCGTCCTAAAATGTGTTTATTGTGCTTTAGGGATATAAGGTAAAACTCGAACGGTTTCTTGAGGAAGAGTGATTGATTCATCTTGTGAAAGATCGCTAAGGAGCACCGTGGCTACCCCATCTTCTATTGGGATTATTTCACCGCTGGAACGTTCAATGGTTCCATTATAATTATTTGAAAATTCCATTGTTAACCCTTCAACATCAGGAGAGAACCAGCTGGAAAACATACCGCCTAAATCATCTAAAAGGCTTTTCATTTGCTGCGGGTAATGTTCAATATCTTTGTAGCCTAATGTACCACTTAGTGGTTCTTTCGTCATTACAACCATTGAAAAATCGCATTGGATATCATTTTGCGTATGCACATAAACAAGTGGGTTGGCATTTCGAAGGTTGCTATCAAGCGGCACTAGCAACTCATTCGTCGGCGATGAGTTGAGTTCTTCATAGTGTTCTTCTTTTTCCATCCATGCTTTTTCAATATGACACAGTTGGCGTGTTTCTCTATTAATGAAAAAGAACGAAACTTTTACGTCCTCATGCCCTTCTTTGGCATTGTTCTTCATTTGAGTATAGAGCTTAGAGTACGTGAATCGATACTCTTGAGCGGTAGCGGGTACGGCAAAAACTAGTACTGCAGCCGCGAGTAAAGCAGAGGATAGTCTATTCATAATACTTCTTTTATTTGGACCAAAACGATTGGTTAAAGCGAATCATGTTCTGAATTTCATCGACGTAAGGTTGGCCGCGCTCAGAGTAGCGGATCAGCCCATTGGCAAGCTCAATTGCAGCTTCATTGTTAAGGAGGTCTTGGTTATTAACATGAAGTTCATGTCGAATGTCTCTTAGCTCTTGATAAGCTCGATTTCGATTAACATTCATAAAATAACGATGTATCGATTCTTGAACAGAACTGAATTTAGCGACTTCGTGAGTCATGCCTTCTTGTCTTTGCTGTGGAATAACACCACAGCCAGCACTATAACACCACTGGCCGAAATAATTGTTGGCTTCAGTGGCAAAGCGAGAGGTTCCCCACCCTGATTCTTTAGCTGCTTGGGTTAGCACTAATGCTTCAGGCAATACATCGACACGACGAAGCATATCGTCTATCCATTTCGAATTTATTCCTTCCGCACTTACTTCAATGTGATATAGGTTTGCTAATCTTTCCGCGTACGATTGATCTTCATCAGTGAGTTCACCTGTGTTAAATCGAGATTGAATCAGTTCTACCCGCCCTCTCTCTTTGATAATACGCTCGTTTTCTCGAGCAACACCGGGCTTCAAGTACTCAAAAAACGTGGTTTTCTTTTCTTGTACGTCCGTTATGGCAGAAAAATCTGGAGCGTCACTGATTTTTTTTGCTTTAACTTCAACGACACGCTGTGCGTCGTTGCTTGTTTCAGCTGGCTGTGTTTCTAGGCTAGAGCTACGATCACTGCCCAACCAAATTAACGTACTTGATAGAGCAACAATCGGAACCGCTGAGAATATTAGCTTTTTATGCATTGAAAACCTTCGAGTTTTTATCGTGGTCATCGTTACTCGGGGGATTATCATCATCAGAACCAGAAGTGTCAGACGCGACGACCTTCAATCGAATACCAAACATATTGCGGTAAATAATTCCTTTGACATGGAAAAAGAGCGGCAGTACGAAGATTAGACCTACGCCATAGAAAACCGCCGCGGCCACAAAAAGCATCGTGACGACGATATAGATAACTGCAATAGAGAATATTTTCTTATTCACGCCACGCAACGAAAGCCAAAGAGCTTGGAATGGAGACAGGCGTTTCTCACAAATCAGTAATATCGAGTTACTAAAAGCAAGTGATAGGTAAAGGGAAACGAGTGGTAGAAATGCACCCGCGACACCTTGCAGAATTAGGCTCGCAAGCGTTGTGATGATAACGGGAACAGTAAATTGCAGACCTTTGCCAATATGACGCAGCTTAGTGTTTAATCCAGCGGTATGACTCATAGCCATTAGACATATCCCTGCATAGATAGGCGCGCTGACTACCTCATAGCTAAAGTTTGCCACGAAGATCGCCTGAACCATAGATTCATTAAAGCTATCTGGGCTATTAAAGATATCGAGTATGACCGAAGGGTCGCCTAGCTGCAGCTTAAGCGCGATATAAAAAATGGCTAATTGCGCAATCAACAGGATCATGACAGCGGGTGAGAACGAAAGAAAGTGCTTAAGAGTCATAGACCCTGCCTCTCTTAAAACTTCACCTACTTTCAATTCGTAATCGCCTGACAGTGCTTTCTCAACACTACCGCCTAGGTTGAAGTCTTTTTCAATATCGTTGTTCATTCTGGAGTCCGTCACAATGAGAAATTACTCGATCGTTAATTAATACAAATTAGGCGCATTATACTTAAATGAATTTTATACGAAAATCTGTTCTGCTGTTTATCTGATATTTCTTACATATTCGAGCGATTATTGCTCAATCTAGCCATTGAATGGAGGCGCATTGACTGAATCGTCACGATGATCACGCGAAAACAATGGATTATCAGTGTAAAAGTGCTTCAAATTCACCAGATTGATGATTATTATCCGCCATAAATCTATCTTGTA
>NZ_MCWZ01000098.1 GCF_002877365.1 Vibrio sp. 10N.261.55.A7
TTTTCGGGTAACTCATTGAATTTACATAGACTTACACTGGATAGACCAATTTAACCACCGTTTTCCTATATAATAGCCCGCAGTTTTTACTACCAATGATAGATTATGTTTCTTACTCCTTTTGTTTCAACGCAAGACCAGAAATTTACCTTCACTCGCGAACAAGCAAGCCACTTTGCTAAAAAAATTGCGGGCGACTTTAACCCTATCCATGATGAAGACAACAAACGCTTTTGCGTGCCTGGCGATCTGCTATTTGCGGTTCTTCTTCAAAAAGAAGGCATCAGCAAGAAGATGCGTTTTGACTTCTCGGGCATGGTTAACGACGGTATTGAATTAAGCGTTGAGAACAAGTGTGAGAAAGAAAGCGCATTGGTTGACGAGAAAGGGAAAGAGTACCTTCACATGAATCGTGAAGGTGAGACTAGCCACAATGCCGAGTTTATCGAACACGTCGTGACTAACTATGTTCAATTCTCTGGTATGAACTTTCCGCACATCATGGTGCCATTAATGGAAGAGCAGCAGATGATGATCAACTGTCAGCGTCCACTAGTTATTTATGAAAGCATGGAAGTTGAATTTGACCGTCTTGACCTGACTCACCCTGAAGTTGACTTTACCGGTGCAACATTTGATGTTGATGGTAAGCGCGGTATCGTGACTTTGAACTTTGATTTCAAAGAAGACGGTGCCATCGTTGGAAAAGGCGTTAAGAGAATGGTGGCAAGTGGCTTGAAGCCTTACAATCAAGAGTCAGTCGATGATTTAGTTAACCGCTTCAATGAACGCAAAGAGATGTTTCTCGCTCAATTTGCAGCGGCTGCATAAAGTTTTATAGTAAAAGCTATCTTAAAAGAGTTGTCATACGCATGTAGACGTTCTCTTTAGTATTTGGTTTCTCAAATAGCATTCTAAACACCCGCTCAAACTATTGAGCGGGTGTTTTATTTTCTGGCGCTATTCACATGCAAATTATCGCTATATCCAGCGCCTAACCCGCTGTTTGTAATCTACATACGCCATCCCAAACCGTTTCTCTAACGCGCGCTCTTCCACCGATATTTGAAATCGATTCATGTACCAAATAAAGCTAAAACTCATAAGAAGGCTCAAGCCATTTTGCAGCCAATATCCAATCCCGAATAAGCAGATAAACAGGCCAAGGTACATTGGGTTACGTGTACGAGAAAACACTCCGCTATCGACAACGGTAGTGGCTGTATCAGGTTTCACTGGATTAACGGTAGTCTCTGCGCGTCGGAACTCCCGCACGCCTGAGAGAGCAATGAAAGAGGAAAGCGCTAAACATGCCAGTAAGACGAGTCCTGAGAATGGAAAATGAACGCCTGCAAACTGCATATTTTTAGCCATGTAACTCATCATTAGAACCACAATGAGAAAAACAGCGACGGGGGGGATTTTAAGTTCTAGCTTTTCCATTTGCGCATCAACTCCTTACCTGGCATTTCAAAATCTCACGGTTCAGATAGTAACGTAACTGAATAAAGTCCCGCTTCATCCAAATAAAAATAGCCCAAGATCATCACTTGAGCTATTTTGGCGAACGGTTCCAGAATCAGTAGTAAATCTATCTAGTTCTAAACAAGTTCTAGAAGCGCTTGTAAAGGATGCTTCACTTTTTCCTGCTCAAACCGCTTTACTTGGCTACGACAAGAATAGCCCGTCACTAAGCATCGTTCTGCGGGTAACTCTTCCATTCTAGGCTTCCAGCTTAACTGGTAGATATCTCTAGACATCTCCAGCTTATCTTTCTCGTGGCCAAACGTACCTGCCATTCCGCAGCAACCGACAGGAACGGTATTCAACACTGAGCCAAAATGGGTAAAGATCTCGCCCCACTCTTTTTCTGCGTTTGGCATCTTGGTCTTTTCGGTACAGTGCGCAAGCAAATACCAAGGGGTGTTGGAGGAAGAAGCATTCGTCTTAAAGTCAGACAAACGCGGCAACAGCCATTCATGCACCGTCAGTACATCAAAATCACCACGTTCTTTGCCGAGCACCTCCGTGTATTCATCTCGGTAACAAAGAACCAAAGCTGGGTCGACACCCACCAATGGGATATCAAGATCAGACACCATAGAGAGAAATGTTGCGGTATTCTTCGCACTAGACGCAAATTGCTGTAAGAAGCCTTTGATGTGTTGCGCCTTACCATTCGGTTTAAATGGCAACAAAATTGGCGTTTTCCCCAGTTTAGACACGAGCGTCATAAAATCCGCAACTACTTCCGCATCGTAGTAACTGGTGAACGGGTCTTGCACAACAAGCACATGATTTTCTTTATCTTCTTTAGACAATCCGGCTAAGTATTGCAGATCAAACTTATGCGACTTATCGAGTCTTGAAGCTAACGTTGGTACCGACATCAGAGGTGTATCGACATATCCAACACTTTTTTCCGTTAGCGTCTGAACCCACGGCTGTTTGATGACGGCATTCACCATTTTAGGCGCTTTTGCCATTAGCGGCAGCATCGTTTCAATATTCGCGACCAAATAGTCTTTTGCTGGGCGCTGATATCGTGTGTGATAAAGATTTAAGAAGCGAGATCGAAAGCTCGGTACATCGACCTTTATAGGGCATTGACTTGCACACGCTTTACAGGCCAAACAACCATTCATCGCCTCATACACTTCATGAGAAAAATCGTATTCATGGCGCTTGTTGACACGATTTCTTACGCGCTCTATTAACGACTTAATGCTAAGTTTTCCAGTTAGCGTTTGCTGT
The DNA here is from genome assembly GCF_002877365.1 of Vibrio sp. 10N.261.55.A7. Lineage (GTDB taxonomy): Bacteria > Pseudomonadota > Gammaproteobacteria > Enterobacterales > Vibrionaceae > Vibrio. The sequence continues at coordinate 2,755 of NZ_MCWZ01000098.1, forward strand.
TCAACATCTAATATGTCGATGCCTTGCTCAGTCAGTTGACGTAGCCACTCTCTCACGAGCCCTGCTCGACCTTTAGGGGAATGACGCCTATCAGCCGTCACTTTCATCGAAGGGCACATTGGTGAGGCGGTGTCGTAGTTGAAACACAATCCGTTACCATTGCACTCCATCGCCTGCTTAAAGCTATCACGAACCTCGACATCAATTTGGCGATCAAAGTAGCCACGCTTAACATCAGAAACTTTAACGAGTTCAGCTTGGCTATCTAGAGGCGTACAGACCTTACCTGGGTTCATTTTATTGAACGGATCACACGCTCTCTTCACTCGACGAAGCTCTTTAAACAAAGCTTCACCAAAGAACTCTGGCCCGTATTCAGAGCGGTAACCTTTACCGTGCTCGCCCCACATTAAGCCACCATATTTTGCCACTAGCTTAACGACCTGATCCGACACCAGATGCATCAGCTTTTCTTGCTCGGGGTCGCATAAATCAAGGGCGGGCCTTACGTGCAGTACGCCGGCATCAACGTGACCAAACATGCCGTAATTGAGTTTGTGCTCATCAAGCAGTTGTCTGAACTCAGCAATGAAGTCTGCTAGGTTCTCTGGCGGTACACATGTGTCTTCCGCAAATGCGACAGGCTTGGCTTTGCCTTTAGCGGCGCCAAGTAGCCCAACCGCTTTTTTACGCATGTTGTATATTTTGTTGATACCAGCCAAGTCACTGCATACTTGGAAACCAATGATTCCAGCTTCATCGTTTAGGATCATCTGGTCTATCTGATCGGTCAGCGACTTGACCTGTGCTGAAACTGACTCTACATCACTTCCCGCAAACTCTATGATGTTTATCCCTAACATTTCTTTGTTCGGAACGTCACGTAAAAGGTCGCTCACGGTATGCCAAACGATGTCCTGTTTCGCCAGATTAAGAACACGTGAATCGACCGTTTCTACTGATAAAGCATTCGCCTCAACCATAAAGGGCGCATTTCGTAGCGCCGCATCAAAACTCGAATACTTCACGTTAACGAGCGTTCTGGCTTTCGGAATCGGTGTGAGGTTTAGCTTGGCTTCAGTGATAAAAGCCAAAGAGCCTTCTGCCCCACACAACACACGTGTAAAGTCGAATTCATCGTTGTCATCGATGGCATTCTTTAAATCGTACCCTGTTAAGAATCGATTTAATGGGGGGAATTTATCTAATATTTGTTCACGGTTGTCGCGACATACTTGTTCTGTCGCTTCTAACGCAGTAGCAGCTTGTGTTTGAGCTTCTGGTCGGCCATGAGAGAGATCCGATTCAAGTATGCTACCGTCAGAGAAAACCGCTTGAAGAGATAAAACGTGATCTGAAGTCTTACCATACTTAAGTGAGCCCTGGCCTGACGCATCGGTGTTGACCATGCCACCCAATGTTGCACGATTACTGGTTGAGAGGTCAGGCGAGAAGAAATAGCCAAACGGACGAACCGCATCATTAAGTTGATCTTTTACTACGCCAGTTTGAACACGAACCCAACCTTCAGATTCGTTAATTTCCAGGACCTCATTCATGTATCGAGACAAATCAACCACGATACCTTTGGTCAATGACTGACCGTTTGTACCCGTGCCACCACCACGCGGAGAAAAGGTAATGCGCTCATATTCCGGTTTTGAGCTAATCTTACCTATAAGAGATACATCTTGAGTGGTTCTTGGGTGTACAACGGATTGAGGTAACTGTTGATAGACACTGTTGTCTGTAGCAACGGCTAAACGACTGGCGTATTGCGATTCAATGTCGCCGGTAAAGCCTGATTGCTCGAGTTCTTTGAGATAGCTGAGTACGACTGGGTCGACATCAGTTTGAGATTGAAGTCTTGGTAACATGTGCTTCCTGCCCCTACTACGCTGATCCGATCAGCTCTGGGTAATTGTAATTATATATATTTGAATTACGTCACTTTACAACATTTGAAAA
>NZ_MCWZ01000099.1 GCF_002877365.1 Vibrio sp. 10N.261.55.A7
CGGCTGTATTAGTCGTCTGTTTCGTTGCGTTTGCTGTATCGCTTATCGTGAATTTCTTATTCAAAGATCTTGGCAGAGTTGCTGATGCAATGGAAAATATTGCCAGCGGAGAGGCGGATTTAACACAAAGAATTACACCACGTTACGATGATGAGGTGGGTAAAATTGCGAAAGACTTCAATACCTTTGTGGCAAATACGCATCAAGTTGTACTAAGGCTGAGCAATGTTTCCACGTCTCTTGCTGACCAGGCCAAACATACGTTGACACAATCGACCGTTCGCAGCGAACGCATTGTTGCACAACAAGACGACATCAACATGGTGGCAACGGCGATTGACCAAATGGGAGCAGCGACTCAGGAGGTTGCTGGCAATGCAGAGCATACTGCACAACAGTCTGAACAAGCAGTATCGGCCTGTTTGAATGGCAGTGAGCGTGTGACTCAAACTCATAACTCGATCAACAGCTTAGAGTCTGAAGTACAGGCAGCAACGGAAATCATGCAAGAATTAGAACTGCATGCAAATAGTATCCACTCTATTATTGCAACGATCCAAGGTGTTGCTGAACAAACGAACCTGTTAGCACTTAACGCGGCAATCGAAGCTGCCCGTGCTGGAGAGCAAGGTCGTGGTTTTGCTGTCGTAGCTGATGAGGTTCGCGTTCTTAGCCAACGTACTCACGCGTCGACGACCGAGATTCAAACGATGATTGATACGCTGCAAGTGACAACAACTAAAGCCGTGAGCATCATGAACCACAGCAGAGAGTTAGCGACGACAAGTGTTGAAGACGCTAACTTAGCGGCGATTAGTCTTGGAGAGATTCAAGATTCTGTGAAAATGATTAGCGATATGGCGACACAAATTGCTTCTGCAGCAGAAGAACAAGCAACGGTGACCTCAGATATCTCTCGCAACACCATGGGTATCCGTGATGTTTCAAACGAGTTATCTTCAGAAGCACAGCAAGCCGCGTCACAAGCATCTGAACTTTCGCAGTTGTCAGATGAGCTTCAGCAAGAAATTCAACGCTTCAAGATTTAATCGTCACAAATCGGAATATGCTCATCTGATTTTCAGAGCAAATAAAGACGCCAGCTTGAAGCTGGCGTTTTTTTGTTTGCTAAATAGACGGAAATGGTTTCCTAAGAGTCAGTTTGCTTTTGGATAATATTAATCAATCAAATCGTATTGTTGGCGTAGTACGTCGATAATTTCTTGCTTAGGATTAGCGCTTAAATGAATCGCTTTGCCTGTGATTTTTTCTGCGATATTAATGTACGTTTTAGAAATGTCCATTAATGCATCAAGTGGCAAAGCATTATCGCGAGCCAATGCTTCTCTTTCTGGCATTCTTTCTTTGTTTAGAAGAATGTCTGGGTCAGGGAAATGAGCGAGCAAGAACTGACGGAAACCTTCTTTTGAATTTTCGACGATGTTGCCTGTTTGGTATTCTTTCGTGTCCCAAATACGTGATGAATCAGGAGTACCGACTTCATCCATGTATATGAGCTTTTCGTTGCCTGCCGCGTCATTGACGTATCCAAATTCGAACTTAGTATCAACGAACGTTTGCTCTACTTTAGACAGCGCGTTGCTAATAACGGAGAAGCCTTCTTTTAAGAGTTTTTCGTATGTGTTGATATCGTCAGCACTCGAGAAGTTAAAGGCAGCGTAGCTATCTTCAATGTTCTTACGAGAAATGTTGACGTCATCGGCTTCAGGAACGCCTGGAATACCTTTTAGAATACCTTTTGTTGACGGTGTAATGAGAAGTTCAGGCAGTACCTTATCTTTCTCTAGCCCTTCAGGTAACTCGATACCACAAAACTCTCTTTCTCCCTTTTCGTAAGCACGCCACATTGAACCCGTGATGTAATTACGACAAATAGCTTCGATCATCACAGGCTTGGCTTTTTGAACTATCCAAACAAATGGGTGAGGGATATCAAGAATATGGCTATCCGCTAGACCGTTTTGTTTAAAAAGATCAAACCAGTGATTAGAGATAGCGTTAAGGGCAGCCCCTTTACCTGGAACGCCCTTCAGATTGCCTTCAGCATGCCAAATACAATCAAACGCAGAGATACGATCGCTGATCACCATAATCGCTAAAGGTGCATCGGAAGCGACATCGTAACCCTTTTCTTGAATCAAGCGTTGGCTGTCTTCTTCAGTTAACCAATAAACTGAGCGGACTTTGCCACTATGAACGGGTTTATTGGTACGGATTGGTAAATCGTCATTGACGGCTAAGACTTGATCAGCAAGGCTCATTAGACATTCCTATTTTTTAAACGTCACATTGAGAAAGCATCTAAGTGTGTAGGTAGTCACGAGCTTAGATAGTGAATATGGCAAGCATCATACCAGAACTTTTCCCTCTAGCCACCAAAAAGGCAAACGATTGCTTAAATGAAAGGGAGTTAGCGTTTTGAACAACTAGAAAAGAAAAAGCCCCAGTCAATGAGGCTAAAAAGTGAAAAGGCGAGAAACTAAATTAGTGGACCTGATGACCCTTACCTTCAATAAAAAATACTTCGCAATTGTGTCGAGAGGCTAGAGCACGTAGTAAAGACTGATTAACTAAATCGATATTTGTAGAAGCAATAACAGCACTCGCATTACCAGACTCAATGGCCTTAGTGACAGTCTCTATTTCAGACATCGATTGAGAGGCTTTCATATGTATGATCTTGTTACAGCTAACCTTAAATGATGAAAACTGTTCAAAATCAGGACGAGGACAATCAGAAGTAAATAAAATCCATTGCTTTGTATTCGATAAACCTGAAAGTCGTGACATAACAGATTCATCGATCGCCATCGCTGTAGTTGGCTGCGCTAATGTATTGAATTTTGAGTAATGATTTCTTTGTTCTTGCAACATATCTACTGTCCTTTTATACATACTGTATGTCTATACAGTAGTTGTTATCTGGATAAGGATCAAGTAGAAATTGGCGCTATATTGAACAAAATGTGAGTTTGATTAGGTATTTGAGTCTTTTTAGCGCCGAATCAGCGAGTAGGAAAGGAAATTCAGGCACAAAAAAACCACATCTAAGTGGCTTTTAATAGGGAGTGGCAGAGTAAAGTAAACTAGCAATGAACACTTTGCTGTTCGATATGCCGCAGTTCAGCAATATTGAATTGGCGTACATCTAAAGACGCTAGTTCGTAGCAGTCTTCACAAGAGTGATGAGATTTACCGTCAACATATTTCAATTGGGTGAGTACACTTGGTTTTTTACACCAGTCACAAGTACCTTCAGAGCTGAACATTTATTTCTCCTATTGGATTAGGCTTACTTTCTATCTTTGCAGGTTATTATGACATAGACAGGGCGTGAAAGTTAATTCTTTGTTACATTCGTGAGAGGGTAATCGCTTGCGCCGCCTTAAATTTCTTAGGTATGTACACTTTTAGTGTGAATGGATAATGTAACAATTTGTTATCATTTGGCTATTTCTGTTTTATCTTCGCGATGATTATTTTCAACGAACTATTCAATCGTTTCATTTCTTCGTCACTACCACTTAAGTCGGGGTGGTATAGCTTTGAAAGCTGCTTGTAACGCACCTTTATCTGTTTTTGGTCTGGTATTTGCGTCACTCTAAAGCCAAACATCGCACATGCGATGGCAAGTTTTTGTTCTTCAGGTTCCGGCGTGCTCATTTGCTGGAGTTTTTTCACTTGTCTAAACAGTGTTTCAAGTTGACGCTTTTGTTTTTTAATTGTGGTGGACTGAAACTTTATCGTCCCTTCTAGATTGCTCTTTTGGCTAGTATCGCTTGCTTGTTTCTTACGTAGCTTCTTACGTTGCTTCCTTTTAAGAAAAAAGGAAATACACGCCACGATGATGATAATAGCGATGACGAAAAGGTAGCTTGGGATTGTTCTGTCCGAAGCTGCGTGGTCGCTGGCTTGTAGGGGAGTCTCTGAAAGCTCTTCAGACTCAAATGCAATATCAAGTTGATCGAGAGATGATACCTGCTGAGCTTTGCGCTGATTGAACTTAGCTTCCAATACACGACCGTAGCCATCCTCGGCTAATTCACTATTGGGTTGCGCGATGGAATACCAGAGTTCAGCCATATCAAGGTTTTCTGGAGACTGTTTCTGTTTTTCGTAAATTTCCGCAATGGCTAATTGCGCTTCTATATTTCCCGCTAGAGCAAGCTTGGTCAGCCAGAATAGACCTTTTGCAAGATCGGGCTCTGTACTGATTCCTTCGACATAAAAAGTGGCTAGAGCGAATTGAGCTTCAGTGTGGCCTAGGTTCGCCGCTTCTTGATACCAATAGAAAGCTTGGTCGATATCTTGGTCAGGGGAAGGGGATTGGTAAAGTGTCGCGAGTTCAAATTGCGCCTTCGGATCCGCTTTTTCAGCAAGAGGGGTGAGTTCGGGAATGCTCGTTCCAAAGGCTAGGCTAGAAAACAAAATAGAGAGTACGGCGAGCCGTTTCAAAATAGATACATTCCTTTGGTCATTAATACGTTAGAATTGCAAGAGTACTATAAGATTAGTTGAAACTGAAAAACTTGTACTGACCGATGGAACTATTATCGAGTAAATGAGCAGCGTCTATCTGCTCATTTGAATCGATGAAGTTAACGAAGCTTTTTCGGTGCCTGCGCGCCATCAATAGGACGATTGACGGATATTTTTCGCCCCTTCTTTAGCCCAACTTCATAATCGGCAGTGAGGTTTTTCATTGCTTCTCTTAACTGCTGTTTAAATGTTTCTCTATCGATATTCTCGAACTCTTTGTCGATGTAGTTATTGATCTTGTTGTTTGACTCGTCATCAGGGGTGATAACGGGCAGTTTTTCTAATGCACCTTCTACCCAACCGGATACGAAAGAATTGACTCGTCGTGTGACTTCCGCCGAAGGTGTTCCGCTTCCTGAAAAACTGTTTCTAAATTGACCCGTATGTTCATTCATTTCACGATAGATGATATCAAATGCAAAAGCGGCGAATATTGCGCGGTCAGCTTCTCCAATAAACTCGACTCTTTTGAGTCCTTTGTGATTCAAAAGCACGGCTTCAACGCCAAACTTTGTGTTAATACCGCGAATCACGCGTAGTAAAGTTGAACTGATATTGGCAGGGAGTAAATGAGATGACTGCGTTTTGCCCATCTTGATAAATTCAATGTCGTCTTTATCAAGACCGTATTTGAGCATTAGGCTGTGTGCCATTTTGATGGCATTGGCGGCTTCATTTACGTTTGCTGAGTTACCTAGTTCTAGGCACTTAGCAATTTTCTTTAATGCTTTCTGTTTATTCATCGATATTTAACAAGGTCGAGGCGATTTTTTCAAAGTCAGACATATTACCTTTTTATGACTAGAAATTGAATATCCTTGATAATAATACTAATAAGAAAGGCTGATTTAGGTCGTTGATACGCCTAGGTTGGTGCTCTTAGGTTTATGAGGAGTCGAAGAAAGAGTTTGGAGTGTCGAATCCACCTTAAACAACGAACAGTAGCGCGGTCATTTAAGGTGGCTGTTTACTGGATCAGTATTTAGCTTAACTTCCGGAGAAGTGACTAAATACCTAGTTCATCAAGAAGGTCGTTGGCAATGTCATTGTCTACCGACTGTGCTTTTTCTTTCTTAGCCTTTGCGCTATTTTGAGTGGCTTCCAAAATAGAGTCAGGGCACTCGTCTTCAACGACTTCAAACTCTTCCAGTTGAATAAACTCTGTTTTATCCATCGCAAGTTCTAGGTAGAAAATATTGTTATCAGCAGTAGAGAAGGTTACGCGCCTTGCCTGAGGCCTGTCTAGGTTGGTGTCGACAGACAAAATGACCTGCTTGTTCAGTGCTAGCATTTTAGGTTGGTTTTGCGTGATGTTGGTTTGCAGCTCTTTACGAATTTTATTGGTAAAGTCACCCACAAGCTGGTTCATCAGCTCGCCAAGTACGTCACCCACTTCATCAGAGGTATGCAGTACCGCCAGCTCTTCCTCTGGCATTCCCATGTTTCTCATGTAGTTGGTATACACTTCCAACGCTGCTTTCGCCGTAAAGTTAATGACGACCAAGCCTGAAAAACCACCATCGAAAAGGACAAAACAACCAAAATCAGGCTTTAAACTGGTTTTGTTGATTTTTTGAACCATTGCAGAGTATGAGATCTTTGTGTCTGTCGCGGAAGATAATACGCCGGAAACGGATTGGCATAGTTTAAGAAGGATATCCTCAGTCGTTACAATTTTATTCTTTTTCATTATTTGGTCACTCTAAGTCAAGACTGTTTATTGAAGGCATTGCACATTTATAAGCTTAAGTTTTAAAAAAGAAAGCATTAGTTTCATTTTATGGTTGAGAATCTGTTTTGATCACGTTTTCAAATGTTGTAAAGTGACGTAATTCAAATATATATAATTACAATTACCCAGAGCTGATCGGATCAGCGTAGTAGGGGCAGGAAGCACATGTT
>NZ_MCWZ01000100.1 GCF_002877365.1 Vibrio sp. 10N.261.55.A7
ACCATATCTAGAATTGGTACGAGATTTTTTTCTGTCCAGCCTCCTTTTAGACGTTTTTCAGCAAACTGAATGACTTTAAGACGACGTAATACTTCTTGTTGAGTCTTTTCAGGATATGTATCGATGGAAGGAAGATACGATTCATCGTCTTCAAATAAGTCACGAGGTATTTGGGCTGCTAATTCAGCTTCTTGCGAAGAAGCTTCCATTTCATCAATAAAACCAAAAACGTCATCAAAGTCTGACGTCATACCTAACACCAAACGTAGCTATTCAAACCAAAATCAGAACTTCTAAAATCTGTTCTAACTCTCCCTGACGATAGCCAACAGAGCGTCGATATAAGCGTCTCATGCTCAGATAGTCCAAGGTATTCAGATACTTCGCGTAACTGCACTTTTTGTTTGCGTTGTATAAAGCCAAGAACAGACTTTTGAACTTTTGTGACTGTATGCAAACCAGAATAACGATGTAATAGCTTGAGGTTGCTAAAAATAGGGTCAATGCGAATTTGTTTTTCTGTCACCAAAACAAGACGTTTTCCTTGCTCTTCTAGTGCTGCCCGCTGTTTTTCGGCGAATCGTTCTCTAAAATTAGGTTTTAAGATCTGGCTTGAGTGCTTAATTTCAATAAGAGTAGACTGGTCTTTATGATCATCGGCTAAGAAATCGGGCGTATAACGACACTTGCGACCATTAAAGTAGTAATAAAAACCGTGTGGTTGAGATATGTACCCTTTAACATCAGGGTTATATTCGAGATGGAAACAAAAATCGAACTCTAAAATAGAGAGGGTGCGAACAACAGCATCATTTTTCAAGCTCATAAACTTGCAGATATTGTGAACGTGAGAAGATTTTTTTGTTTGGTCATACATAGCAGGCGTGCCATTCCGTTGTAAACCTACAACAAAATATAGACTATGCTGACTTATAGTGCGAATTTGCTAAATACTTTGCAATTTATGCTAAGTTATTTTGCAAACATCAAATGGGCGGAGACCCCAGCCACATCCCGGCACACACGTCGCCCGCTGCGGCTGCTCCCTTCCGGGCCTGACCGAGTTCACGAGTTAGTGTTGCGGGAGGACCAGGGCCTCCATAGATTCTTTTTCTTAGTGTTAACCAAGAGCGAGATGGATTATCAGTCATACATGATGCTATTGCAAGCCGTATGTGCGTTATTTTCATCACATCCGAATCAAGTGTTTAGGCTTTAACCACTTAAACAATTTCGGTCTAGCAGCAAGAATCCGCTTACTGCAAATACCTACCTATGCTGGCTAAAAGTAAATGCTTCTCGCCCATCACTTTGTTTGTCGGAATACATTTTCTTATCCGCTTCATCCATCGCGCTTTCTAACGACATGAAACGATTTCTTGAGGTGGACACCCCAATAGCGACAGAGATATCAAGAGAAATATCCTGTTTTATGTTGTGGTAGCTCACTGAGGATAACTGGCTGATTGTAGGCTGCAAATGTTTAGGTCTAACTACGCCCACTAGAATGAATTCATCTCCCCCAATTCGATAACAGCTACCACGCCAGACTTTCCTGATTTTTTGAGCTACATGCACAAGAACATCATCCCCAACCTCATGGCCATAAGTATCATTGATAGCTTTAAAGTTGTTCACATCGAGATAGATTAACGTCTGGTTGGCACCAATCCCAGAGTGATACTTACGATGTAACGCGCGTCGATTTTTGAGTCGTGTTAGGTTGTCTGTGTTGGATTGAACATGTAAGTACATGCTCACTATAACCATGAAGGCAATACCAATGGTAAACAGCCACTGAGTTTGTTTAGCAAAACGTTTTTCTGCAATCAATGTTGAACGCCAGTCGGGCTGTAAGTCATATCTCGCTAATGTTGTTTTTGTATCTACCATTTTTAACGCTTGACTGAATAGTGGAGCAAGCTGTGCACCTAATTCATTTCGAGGGAACGCAAGTGCGATATCTACCGTATAAAAATCTCCAATGAGCGCATCTTTCTCTACTGGCAGTAAGTGCTTACTTTTGAGCAGCTCTCGATTGAAGTTCGTCGTACTCATTACGATGTAGTCAACCTCGCTGTTCAGCAAGCCTTCTAACTTCTCATCCATGGTCTCATAAAAAACAAACGCTTTATTGGGCAATAGCTGGCTAAACATTTCATGAACAAAGCCATTTTTTATCACGCCTACTCTTTCTATAACAAGCTCAGAAACATTCCTATATACGTTGTCTTTGTACCCTTCTCTTTTAATTAGAATAGCACTGGATTGATAGTAACTATCGCTGTAATACATTAGCGGTTTTCTGCTCTCAGAAATTCCGATAGGAGCGAGAATGTCTATTCTCTTCTCCTTCAAATCGCTATACATACTTGCCCATGTTTCACCAGCTGAACTCACAACCTCGCATTTAAACATCAGAACTTCACAACTACTTTTAATGAGATCCGCGCTGATTCCGTGCACCTCTCCACCGTCTGTATAAAATGCGTAAGGCGTTAAGCTCTCAAGCTTCACTCTCAGAATTCGTGAGTGATTAATACCACTGTCAATCACTGAGTTTCTTAAGGCTTGAGTTCGAATGTCTAGCTGATATTTTTCAATAGATTCGCGTAACTGTTTTTGCATCGGCGCAGAATGCGCAAAGTCGACGATACGAGCCAATAACTCTGAGTGGCGACCTTTTGGCGTAACAATGGACACAGGTTGAATGGAAAGGTGATCGTTAAGCAATTGGGCATTCAGCCCTTTGAGCAATAGTGGTTTCAATTGGTTGATGGCATCAATAACGCCTTCGACTTCCCCTGATTCAAGCAGCTGATAAGCCTCATCATGGCCATTATAAGAGATGAGTTCGATGCCAGGATAATTTACCGAGATGAGCTCTGAATAAATGGTCCCTTCTGGTACGCCAATTTTAGAGGCGTCATCGAGTTCTATATGCTGATAACTGTATAGGTAGGTATATTCAATGTTGGTAGGCTCAGAATAATCAAAACGAAGAGCGCGAGCTTCAGTGTAGGTAACGTTAGCGGCAAAATCACTTTCACCGCTTTCAACAGAATCGAGAATCGCATCAAAACTTGGTTGGTCTATGTACTCAATGGTTAAACCAAATTCTTGACCAATCGCGTCAAATAATACTCTAGTGACGATATCATCGGCTTCAGTGGAAACCTTGAAGGTTTCGCCTCTTTCCTCTTCCATTGCATAAGCTGAAATGGGAAAAAACTGCATGATAATGAGTAGTACTACACCTAAGCTATTCTTCACTTTTTCGCCAATCCATATGCACATTGTAAAAACAGTAAGTGTTTACAACAATTATGCAACAAGATCGAGCCTAAAGTATGCACTTCATCTTGCGAATTCATATTTAAGACATTTTTCAAGGCGTTAGTCTATTTATAACGTCTCAGACTCCTCAGAGCTACGTAAGATATAGTCCGTCATCCAAGCGGTTGCCAGTAAGCAGATCCATACAACGAACACTGGTTTAGGCACGTCAACATTTGGTGTTACAACGAGAGCGGCAAAACCAACCGTCGGCAGCGACCAACACAGCAATTTATTCCAACGAAAGTTGTTCAGTTTGTTCAAGCTTTCGAACGACGCAATTATCCCCGTTAAACTTAGTGCAATGAGTACTGCATAAGACAAATCGGCCATCCATAAAGGAAGAATGAACAGGAGCGCCCACCAACTGTGTTTGTTTGAAGGCTTCCAATGATTCGCTGCCCACCACATCACCGTGACAGAAATCAGTTGAACTAAGGTAATCATGGCGCTACCACCAAGCTTACCAGTCGATTGAGTCAGCATGATGCCAACTTGGAGTGCCGTCACAATAAGTGCGGTCGTCAGCACGACACTTAAGCTACTTCGTTTAGAAAAGACCACCATCAGCAAGGGAAAGAGCATCCAGACACTGACAGACAGCGCAAATGGCTGACTGGCGAGTGTTAATCCATAACTGGTCATCGCCGCCAATAAGATAAGCCCAGCAACGCCGCCTTGTGGAAGAATCCAAAGCGCTGGGATGACTAAGGCAATAAGAGGGATTTCGCCATCACTCAGACTCAACGCGCGAGCACAAACTGCGGCCAATAGTGTTGTAATTAAGAACTGAAATGTTGAGAATATCATACTCTCTCCTTATACCTATCCGTGGTAAATCAACTCTAGGACAATGCCAGTATGGATCAGTTTTCAATTCAAATCTTTGCAGTAATTCACCAAATTCCACAAGGAAAAGTAACAAGTTACGGTGCTGTCGCAAAGTTGGCGGGCTACCCTGGTTATGCGAGACATGTGGGGAAAGTGCTTTCGAGACTGCCAAAAGACACGCAATTACCTTGGTTTCGAGTATTGAATAGCCAGGGACAAATCTCTTTAAAAGGAGACTCATTACAACGGCAAGCAGAGAAGCTAAAAGAAGATGGGGTTGAAGTCAGTGAGAGTGGGAAGGTAAAAATGAGGGTATATCAATGGCAACCTTAGTCACGTCGATGTTCGCTTCTAAGGCTCCCACATCCAATCGGCTGGATTAGCCACCAACGCTGATTAATCGAAGCTCGACGTGCGTTGTGTCATTTTGGTCATTAATCACAGGGTATACCGTGTCATTAATAAACCGTAACTTGCCATCAACTTCTATTCGAGCACTCACACTGTAGCGATGGTTCGCCTTGATTTTCCTTGTGTCGTACGCAAGGTCAAAGTTAAAGGGCACTTGCGCTCCGTTAGTTTCAAACTGATTTACCGCAATGACTTCAGCGGGGGCATCGGCAAGAGAGATGTCTTGCAATTTCACTGTGACCAATGCATTTTCAGGCAAGGCGATGCGTTCTCGGTAGAGTATAGAGCCAGTGATAGAGTCGACATGTGTTCCTTCCACTTTCTGTTCGGATGACTGACAGCCGACTAGAATGAACCCTAGAACCAAAGACATGGTAGCCATAAGTGCCTTTTTCATAACGCCTCTCTTAAAATAGTAAAATCGCAGCAATTGTATGCTCGGTTTGGTAACCTGTCACGGTGATAAGCAAAGTGTTGACAAATAATTGACTCTGTTAGTATTTC
>NZ_MCWZ01000101.1 GCF_002877365.1 Vibrio sp. 10N.261.55.A7
TAAATTATCAATAATTTATTTTTTATTAAACACAAAAAATTGATATCACCTGATGACATCAATTATTCCGCAATCAAATACATCACAAATGGCGACAGATCGATACTCAACCATCGCCAAGATATTACTTGCCTGGCCTTTGTATCCCAGAAGCCTGCAGCCCAGCACTAAAATTAGGTTATAAGGCATTGAGGGATAAACACTGAAGCCACCCTCAGAACAGCAGCGAACTCTTGTTACTTCATTCTTAGCGTATGAGATACTTAATTTGACACTGTCTGGTAAACGAAGGATTTATAATATTCGGGCTAACAGTGATAGTGCTTTTCATCGAACCCTTGAAAGGAGTATAAATGATGTGTAATTTAGTTATCTTCTTCCTTCACTAGCTTTAATAAAAAAGTAAAGACACAGAAAATAAATATGACTTCGAGGTAGTATCGTGGAACAATAAATTTGGCCGAAAGGTTATAGACATTGGCATATCTTAAATGATCCATGAAATGCTAATTTAGGAAAGTGTGTAATTCAGAAATATCCAAAGACGTGCTAAACCATTCATTATGGCTAATTCATTAGGCTAAGGACGTTAATTTGTTTTACCTCGACATATCAGGTTGGATAAACGGCGTTGTTGATCAAATCAGCTTGAAGATCAACGACACCATACTTCGCTAGCCGTTAGCTTCTAACGGGCATACCTAGTCCTATGACTTTGTTAATCGCTTTGACATTCGCCATGATTTCGCCCACTTGAGCGTTGTAACATCTCAAGCTCAATTTACCGCTTGTTCGTCCTTTATATCGGGACATTGCGGTCTTAGATATTGAACGAGAGTGATAACCAGACTCAGTTTTCCACTCCGCTATCGTTCTATTTTTCAGAGCTGTTACCGCCTCATTTCTGGGATGCCCGTCTTCCCAAAGACCTGCGGTCTTTCGAGGCGGTATCAACGGAGTACAGTCTTTATTTTTCAGAGTCTCGTGGCAATTTTTTGTGTCATATGCTCCATCGGCGGATACGGCAGCGACCTTTCTGCGTAGTGGGTTGAGTAACGTCGGTAACACTTCACTATCGCCAACATTGACAAGACTGACTTCCGCACTAATAGCTTCATGAGTATCTGTTTTTCAACTCTGTGCCTGATCCTGTCAGAGAATGCTTTGTACCTCGTGTTTGGTTTCGTTTTTTTGCAGGGTGCAGCCAATCTTCCCTCTTTCTTTTTCCCTCTTCCCTCTTCCCTCTTCCCTCTTCCCTCTTCCCTCTTCCCTCTTCCCTCTTCCCTCTTCCCTCTTCCCTCTAGGGATCTTCTAACCAAAAATATCTATTTCAAATTTATTTCGCTATTTTTTCGTCTTCTCATCTCTTGGTACGTCATAGTTGTGTAACCAACGAATACTATCGGAGAAATTGAATGTTCAACGTTGAACCAACGCGCAAAGATATCGCAAACAACTTCATCAAAAGTGACAGCCAGATGCTCAATCAAATGTGGGGAAGTGATGATGTTGTACCCTATTGGGTCGCCGATATGGATTTCCCTATCGCACCAGCTATAACGCAAGAATTGCAGCGCTTAGTAACGCGCGAAACCTTCTCTTATGAGTTCGATTCTGAGTCAGTGTTCAATGCCATTTCTCAGTGGAATCACACCCGTCACGGCTTAGACCTGAACCCAAAAAATTTCGTACAAGTACCAGGTGTATTGAGTGCCATCGCATTATTGATCCGCGAGTTCTCTGATAAAGGTGAGGGGGTCCTTATTCAGACGCCTGTCTATCATCAATTTCGCCGTTTGATTGAGTCCTCGGGCCGAGTGGCGGTTGATAACACACTCAAGCTTGTCGACGGTCGCTACGAAGTTGATTTTGAAGACTTTGAAGAGAAACTAAAGAATTCAAACGTTAAAATGGTACTGCTATGTAATCCACATAACCCGGTTGGAAGAGTTTGGAAAAGAGAGGAACTGGAAAAGCTGGTTGCGATTGCAAAGAAATACCAAACCATGATCATCAGCGATGAGATCCATGCCGATATCATTTTTGAAGGTTCAGAATTTACCAGCATTGTGTCGCTAAACTACGACAATAGTCTTTCTATTATTGGCTCCCCTGCGAAGAATTTCGGGCTCAGCAGTATCTCTAATGGCTACATTTATTCTGACAATTCAGGACTGCACGCGAAAGTAAAAGCGATGTCAGCATCAATGTCTTTGGATCACGGCAATGCGTTTACTACCTACGCGACCATAGCGGCTTATCGCCATGGTGAAGCGTGGTTTAACGAATTTTTAGACTACACGCAAACCAGCATGAACTGGATTGTCGATTTCCTAGAAACGAATATTCCTGAAATAACGGTGTTTAAACCGGAAGGAACCAACCAGATTTGGTTAGACTTTTCAGGGCTTGGCTTAACGCCTGAACAACTTCAAGAGTTACTGGTAACACGATCCAAATTGGCGCTGACACCGGGCACCTGGTTTGGAGAGGTGGATAAGAACTTCTACAGAATGAACTTCGCCTCTCCGCTCCCTCAGATTGAAACCTCATTGAAGCGGCTGTTAAGTGAAATCAAAAAACTCAAATGATCAACGTTACAACCGTGGTATGGCTGAGCAGACGAGAAAAAGTGGAATAATATGAATACAGAAAAAACCCAACTCGTCTCTCAGCACATCATTGAAGACACCTGTGAATGGCAGATCATGCATGGCGTTGCTTTTCGCCAACCAGACAACACGGCAAGGCACGTACCGTTTAGCATGGCGCCAATGACAATGGAACGCTCAGCGTATGAACATCTGCGCAAGGTAACGCCTTTGATCGCTAAACTGGTCAGTAATGTGTCTGAGGATCACAGCTTCCTGCAAACATCTTTGAGCGCGATGGCGAGAGCCGATCCGTTTTTTGGCCGTTTGATGGAACTTCATCATCAAGCGCATGGTGACGCTAGCCACCCCAAACAGCCCGATCGTCAGCCTTTACTCCTAATGAGAACGGATTTTATGGATGATCGCCAACATGGTGCCAAGGTGATTGAATTTAACGGAATCGCTGCTGGCATGGGGCCATTTGGGCAACGCGCAACGGAATTGCATCAATTTGTGCGCAATCAGTGGGGGAATGTCTATCAACACTACCTAGAAGATGATTCGGCAATACCCGCTGAAAATTGCGGTATGGAGCAGCTCGCGTTAGGCATAACCACAGCTGCAAGAAGTGTGAAATCCCACTTTTCTGCTATCAACAAAAAGGAAGATCAAGAAAAACCCACCTTCTTAATGGTTGTCCAGAAAAATGAGGATAACGTGTACGATCAGCACCTACTAGAGGTCGCATTGCAAAATCAAGGCGTGTGCACGGTGAGGCGCACGTTTGACCAGCTAAGCAGTCAATTATCTAGCGGAGAAAATCAACGCCTTATCCTTGAGGGCATTGGTGCCATTGACGCTGTTTATTTAAGAGCAGGATACCAATATTCAGACTATTGGGCGCCAGAGCTGAATGAAAACATTTGCTGCCACACATTAAGCCAAACTCGCCTGTTTATTGAAAAGCATTATGTCGCAATGAACGCCACCATCAGTCAACAATTAGCGACCAGTAAGTCCATGCAAATGTTGCTAACCCAAATGCCAGCAGAGCAATACTGTCATTGGGGGCTAACACTGGATGAAGCCAATCTTGTCAAAAGTGTACTGGCGGATATGAAGCCAATAACCGCAGAGAGTATTGACTGGTTTAACACCCGTGCAGACAAAAAAGAGTGGGTACTTAAAAATCAGGGCGAAGGCGGTGGCCATTGCGTATTTGGTGAAGCCATTAGTGCCACGTTGGCCGAATTAAAAACCGATGACTACGACGCGTGGGCGTTAATGCAGCGGCTCTACCCACACGAGCGTGACACAGCCACCATCGCCGTTCGAGATGGAAAACAAACCGTAGTCGACGACCTTGTCAGTGAGGTGGGATTGTTTACTGTGCATTATCAGGGAAAACCTGTGACCGACAATCATGGCTATGCTGGTTATCTTATTCGCAGTAAACCTGCGAGCGAAAATGAAGGGGGCATTCACAGTGGGCAAGGCATCTTGGATTCACTTGTTCTGCTCAATCGCTAAAGAATAAACCCAGCCATGTAAGAGACGATCAACCTCTTCAAAGAACGCAAAAATGTTCTTTGAAGAGGTTCAAGATCAATTCGGCGAATGCAACCCCATTCTGTTCCCTTCAGAATCAAGGAAAATAGCAAAAAATCCACTATCGTCAGCGTGTGCGGTTTTAGGGATCACTATTTCACCGCGATGTTTCACCACTTCATCCAGAACGTTCTGCAGGTTATCTCCCCCATTCAGGTATATCGTTACGCCATTTGACGAGGGTTGGAAGCCTTCTTCTTTCAAAACAACACCTATAACTTGCTGATTCTCGTAGGGGAATATGCCCATTTCCATGCCTGGCATTTCCATCTTTTCTATATTGATGCCCAAAATGGCCTGGTAGAAGTCGATTGCTCTAGAAATATCTAATGCTGGAATTTCAAAAATAGAAATATAGCTGTTCATACGTTCTCCACTTTGATTCATAACTGACTCGTCCTTTTGTTTTTCTGATTCAACCCGGTCTGCGCTGTAACAAGCAGTGTAGCCAAAAACGAATATGGCAACGGTAAAACCCAATATTGCTTTTCTCATGTAACCTCGAACCCACAGACTGAAATGCTATGGAAAGGTTACGTCGCCAATGGAAAAAGGAATTGTAAAAATGCGACAGATCAAAATCACTTGTAGAAAATAGACGAAAGCGCCATGTTTTCATTCCCAAGAAATTCTTTTGGGCTGACTCCGGTAAACTCTTTGAAGTCTTTGATAAAGTGCGACTGATCGTAGTAATCATTCTGATAAGCAACGTCAGTAAGGCTTTCGTCTTCGTTCAGCATCACTTTTAAGGCACTTTGAAGCCGAATCAATTTACCCAACTGTTTAGGGCTAACCCCAATCTGTTTTACGAACTTCCTTTCAAGTTGCCTTCTTTTGGATAAGTCGTCGTTGAGGATCTTGCTAATCGATGTACTTCCCTTTGTTTCGAAGAGTGTCTCGATTGTGGATTTGACGACACTATCTAACGTTGCTTTTTCATTGAGCTTGCTAAGCAGAAATGACTCGATTATCTCTATTCTCTGCTGCGCATCTGCCGCGTGAATGATGTCCTGCTCAAGCTTTCTAACCTCTTTTTCCTCAAACAACTCAACTAAGGGGGTCTCAGTATTGGCTAGAGCCTTGATGGGAGCATGAACGAAATGCGCAAAGCCATAAGGATAGAAGCGGATGGCGAACGTGTTCACGCTCCCTGTCGGCTCAATATAAAAAGGGTCGGTAGTATGGCCCAACACCATAGCTCTAGGCTGGATTATAAAGCGGTCTTCGGAGGTGTATCTTTTTATATCGTCTCCAAGAATAAAGGCCATTTCGATGGTGCCGTCTGGAATGATTCGCTGCCTTTGAGTCTCCTCAGTTTTCGGCACTTCCAAAGTCCAGTAACAACTGATTATCGATCCTAGATCTGGGTGTGGCTCAAAGGTCTGATAATTCATAAGTGTGTTACTTCCCTATATTATTCCGCCGCTAAAGGGGCTTCCATCAATCTTCAAATCATATTTCAAAAGCAACTGAACCGTCTATTACACGTGCCACAAACTCTAATTGTGTTCAGGAAACATTGTCAATATTCATACCTGAGACAGGGCTCAAGATATGTATTTGATGGCGAATGGGCAGCTATACCCTTTCCTGCCTATTTCATGACAGACAAAGAAAACAAAGCTTTATGACGTGGAAAAGGGAATTCTGTCACCCCCATGTTGGCCCACCGTAGGGTTGCGATGCGAAGAATATTCCGAAAAGCCAGAGTGAGCGATGGGTCGTCACTTGGAATTGTCCAAAGACATGTTAAACCATTCATTATGGCTAACTCATACTGAGAGAGTGTCTTTGCTAAACTGGTCATTCATAATTTTACTGAGGGATGGCTAACGCGATCTGTCTTGTAGTAATAGCAACCTGAATTGTCCTGAGATTTGGCCCAGAATCATCACAACTCATGAAGCTTATCAAATTTTCTCTGCTCCATGATTTCCTCAATTTTTTGTCTAGTTTGGGTTATTTTATGGTTAATTCTCTTGGTGTTTTCGCGCAGTTTTTTAGCTTCCGCCGCCAATTCTTGTTTAACTTCTTTTTTAGTTTTCTTTGGAGCCTCCGAGATAAGATACGTATATAGTTCCGGCTTTGTTGGTTTCAACATTGTAACCTCTTCGTCAATTATCAAGTTCTCTATAAATATACATATGTACTGAGGGGGTTGTCGGAGAACATCAAAGCGAGAACGTTTTATGGCTTATTTTTGTACAGAGTTGAAGCAATATCATGTTTTATAGACAGGCAAGTTTTCATTAGCCACCCTAGTACTCAATCGTCACGTTAAACTCAAAATTCAGGCGCTTCGGCATTTATTGGGCAATATTCACCGCTCGCATGAAGACATTACACACTGCACTACCTTGTATGTTTGCGTATTAAGTATCTCTGTAAAGACTAAACGCAAACCATAGCTTTGATCTGAACTTGATTCTTCGTAATTACGCTTGACATTGAAATGACACCCATCTCCATTTGTCATACAATAATTCATATTGTCGAACTAACGAATATTGGTCACATGAAAACTATCCTATGCTTTGGAGATTCAAACACTTGGGGCTGTTCGCCTGATTTACCTCGTAGATACAACACCGAAGAACGATGGACAATGCTTCTACAAGAACAATTACCGACGGATTATAGGGTCATTGAAGAAGGGCTAAATAGTCGAACAACTGTATTGGAAGACCCGTATGAACCAGGTAAAAATGGGTTGAACTATCTTTTGCCTTGCTTAGAAAGCCATCATCCAGACCTCGTTGTCATCATGTTGGGCACCAATGACCTAAAATCTCGTTTTAATGTCACTGCAAGTGATATTTCAAAAGGAGCCGCTAGGCTTGTGCAATTAATACAGAACTTTCGACACAGTTTCATGCCAAATCCACCACAAGTTTTGCTCGTATCTCCAACACATGTCTTAGAGGTTGACCCTTTAAAAGAAGGATTTACAAACGCAGAAGAGAAGTCAAAACAGTTAGGTCACTACTATAAACGTCGAGCAGAGGAGTTAGGGTGTCACTTCATCGATGCAGCCTCCTTTATTCAACCGTGTCAAAGAGAAGGTATTCATTGGCAACCAGATCAACATAGTAAATTTGCAAAGGCTTTAGCGCAGAAAGTCCCAACGATATTATAGACCGATATAAACTCTATTCCCGGCTATGATATGTGCTCTACTCTTTGCGTAGCTGGGTCATGATGCCTCTCAATGGAACGCTCCCAGGCTAATTTCATGATACTAATACCAACCATTGAAAGTTAATAACGCTCTTTTGCCCCTTTGCAATTTAATGCAATGATTCGGTGGCTGAGTGTGTCATTTGAATCACTGTGTTTTTCTTCATAACTGACGTTTAGGGGCGGAGCAAGAATACGCCCATAGCTTTCAAAAGTGGCACATCCGAATACAACTTAATTGATGCAGAATCGTTTTTCGACCTCTGGTACTTTTTGCTCTACGCGCCCAACAATTCAGAATTAGTTAAACTTATAATCGATTAATCTAATTAATTTTACTTATTCCACCTTCGCTTCTATCGTTGACGACATCACTCAAATGGAAGAACGCTGACATTACCACAGGAATAAAATATGACTGCAATTACTGACTTAGAGATTCTTTTGAAATCCATGTCGCCAGAACTTGTTGAAGGGAACTACGTTTTTTGCACTGTTGACGGTGCATTATCCGATTATTTAGCATTGGAGCCAATTGCGACTTTTCAAGAAAAAGAGGGACTGACTTTGGTTCTGGAAGAAGAAAAAGCCGCAGCAGCTAAACTCGATTTTGATGCTATCTTCAGCCTAATAACTTTATCGGTACATTCTAGCCTTGAAGCGATAGGATTAACGGCTGCCTTTGCAACGAAACTGGGTTCGTACGGTATCAGTGCCAACGTGGTTGCGGGCTATTATCACGATCATATTTTTGTCCAGAAAGAGAAAGCTGACGCTGCGATGAGTGCCCTTAAAGAGTTTTCTGAATCTGAATAGTATTTTGTCAACGGCCTAAAACTTTGGGCAAAAGCAAATTGTCCACTGTCTATAACGGTGGTCTTTTCCGTTTTAGGGTACGAGACGTTATCTGAAAGGGATGATCTGGTGGATCCACTCTAACGAGCTTCTTTCCATTTGCGAGCTAGCGAGTATGCTAGCCCATCATTTAGTACCAGCTTAGATGGCACACTGACTATGGCGTAAATAGACCCTGTCGGTATCATCGATTTACAAAAGAGGTTCAAAATAGCTCAAGAAAAGCACCGAGAAGCGATACAATGCTCAAGTTGCGAAATCGCAGCATGGAACACTCATTCACAGAAAACCTGAAAGCAGCCCCATATGTCTAAAGATTTCGAATTCACCACAGAGTACACCCTCGACAAGACCTTTTTTGCAGAGTGCTATGATCAAACTAGCCTTCCAACTAAGTTTCCCCAAGCCTATTTTAAGGGAGTACTTTTTCTTATTTTTGGTTTGGCGCTATTAGAATTTCAGCTACTGCCTAGCAGCTCTGTGGGTTGGTTCTTTGTTGGTTTGAGTGTTGTAGAGGCGCTCAGTATTTACTTCAAAAGAACCTGGTGGTTATGGCGACAGAAGTTCAACTCAGGCTCAGGTAGCAAAGTGCTGTTTCAACTTGGCCTGAGTGGTGTCAGTTATAAAAACGGAAAAAATACACGCAGCATCGCCTGGAGTGACATCGACCAACTTGAGCAAACCGATCTAGGGTTCATTTTTCACATCGGCAAACAGCGCCAATACGTGAGTAAATCCTGCTTAGATGATGAAGCAAAAGCGTTCATTATCGCTCAGCACGCGGCATCGAAAACACTCTAACGTCAATGTACGTAATATTTGGGAGACAGAAAAAGTCATTCAAGTCTTTTTCTCTTTTGATGAGAGTGTGTAAATTCTAGTTCAAGTGTCGTGGCTAAATAAAATTGGCCATGACATTGGCCACGACCTTATATCTGATTAAAACCAGATTGGACGCTTTACAGCCTGTGACATTTCCTCCCTGTACTCTGCATACACACGGCTCTTAACAAGCTCCCCCACCCAGCACAAGCATTCACAAAACACATTTCTACCAAATAAAAGATAAATACCACCAATAGCAATCTGGGACACTTTTTATCATTTCCTTCATGCCAGAATCGATTTTCAGAGCAAATAGGACGGGGTTTCCTATCGTATTTCCTCTCTCGTAACAGCTCATCATTCTACCGATAGAAGGGAAATACAGTGGTAAGGAAAATATCTATTTTGGTGTCGACATTACTGGCATCATCAGTCAGCTTGGCAAATGAGAATCCACAAGGTTTCTCTGGGGATCTGGGTTTGTTTGCGCTCTATAGCGAGGGGAAAAGTAACCTTTCAACCGACAGTGACGCGCTGATCACCTCATTAGACAATAACGGCGATTCCATCTCAACGGGCGCTGTATTCCCACTAGGAAACATACGTTACCAATCCGACCGACATCTGTTTTTCGCAGGCCAAAGTGAAGATACCTTTGTTAAAGGCATTTTGGCTCTTGAGCTGGGTTATGGGTATCAACTCAGCCCGGGTTCACTGCTAAGCCTTGCTGTATCGCCAACCATCATAAAAGGAAAAGTTTGGCAAAACCCTTATCTCACCGGAACAAAACGAGTGGAAACCGATATTGAAGGCAACGCATATCGCCTAAAATTCGAAAATGAATTTCTCACCACCAACCTCGCCTATTATGATCGAGACATTGAATCGGAAGGCTCTCAACACGCTACACTGAATCGTGACGGCAAAGGGTACTTCGCGGAAATAGCCCTCGTTTTGCCTTTCTCCAGTCACCTGTTTATCGAGCCAAGCCTTTATTATCAAAAGGATGACGCAACGGGAGCGGCTATGGCGTTCGACAAGCTGGGCGCGGGGGTTTCAGCCACGCTTCTACAGAACGAATACACCTTCATCTTTAACGGAAGATACGCGAAATCAGATTTCAACGCCGTGAATCCGGTTTTTAACTCCACAAGAAAAGATGACCACCTTAGTCTCACTGCGTCGTTAATCGAGGAAGGCATATTTAATGTTCCACCGCTTAGCTTGATTGCTCAAGTCTCCTACAGCGAGACAGATTCAAACATCGCATTTTACAGCGAAGAAGATGTCTCATTTCTGCTAGGTAGCTTGTACGAGTTCTAAACCTGCTTGAACTCAAGTCGATGGTGTCACGTGCCTCCATCGACGAGTCTATTTAAAAGTGGAATCTTAGACATGGAATGGAAGAACCTTGAGCTTCATTGCAAGAAGATGGAAGAAGCAACGATGATAATGCGACCTACGATGGTACGACCTATAATGATGCGATCTATGACAAATCTCGCCTATCTCTGTAGTGCTGCCTTTCTATTCGTCTATGCGCCGATCTGCATGGCGCTTATCAATAGTCAGAATATCGACAAGCCGAATATAGAAACGCGTTTAGAGATGGCTTATCAAGTCAACATCGACGACAAGGCCGTTGGGACAATGACAAGCATCACTAAACAGAATGATGACGGCGCGTTGTCGATTCAACAGACAACCGATATTACCATCACTGGCTTTTTAGAAGACACGGCCATTCAAAGTACTTTAGTCGAGCATCATCTCAATCACGGTACTCTTGAACGCTCTGACAACCAATTAGTTCACAATGGCAAGACATTCTGGACACAGGTCGCGTTATCCAACAACGAGTACCTCGCCGTTCACTCTGAAGTCACGACGTCTGAACAGAAAGAAGAAGCCGAAGCCGTTGAACTGGTTGCAGGAACGGTGGCTCATTTTATTCCTGGTGCTGGTTACGCGATTTCGCTAGGATCGCTGCTTCTCTCTGATGGCAGCAACACGCCTAAGAACGCGAAATTTACTCAAGATCATTTTGATACGAGCTTTGCTGCCCTACCCCAATACTGGCAACGTTCCAATCATTCACTACCCTCAACCGTTACGATCTTTGATACAGAAAGCTTAACTCTCTTTACCGCGAAGACGAAACTCCTTGGCGAAACTGAGTTTGATGTAAAAACCTCAGCACAGTCGACGTTACCGGAAAAATCCACGTCTGCTTTATCAACAAAAATAAAAGCGCAACATTACACTTTAGAACCCGACGAGGCCGAACCGATTGAAATTTGGCTTTCAGAATCCGAATCCAACGTTGCCTTTTTCGTCCAAGTCTTTGGGCACGAGAATGGCGACAGCTACCACATTCAGCTAGAGGAAATGAAAGAATGACATCCTATCGTATTAAGCGTCTTGTTTTGGCCGCGATGTTTATCTGTTTTAGTGGGTTTACATTCGCCAACTCAATCGAAGAACGACCTCAATTTCAGCATCAACAGGATTTACTCACTGGTTACTACAAGACACCAGAAAATGCAGATGCGATCAAAGGCGTGGTTCTGTTTGTCGCAGGGGATGGCGAAACGCCCTATGACGCCCATGGCTACTACGCGGTCATTTGGCAGGTCATACTGGATGAAGGCTACGCTGTTTTTAGCTGGGACAAACCCGGCATTGGTGACTCCACCGGAAACTGGCTTAACCAATCGATGCAAGACCGCCAAAGTGAAGTCAGCGCCGCCATCAATTACGTAAAAAACACCTATGGTTACACAGATGAAAAGATCGGCCTGATGGGATTCAGTCAGGCAGGCTGGGTCGCGCCAGCAGTGATGAAAAACAACCCAAACATTGGTTTCATGGTTGGTGTTGGTTATGCGATTAACTGGATGGATCAAGGCTGGTACATGACAAAATCGCGTCTACTCGAAGAGGCGAAAACGCCAGCCGAAATAGAGATGGCGAGGAAAGAACATTATCAAGAATTAGAATTTTGGGCGACGAACCCTAGCTACCGCGACTACCTTAATAAATACAACATTGACTCAAACAACCTGTCAGAAGATCGCTTCAACTTCATCAAAAAAAACGTGCATTCAGACGCCACGGACGACTACATTGGTATTCATCAGCCCCTTCTTATTTTGATGGGAGATAAAGATGCAAACGTGAGTACCACCCGCACTCACAGAGTATTAACGACTATCTTTGGGCAAGCCAATAACGTCACACTAAAGGTGGTGCCGAATGCGACTCATGGGTTACTCAAATACCCGGAGTTTGATGAGAGAAATCCGGGGCTTGGCTTCCTATTGAAACTCTATTTCTATGGTGAACGCGCGTATTCTCCTGAATTTTTGGATGCGCTATCAAGCTGGTTAGAAGCACGCTAGAACTTCGCATCGAGACGGCTTTTTACTACTCTACATTCATGACGCACTGATGATTTCGTTGTGGTCTAAGTAGTTTTGCAAGAACATTGAGAATGTCTTCAGCTTCTCTGGAACGTAGGTAAGCTGAGGATATAAAAGGTACACATCATTCCCTTGTTCGCTGGCATGATTGGGTAATACTTCGGTTAGCTGCCCGTTTTGGATCTCTTTATGTACATAATAATTAGGCACTCGAATAATGCCTTTATGGTTGAGCGCAAGTTGCTTTAACAAATGGTTGTCATTGAGTGATAACCAACCTTCAACGCCATAGTCCTCATTTCGCATCGGCCAGTTTTGCTGATGCTGAGTCGCTAAGCACTGATGCGCATTAAGATCTTGCACTGCAGTAGGTGTTCCGACTTGGCTTAAATAGTCAGGAGAAGCCACCAAAATGTGATGATAGGACAGCAACCGCTTAGCCACCATGTTTTCTGGAGGATCAATGGTGGCACGAATCGCCAAATCGATTTCATTTTTCATCAGGTCATGCGTGGTGAAACTTGAATCAATATCAAATCGTATTTCCGGGTGTTCAACTTGGAAGGCAGCGCAAATATCCACCAATAAAACCTCGGTAAACATCTTTGGAGCGGTGATTCGTAGTAGCCCACTGATCCGCTCATTCTCTTCTTGAACGTGGCCGTCAAACGCTTGAATCTGAGCTCGAAGAGCAAGGCCATGCTTATAGGCTCTCTGCCCTTCCAAGGTCAACCGCATGTGCCGAGTAGAACGCACCAAGAGTTTGGTTTTCAAATCTTCTTCTAAGGCTTTCACTTGCTTTGAGAGATACCCTTTTGAGATCCCCAATGCGTCTTTTGCCTCGGTGAAGCTGCCCTTGTCGACAACTTCAAGAAACATCATCAATCGTTCTACGTTCTTAAATTCCATGGGTTTCGCTCTTTAGGTCATGAGTTCTCAAGTGCTATTGCTTCTAGGCGCTATGAGGGTTTCAGGCAATGGTTTACAAGTTTAAGTTTCCAAATATGAAACATTGAATTTATTCACAAGCCCTATTTAGACTTATAAGGAAACAATACTATACAGGTATTCAAATAGGGAGAACAAAATGAAACAGTACCCAATTAACAAGCACCTACCCAATGCCAGTAACATCGCCTATGGTTGCATGGGACTTGGTGGAGGATGGGATGACCAACCATTCACGGGGCAAAATACCACTCAGGCGCAACAAGTCATCGAGACCGCATTGGAAGCCAATATTAACCTCTTTGACCACGCCGACATTTATACCCGTGGCAAAGCAGAATCAGTGTTCGGTGAGGTACTAAAACAATCGCCTTCTTTGAGAGATCACCTCTACCTACAATCAAAATGCGCGATTCGTTTTGAAGATGAGCAAGCCCCTGGTCGCTATGATTTTTCAGCGGATTGGGTTACGCATTCTGTGAACAACAGCCTCAAACGTCTTCATACCGAAACCCTTGATATTCTTCTACTTCACAGGCCAGATCCTTTAATGGAAGTGGATGATCTCGCCCAAGCACTCAGCAAGCTGCATGAAGCGGGTAAGTTTCAGCATCTTGGTGTGTCAAACATGAGTCATCATCAAATTCAGTTTCTGCAAGCGCACTTGGACATGCCCATCATTGCCAATCAAGTTGAGATGTCACTGTCGAAATTGGACGCGTTTAATGAAGGCGTCATGGTGGGCAGTGAAGGCGACCATCAGAATACCTATACCCCAGGAACGCTTGAACATTGCCGATTGAACAACATTCAAATTCAGGCTTGGGGCTGCCTCGCACAAGGTGCATTCTCTGAGAAAGGGCTCAGCTCTGAGCATCAGCACATTCGTGAAACCGCAGAGTATGTCGCCACGCTGTCTAACGCGTATCAAGTACCAACTGAAGCCATTGTGCTGGCTTTCTTGCTTCGCCACCCAGCCAATATTCAACCTGTTATTGGCACGACGAACCTAGAACGAATTAAGGCGAGCGCACTCGCAACCAGTATCACCCTTACTCGTGAAGAGTGGTACACCTTGTTTGTAAAAGCGCGCAACAGCCGTTTGCCATAGAGAGAAGAATAACCATGCTAGATTTGAACATGACCAAAGCCCTTCTCGACGCGGCCATTGCAAAAGCCACAAGCGAGAATCAAAACATCGCAGTCTGTGTGGTTGATTCACACGGTGAGTTATTGGGCTACTTACGTATGGAAGACGCCAGTTTTCAGGCCGGTGTTCTGGCTCAAAACAAAGCCTATACTTCCGCACGCGATCGACAACCCAGCGGTAACCTCGGCGCATGGGCGAAAGAGACAGGGAAAACACTCTCTTATTGGACCGATGAACGAATCACAGGGTTTAAAGGCGGGCTTCCCATCACCATGAACCGTCAGGTTGTGGGTGGCATTGGCATCAGCGGAATGAGCGAAGACGATGACGAACGCTTCGCCAATGCGGTGATTAACTCTTGTGTCGCCGAGTAAACCTTTTTTTAAACAGTCAGGAGTATCGAGAACGGATTAGTCAGCCAACACTAAACCGTTCTCGCCGTAAACGGCTTGCGTCTCAATGCCTCGACTTTTATGGTTTATTCCTCAAGGGCACGCCCTAAACTGCGTTACTTTTTGCCAAGAATGCCGTAGAAAAAAAGGTGCCCTAGACTTGCAATGTATTCTGCCCCATGCTCTAAAAATCCGCTCTGCTTATAAATACTCATGTTGGCGTTCATAAAATCGATGATGGCGGTAGGTTGCAAAAATTCAGCAACTTCACCAGCATCTTGACCTTGTTTGACTAACTCCAACATGAATGGAATTTGTCGTTCTTGATGAAACCGTTCGTAAATTCGGGTGATAGTAGGATCTTGCAAATCAAAATACTTCAGAGCATTGTCATCGACACTTTTGTCACTGCTGCCACCTAATGCAAACAGTGCGTTAAGTTTGTCGGGGAAGGCGCACTCCAATAGCAGTATGCTTTCAGCTTCACCCATCGATTGATGCAAGTGTTGCTCAACAATTAACTCAATCAATGCGTCTTTAGATCCAAAATAATTGTAAATACTCACCTGTGAAACGTGCGCTTCCTTCGCGATTTCAGTTATGGTTGTCTTCGCTGGGCCTTGGCTAAAAAAGAGCGCACGAGCGGCCTGTAGTATCTGCTGTTTTTTTTGTTCGGCTCTTTTCTGAAACCCATCTTTTTGCGTCATATCCCCTCCAAACTTATGAACTCCATTTTAAGTTTATTTCATATCCTTGACTAGAAAAATAGTTAACGTTAAATTATGAACCAATAGCCCACTAGATTTCATAACTAAATTTGGTACACATTTTAAGCCGTGCCCCCATGCTCTGAACTTCTAGATTCGTAGGCAATGGTCATAACAAAGGAAGTGAAATGAAAATACTCTTATTGACGGTCGGCTCCCGTGGCGACGTTGAACCCTTTGTCGCCTTGGGTAAGCAGCTGACTGAGAAAGGGCATCAGGTCGATCTTTGTACCGCCTCTCGATTTCAGTCAATGGTGGAAGAAAACGGCTTAAGTTACCAATACCTAACCGATGACCTGTTCAAAATCATGGAAGGCAATTCTCTCGAAAGTATGGGGAGCGTGGTCAGTGGTATACAGACCATGGCGAAGTTGATCAAAATCTCGAAGCCGATAAACCGTCAAATGATCATGGAAACCATTCAGGCCGGATTAGCCGTGCAACCCGAACTGATTATCTACCATCCGAAATGCCTTGCCGCGGTCTCTATCGCTGAGAAGTTCAGTATTCCCGCAATAATGGCGGCGCTGCAGCCTCTGGTGGTAAAAACGGCCAGTTTCCCACCAACTGGATTGCCGAACCTAGGTGCATTTATTAATAAACTCAGTTATGGCTTAGTTCATTTAGGGTACAAGCAGTACGCGAAGGAACTCAACCAGCAACGTGAAACGCTTTTAGCACTGCCAAAACTCAGCAACAACAAAGGCATTTTAAACCACAGTGACGGCAGACAAGTCCCTGTATTGCACGCTTTCAGTCAACACTTGGTGAAACGACCACAAGATTGGCCACTGCAATCAACCATCACTGGGTACTGGCGATTACCAATTGAAGACAGCAACTACCAACCTTCTCAAGCCCTGAGCGATTTCTTAGCCCATGACACCACGCCCATTTACATCGGCTTTGGGAGTATGTCTGGAAATGACCCTGCCAAAAAAGCACAACTGTTTATTGATGCGATAAAAGAATCGGGTGTCAGAGCGATCATTGCGACAGGCTGGGGTGGCTTGAAAGTTGAAGAGTTACCAGACCATATTCTTGCCATTGAATCGGCCCCCCATGATTGGTTGTTTCCCAAAGTAGACGCCGTTGTTCACCACGGTGGCGCTGGCACAACAGCCGCAGGGCTTGCCGCTGGAAGACCGACGTTAATCTGCCCGTTCTTTGGCGACCAGCCCTTTTGGGGGAAACTAATTGAGATCCATGGTTTAGGGCCAAAGCCGATAAAACAGAAGAAGCTCACGGTTGAAAACCTTGGAAAGGCCTTAACACAACTGGTTTCAGAGCCAAGATTCAAAGAGAACGCACAGCACTTTTCGACACAACTGACTAATGAAAATGGCGTCGATAATGCAATTGAGTGGATGGAGAAAAATGGCTTCTTGAAACACGCTCGTTGATCGTTCCAACATCCACCTAACTGAGCTCAATTGAGAAGAGTCATATCACGTATTTGACGGCCTTTACATGGCCGTTTTGTCCTCACTACCATCCATAACTGTCTTAAATGGTGGAAAGTGGTGGTAGTCACCTAGCAAGCTGTTCACGATGACCGAGAATATTTGGTATTTTTGCGTAGCGTTTTTGTCATGGTTTAAGTGAAGCACAAATCGGGGTTCGATTGTTCAAACTCTCGCTCGATGTGATACAACGTAGTGTCTGAAAAGGAACTCAACATGAATAATGAAGTACGAGTCGGCGTTGCGGCCGTTATTTTACGAGACGGTAAGGTTTTACTCGGCGAGCGCATGGGTTCTCACGGAGCAAACACTTGGGCGACACCGGGCGGACACCTTGAACTGGGTGAAAGTATTGAAGCGTGCGCCAAGCGCGAAACACTCGAAGAAACGGGGTTAGTGGTTGAATCATTTCGAAAGTTGGGTTTTACCAACGACATTTTCGACCAAGAGAACAAACACTACGTGACACTCTTTGTTGTGGCGTCTCAATCGAGTGGCGAACCGATGATAATGGAGCCCAATAAATGTAAGCAATGGAAATGGTTCGAGTTAAATGATCTGCCAGAACCTTTATTTCTGCCACTGACTAACTTACTCAAAGAATCTAAAGATCTGGCGGGGCTTGCCTAGTCAGACCTTTCAAAATGCACCCATTCGCACGTTCATCGTTAAAGAGAGGGAAAGTATATGGACATCAACACCATCTTAGCCTTTATGGCGGTCGCTACTTTACTCGTTATTTCACCTGGCCCTAACGGATTCCTCATCGCTAGAACTGTCCCTGTTTCGGGGAAAAAAGCTGGCTTTGCAAATATATGGGGCTTTGTCGCTGCGTTTTATGTGCATGGCACTTTATCCATCTTTGGTATTTCAATTCTCTTAGTTCAATCCGCTCAAGCGTTCTTTGTATTTAAGATGCTAGGTGCTGCATATCTAATCTGGATTGGTGTGAAAGCCATCATCAGTGCCTTCAAAAAGAGTCAAGCGTCACCTAAAAAGAAAGCACCAATAAGCAGTGCTCGAACTGTCTCCATACGAAGGGCTTTTTCTGAAGGCTTTATCACCAATGTGTTGAACCCGAAAGTGTCTATGTTTTATTTGGCGGCCTTTCCGCAATTCATGCCTAACTCCGAGAGTGCCCTCAATGCGTATGCGTTAGTCACCGCACATGCAGTGGTTAACTTCCTATGGTTTTCAATGATGATTGTGATGCTTTCTAAAATTAAAAGCGCGACCAATAATGGTAAATTTAAGGCTTGGCTGAACGCCATTACAGGCATCGTTTTTATCGCTTTTGGCTCCAAATTAGCCTTAATGAAGAATGGGTAATCGGCGCTTAAGCCTACACACAGCAACACTTAACAACGCCTTAGCGCCATCAAACAAACGTATGAAATATTCGGTAATGATGGTTGGAATGTTTATTTAGGAGTACCCAATGTACATAGGTGAACTGTCTAAAAAGTCTGGAGTAAGTATCAAAGCGATCAGACATTATGAAGATATCGCTTTAATTAAAACACCAGCGAGACAAGGGAAGTACCGAGTTTATGACGCGAGCTTCCTTGATGTGTTGGCCATGATTAAACTGGCTAAAAGCTTAGGTTTCACACTGAACGAGCTGCAAAATATTGCCAAAGCTAAAACGGATGAAGGTTTTGTACCAATGGATTTGTTAAAAGATGAAATTGCGAAAAAGCGGCAAAACATAAAGCAAAAAATGGAAAAAATGAATGAGATGTTGAGCGGGTTAACTCAGCTTGAGAAGGACGTTGCCCATCACAATGCCTGTTTATTGGAATCTTTTGAAAATAGGGATTGACTCTCCTGTTTAGGGGAGAGTTTAAGCTGTTACCTCACACATTGAAATGAGGTAACAAACATGAAAACAGCATTTATTACAGGCGCAACATCAGGTATTGGTTTGGCTTTTGCAAAGTTACTGGCTAAACAAGGTTACTCGCTCATTTTGCATGGACGTAACCAAAGTAAGCTTGATGAGCTTGAAAAATCCCTTCCTAATGTCGCGCGGACGATCACCGCAGACCTTGCAGATAATCAACAATTGGACCACCTTTTCACTGAATTAAAGAGCTACCAAAAAACCATTGACGTTGCCATTAACAACGCAGGTTTTGGGCTGTATGGTCGTCAATTGGAATTGAGCATTGATGAAGTCGAAGGCATGTTGGCGGTGAATATTTCTGCGCTCACCAGACTGAGCCATTATTTCGTTTCCACCATGACTGAAGTCGGAAGTGGTCATATTCTTAATGTTGCTTCCACCGCGGCGTACCAGCCCCAACCCTACTTTGCCGCCTATGCCGCCAGTAAAGCCTATGTCGCCAGCTTTACCGAAGCGTTAGCCGTTGAAACGAAAAACAGTGGTGTCAAACTCACTTGCCTGTCTCCCGGACGAACCAATACCGGCTTCTTTACCTTTGATGGTGTGGATACCTCGAAAGACAGCAGTGGCACTTTCGATTTAAAACACCGCGCTGATCCGGATAAGATCGCTCAATTAGGCTTGAAGGCAATGTTCAAAGGACAGCTTCGTGAAATTCCAACGTTAGAAAATAAGGTTTATGTCTTTCTCAATCGACTTCTACCTAGGTCTGTTATATTGGGAATGTATGAAAAAGCGATGATAAACATCTAGAGGGCTCGCTTTTTTCGCAACCAAACCCGAGCAAAACCGTTAAAGCGGACAATGAAGAGTTGATGAGTTTAGAACGGGGAACACCTTGTTGCTATCAACGATTTCATTGCCGCTTGATACGGCTTGAGAGGAAAGCAAAGACGATGCAAAACTTAGCATTGAATATTTAGACATTTGACGGTAAAACCGTGCCTTGTCTTACCTTTCACAACTCAGTGCCAATCTTCATAACAAGTGAGATGGTTACAATCAGGTCTGCAGTAAATAACCTCAATAGCAAGTCCAGTGGCAAATAAAGCCAATGATAAATATTCACTCATAGAGAACCTAGATGAGCACACGTGGTAATCTATCGTGTACTCAATCAACGAATTAAGGAGGCGTTATGCTAGAAAGAAAACAGGGTATTTATAGCGGAAGAAACAAATCTTCGGCCTACAAAGATTTAGTTTGGACAGTGGCGACCTCATCGGACACCTCATTAGATATTGTTGGCCAAACTGAACTAACGCTCGAAACAATAGAAGCCAACCTCATTGAGCTTGGCTCAAACAAGCACCGAATTATGAGCGCACAAGTTTACATCAGCGATATGGCGGATAAACCCAAGATGGACGAAGTCTGGAGTGACTGGTTAGGCAATAACCCAAACGATTGGCCCCAAAGAGCTTGCCTGGGAGTCAATCTAGAAGGTGACGTATTGATTGAAGTCACCGTGACAGCCATTCGCACGCTCTAAATTCAAACGATCTATATTCCAATAATATAAATAGTTGATAAGGCTCGTGGCATTTTACCAAAGCCATGAACAAACGATCGCCCCAATGACCACTTTAAACGCGATAAACGATCAGGAGGATCGATGAATCACAGCAATAATAGGTATCTAATCGCTGCGTCTGTGTGTTGCTTTCTGGCCGCCCTAGCCCATTTGGGCTGCATTGCCTTTGGTGCTGACTGGTACAGAGCTTTAGGTGCAGGTGAACAGATGGCTCTCATGGCGGAGAAAGGTCTTTGGTATCCAACCTTGGTGACACTCGCGATAGCAGTGGTTTTATCTGTTTGGGGGCTTTTTGCGCTGTCGGGATCAGGCGCGATTCTCACACTGCCTTTGACACGCACAGTACTCGTGTTGATTACAGGGGTTTTTCTTTTAAGGGCCGTCGCCTTTGTTGTGTTAATCCCATCGTTTCCAGACAATTCTTTAACCTTTTGGTTGGTCAGCTCTGGCATCTGTTTATTGATAGGCGGTTTATTTGCTGTGGGCACAAAGCAGCAATGGACAAAATTGGCGAGACCTAACAATAATAAAGTTGCTTAAAAGGATTTACGACGCGTGGCATTTTCAACGCATCTAACTCAATCAGTACAGTGTTGCACATTCGTATTTGTACTGTAATCATTCACACCTTGAGCAGGCATCATCAGAATGGAGCAGACATGATTAAACAAGTTGGAAACACCGAAATTTGCGTTCGCCATAAAGCAACGTGCCATTGTGGCGAAGTAGAGCTTGAGTTACATCTGCCCAATGGGATTGAAAAACCAAGACGTTGCGACTGCTCGATCTGTCGTCGAAAAGGCGCGATTGTTGCGTCAGTAAAGCTTGATGGCATTCGGATACTAAAAGGGCAAGACTCGTTGAAGCTCTATCAATTTAATACCAATACCGCCAAACATTATTTCTGCTCGAACTGCGGCATTTATACGCACCACCAACGCCGTTCAGACCCTACTGAGTATGGTTTTAACGTGGGGTGTTTAGATGGCGTCAACCCCTTTGATTTAGACAGCGTAGTGACTAACGATGGGGTCAACCACCCAGCGGATCGTTAGTGTTGAAGCCACACTCCCCAAACTAGCTGTACTCAGCCGTCCACAAGATGCGGCCAAATTTCTCGCCGTATTAGTTTCAAAACTAATACGACTCACACTCTTTCATAGGCGATGAAGACAGGCCCGTTTCACTTATTCGTTCATTGTGGCAAACTGACCTGTCCTTCGTTAATGCAATGTTAACCACTGCCGTCACTTTATTTGAGGTATCAAAATGGAACTTTTACAAGGTTTGCTGCTAATTACATCCATTCACTTATTAGCGGCCGCTTCACCCGGCCCCGATTTTGTGTTGGTCTCTCAGCAAACATTATCTAATGGAAAAAAAGCAGGAATAATGTGCAGTATTGGCATCGCATTGGGGCTTTCTATCCACATCACCTATTCTGCTTTTGGTTTAGCCACCGTCATTGCAAACTCATCGAGCGCATTGTGGGTGATCAAAATCCTCGGTGGGGGCTACCTTATTTACTTGGGTATCAAAGGCCTTAAAGCAAAAGCCGCAACAACCTCTGTCGAAGAGACCGTCACGCCTAAAAGATACTCTGCAAAGAAAAGCATCGGCGTTGGCTTTTTGTGTAATGCACTCAACCCGAAAGCCCCAATTTACTTTGTTTCTCTATTCACGGTGGTGTTGTCGCCGGATATGCCGCTCTATCAAATCGCCATCTACGGTGCCTGGATCATGCTGATTCAATTCGCATGGTTTGCTCTCGTTGTCGGTATTTTATCCAGACCCGCCATTAATCTACGTTTTAAACAATCTGGTCACTGGATAGACCGTGTTCTAGGTGGCGCAATGATAATGTTGGGTATCAAGGTTATTGCGACGCGCACAAACTAGAATGATTACGTTTGCCAGATAGAAACAACGAGGTAGATGCGTTCGTTCGAGTCTGCCTCAACACCCTCTGTTTAATAATGCATTATACGTAAGGAGATCAAATGAATAAGATCAATATTAGCGAGAAGTTTGGTTTATTTTCAGAAGAGTGGACACCTAAAATCATCGCCGAATCCAATGAACAACTCGTCAAGATAGCCAAAGGAAGTGGTGAGCTGGTTTGGCATAAGCATGAAAATGAAGACGAGCTATTTATTGTGTTTAAAGGGCAGCTAACCTTATTGATGAAATCTGGCAATGTCGTCCTTAATCCCGGTGAAATGTACGTGGTTCCAAAAGGCGTTGAACATTGCCCCAAAGCAGATCCCGACACCCACTTCATGATGATAGAACCCTCATCAACAGCTCATACAGGCGAAGAGAAAAGTGAAGTAACCGTCGCATCAGAACAACAGGTTTGGATTTAACCCTGTCAGCACGTCTCTATGAATGGCGAGTGGCGAGTAACCACCTACGTTCAATTAAGACTACAACCTTGTTTATACGATCTTAAATACCGTTCTTTTGCTATCAACATAGCTAGCGAAAAGTTGGATGTGAGGAAAATAAGCGTGCTAAATCTTCATTGTCTCGCCGCTTGTGGATGAAACAGGGATAGTCATAGGCTGCTCATATTAACAATCTAGAATAAGTAACAACGAGCGGGCCCACTACAATAGTCACTCTGTTACCGACAATTGTAACCGTAAACAGACTTTGGGATGGTTGCACCTGCTGTAGTCGGTACGGCTTCCATCGGCCTTAACCTTTACATCGCTGATATTCAGTCATTTTTATGATGAACGTAAAAAAGGAGCATATTGAATGCTCCTTTTGGCTGTCAGTCTAACAAGACTGTAATCACTGAGGCTTATCGAAAGCTATGCGTTACCAAACTGAATAGACAGTGATTTCGCCACGTTTCGAGAGGTCATCTCCACATTGAAAGCCGCTTCCTTTAGCGCTGTGGGTAAATCAGTCGCGCCCAAAACCACGCTAAAAGCCGCATCGATACCGTGCTCATGAACAACAGCGCAATCGGCTGCCGTTGAGCCAGCGATAGCGATAACAGGAAGATCAAACTGTTTAGCCGTTCGTGCAACGCCCACAGGGGTTTTCCCATGAATGGTTTGGCTATCAATACGCCCTTCGCCTGTGATCACAAGGTCTGCATCTTTCACCACTTCAGAAAGGTTGACCGCATCCATCACAATGTTGATGCCTGGACGCAGATTCGCGTTAAACAAACCTATCAGAGCCGCGCCTAAACCACCCGCCGCGCCAGCGCCGGATACATCTTTAACGCTCACATCGGTCGCATCAAAAATCATTCGTGCATAGTGTTCAAGATTGGCGTCTAAAGTCTGAATCATCTCCGGTGTTGCACCCTTTTGCGGGCCGAACACATTCGATGCGCCTTTAGGGCCACAAAGAGGGTTATCAACGTCACACGCGACTTCCAGAGCCACGGTGTTCAAACGAGGATCAAGATTCGATAGGTCGATACTTGCAAGCTTATCCAACGAACCACCACCAAACGCCAACTCATTGCCGCGGCTATCCAGCATTTTTACGCCCAATGCTTGAGCCAACCCGACTCCACCATCGTTTGTCGCACTGCCGCCCAGACCAATAATAATGTGCTTAACACCGCGATCTAACGCAGACTTAATTAATTCTCCGGTACCATATGAAGTGGTCAACAACGGATTCCGTTGGCAGGGTTCAACAAGGTGTAATCCAGAAGCCGCTGCCATTTCAATCACAGCGGTAGAGCCATCACCCACAAGGCCAAAAAAGCCTTGCACGGAATCGCCCAATGGGCCCGTGACTTGTTGCTCAACAATGACCCCACCTGTCGCATCGACGAGTGACTGAACCGTTCCTTCACCGCCATCAGCCATCGGCAGCTTGATGTATTGCGCATTTGGCATGACTTGTTTAAAGCCACGCTCAATCGCTGTTGCTACTTCCATTGCCGTTAGGCTTTCTTTGTACGAATCCGGCGCAATAACCACTTTCATATAGTCGTCCTGATAGTTAAATTTAGAGAAGGACCAAGCTCAATAGGTACACTAGCGTCATCGCTGTAACCCCTTGAACTAAGGTCGCCATAGTTTGCGCACGATATGCCAAACCTACCGACATACGGCTGAATTGAGACACCACCCAGAAAAAGCTGTCATTCGCATGCGATACTGTCATCGCTCCTGCACCAATCGCCATCACAGTCAGTACACGACCCATTTCAGAATCAAGACCTAGCTGCGCGAGCATAGGGGCAACCAATGCTGAGGTTGTTACCAATGCAACGGTCGAAGATCCTTGAGCCGATTTCAGCGCCGCCGCAACAATAAACGGCATAAAGATACCCACACCTAATGCTGACAACGTAGTGCCTAAATAGTCACCCAGTGGCGTTGCTTTAAGGACGGCACCAAAGGCACCACCCGCTCCAGTAATAAGCAGGATAGGCGCGGCAGCAACAATGCCTTGGTTAATGCGCTCACCAAATTCTTCAATTTTATTGCTTGTTTTCAGAAGTCGTGTTGCCAGCAACAAACCAATGATCAATGCCGTTAGCGGCTGGCCTAAGAAGTTCAGCGCATCAAACAGGAAACCATCCCCCAAAGGAAGTGAAGGGAATCGTGCAATAGAGCCAAAACAAATCAATAGAATAGGGACAAAGATAGGCGCGAATGCTTGGCCTGCCGTTGGAAGTACACCATAAGAGGCTTTCAGCGTTTTCCAATCTTGATTGGCTTCAGCCAACTCATCAGCCTCACCGTCTGGCGCGACGTCTTTAAAGCGGTTAGCCCAAAGCATTCCGGCTAAAGCAGCGACCGCGGCGACGAACACACCAACGCCAATCACCAAGCCAAGATTGGATTCTAAACCCAGATTACCTGCGGCTGCGATTGGGCCAGGTGTCGGCGGCACAAACGTATGTGTGGCATAAAGACCGGCGGCTAAGGCAACACTCATCGCGACACTTGAGGTTTTTAATCGATTAGCAAGCGACTCTTTTAGAGAGTTTAGAATAACAAAGCCAGAGTCACAGAAAACAGGAACAGACACGATGTAACCAATGATCGTCATCGTGAGCGTTGGGTAACGTTCACCAAGCACTTTAATCACGGTATCCGCCATAGTGATCGCGGCACCACTCTTCTCGAGTATCACGCCAATGATGGTACCCAGTACAATAACAAGACCAATGTAACCCAAAATGCCGCCAAAGCCCGACGCAATGGTCTTAGCAATGCTTTCTGCGGGCAAGCCGTAAGCAAAAGCCGCTAAAAAAGCAGCCAATATGAGTGCTAGAAATGGATGTACTTTGTACTTTGTTGTTGAAAGGACGATAAACGCTATCACCCCCAACAATATCAAGATAAGTGTCATGGTAATTCCTTGTTCGTTATATGTTTCTCCAGCATGGCATCATTGCTTATACTGGGTGCGTCTGTAGGGACGGCACCATTATCGAGAGACTCTGCCTCTATTCCTTTAGGCACATTAACAAATTACTTACATTTATAACGCCAAAGATTGTGCACTTGCACATTTGTCTAATTAGTCTTCCACCGTTTTCAGAGCAAGATGCAACTGAATAACATCCTCTAACTTATTAATATCTAAGCCAGTAATCTCTCCCACCCTATCGAGTCGATACCTCAATGTATTACGGTGAATATGTAACTGTTCACAAGTTTGCGCTAGGTCGCAGTTTTGCGCGAAATATTGCCTCAGCGTGCGAATCAGCGTTCCTTTTCCATCCTGCTCTTTGAGTGTGTTAATTGGAGCAACCAGAAGATCCGTTTTCCAAGAGTCTTGTTTCAAACTACTGATGATGACCGACAACTTATGATCATAGAAAAACAGTGAACTGCGAGACGTTGGCATGCACGAGTCTAAGGTTGCTTTCGCGGTTTCGTAAGAGCGAGCCAACCCTGACAGCCCCTCAAAATAGCCTCCGACAAAAATTTGTATCGCAAAATCACACTCTTTCTTTGCTCGTCGAATCAGTTTATCCACTCGAACCTTTTCCGCTGCAATGCACCACTGCTCGTCTTTTACTGTGATGGGCTTGAGTACCACCACTTCATTGCTCGAGACTGACACAATGCCAACGATGTTGTCGCGGGCTGGGTATTCCAATAAATTAACCAGCTTATGCAGTTGCTCTTGAGTCACAGTCTTATTCGCTTTAGGCACCACTTTTACCAGTGCCGCAACACGAGGTTGTACAAGATCAAGATCCAACCGCTCGGCTATCGACATCAGTTGATGATCATTCAGGCTCGAACCGCCAATCAGCTGCATTAGCAACTCTTCTCGGTGCCGGTTATTCCACTGAATTTGCGCCATCATTGCCGCTTGCTCAACGATCAACTCTGCGGTCATCTGAACCAATTCACCAAAGCTTCGTACATCATCCGGAAGCCCTGAAACGCCCACCACACCAATAACGGTGTCTTGATAGACGATGGGAAGATTGATGCCTTCTTTTACACCAATCAGTGTGCTCGCAACCGTTTTATTGATTTCTACCGTGCGATTGTCATTGATGGCGAGCAATGCTCCCTCATGCGTTCGATGGAGTCGTTTAGGGTCGCTTGACCCAATGATTTGCCCATTCTCATCCATCACATTGACGGGGTATTGAATTATTTTGCTGGCTCTTTCGACAATCTGTCGCGCGATCAGTGAATTTAACTGCATGGTGATGACTCTTCATTCAAATCAAAATTCAGTATATCCAAACTGAGCCAAACTTCTTGTTCAAACGCACAAATTGTTTCCTGCTTTACTTTCCTGACTTTGTCTTACGATTGTCGTATTTACCCTGAATTGGCAGCTCAGTCTAACGACAATTCGTAATAACACTGAGTGACGACACAGTAAATTATTGATAACGTAAAGAAGACGATGATTTTCACTTCTTCACTGCGTTATCAATAATTTAAGGGTTTCTATGTTCGAGCAAGTAGTCAATATTCTCTTCCCCGTTTTTGCTCTCGCTTTCACCGGCTTTCTCGTCAGTCGCTGGCTAAAACCTGATTTCAGTCCGATTAACCAAATCAATATGAATGTCTGTATTCCAGCGCTGGTATTTGCTTCGTTAGCCACCATGCCACTGGATACAGAGCAGCTCCCATTGATCTACGCGTCACTTGTTGCGGTGTTGGTTCCTGGTTTATTGATGATTCCAATCTGCAAGTTTTCAGGGCTTAATTTTAAGGCTTGGGCGCCGCCCCACATGTTTCGCAACAGTGGCAATTTAGCCATTCCACTGTTCGCTTATACGTTCGGCGAAGCGGCGCAATCACCCGCCGTGCTTCTGTTTGTTATGTCAGCTTGTATTCACATCAGCGTTGGATTGGCGCTACTCAGTTCGGGAAACCCGTTTAAACAGATTTTCACCATGCCCGTTTTTCTCGCAGCAGCGCTTGCCATGATCTTGAACTTATCGGGTATTTCGGTGTGGACACCACTATACGAAGCTAGCTCATTATTAGGCCAAGCTGCCGTACCGATTATGCTGTTGTCTCTAGGGTCTCAAATGGTCAACCTACGCTTGAGTGGTTTAAAGGTTGGTCTGCTGTGCACTGCACAATCGTTGTTCACTGGGGCTGTCGCATTCACCCTCATTTACTTCTTTATTCCACTGCCAAAACTGCACCTACAGATGATGGTCTTATTTACCATGTTGCCACCCGCAGTCATGAATTATCTATTTGCTGAGCGTTTTAATGTTGAGCCTGAAAATGTTGCGTCTATGGTTCTGTTTTCAAACTTCCTCAGCGTCGTCACATTGCCCGTTTTATTACTGTTTGCTCTTTCTTTGTAGCGTCTTTCTATACAGCGAGCTTCCCTGTAGCAACTGCCTTGTAGAAACTTGCCTTTTGGTAATAACACCATATTAAACAGTGCTTAAAATTGAGCGCCCTTCCCATTGGAAAGGGCGTTTTTCCGTCTCTAGATGATTTCTAGCGTTGGGGGTTGAAACCTCATCGCCGCTATTAATCACTATTGAACGCTGTTGAACCGTTATTGGATCATTGCACCTTGCTCAACCCACTCACCAATCAGTGATCGCTCATCATCTGTCATTTGAGTCAGGTTGCCCAACGGCATCACCTTGGTTGTGACGGTTTGAGCCACAATTCGAGGGACAT
The DNA here is from genome assembly GCF_002877365.1 of Vibrio sp. 10N.261.55.A7. Classification (GTDB taxonomy): domain Bacteria; phylum Pseudomonadota; class Gammaproteobacteria; order Enterobacterales; family Vibrionaceae; genus Vibrio. The sequence continues at coordinate 28,759 of NZ_MCWZ01000101.1, forward strand.
TCGCTTTGATCTCTTCCGGTGTATCAAGAATAACGCCTGCTGGCGCAGCGGCAAAAGCAGCATGCGATGGTGTGGCAGAGTGACAAACCGAACAACGCTCTTGAATCACATCATTGATCTGTTCAAATGGAATCGTGCTTGAGTCGCTATGCGCTTCTTGTGAAGAAGCGGCCACAAGCTCTTGCGTTGTCGATTCTGTTTGCGTTGCTGGCTGTACTTGTTCAACCACTGGCTTTTGTACCACTGGGGTCATTGATTTCTTCGCATACGGGGATGTCACGAAGGCAAGCGTAATCATACCCAGCGCTGCAATAGGCACTGTCCATGCGTATTTCTGGCTACCATGACGTGTATTGAAATAGTGGCGAACCAGGATACTGAAAATAGACAAACCCGCTAAAATCAACCAGTTGTATTCGTGTCCATACGTGCTTGGAAAGTGATTACTGATCATAATGAACAGCACTGGCAGCGTTAGGTAGTTGTTGTGACGCGAACGCAGTAAACCTTTTGCTGGTAACGTCGGATCTGGCTCTCTGTTCTCTTCAATGGCTTTAACCAGATTACGCTGCGCCGGCATGATGATGCGAAATACGTTACCTACCATGATGGTACCAATGATTGCACCAACATGAATGTACGCACCACGACCACTAAAGACCTGAGACAGACCGTAAGCCGCGCCAACTAGGCCCAAGAATAAAACAAAGCCAAGCAGTTCTGGTTTCTTACCCAGCGGCGAGTCACAAAGAAAATCGTAAACGAACCAACCCGCGATTAAAGCGCCAATACCAATTGCAATGGCGGTCGTGGAATCAAGTCCTGAACCCGGTGCAATTAGGTAGATTTCTGCGTTGAGGTAGTACACCACCCCTAGCAGGGCGACACCTGTGATCCATGTGAAATACGCTTCCCACTTAAACCAGTGCAAATGCTCAGGCATTTCTGGCGGCGCCAGCTTGTACTTTTCTAGGTGATAAATACCGCCACCGTGAATTGCCCATAAATCGCCCGACAACCCTGTTTTCGGGTTAACACGGTTTAAGTTGTTCTCTAGCCAAACAAAGTAGAACGATGCGCCGATCCATGCGACACCGACTATCATGTGAACCCAGCGAATTGCTAAGTTCAGCCATTCAGTAATATGCGGATCCATAATTTACTCCTTTAACACAGCCACGCTCTCGTCTTATTTCTCATCCCAAAGGATTTCAATGAGCGATCGCGAACTGTTTTTCATCCTGATTATTCAAATTAGGGAGATCATCTAAATGCAAAGAAACCAAGTTGTCTTCAAAATGCACTTCATCGCAGTTATTCCCCTCACCGGCGCGATCGACAATTAAGAATCGATCCTGTTCGGTGAGCGCTAATACTGGGTGATGCCATACCCCTTTCAAGTAGTTCACGCCCTGTTTGCCATTGCTTAGAAAAGCACGACATTGAGATAGGGCTGGGTTGTCTCCCTTAGGGGCTACAACGATTAAATAAGGCTGACCAAGTAAAGGAATGAACGCTTGAGAGCCAAGTGGGTGTCGCTCTAACATCTTTATAGTTAGCGGGTATTCAAGTGGCGTTGCCTCGAAAATACTCATAATAGTGCGACCACCTTGCTCTTCTACATCGGCACTGGCGAGTTTATGAAAACGCTTAGTCGATCCATTATTGATCATAAAGAAATCACTATTTTCAGCTTCTATCACCTCACCAAACTCTGCAAATGCTTGCTTGGTTAATGGTTCAATCACCAGAGATTGAAGCGTCGTTGTCGCGTTGTCCTTGCTCATGCCACTTTCATTACTCATAAAGAGTTCCTACCTAGATTTCGCCATTACTTAACAATTACTACTCTGCTTTTGTGCCGAATAAACGTAAACGGCTGATACCACCATCTGGGAAGATGTTCAGTCGAACGTGCGTAACAGCGCCTAAGTCGTTCACCTGTTCATTAAACTCATGCAGCTCGTGAGCCGACAGTTTTTGAGCAGGCAATAGCTCACGCCAGAAAAGGCTTTGTGTTTCGACTTGGTCGTCGGTTCCGCCCTTTACGTACGCCGCTTGAATTGAACAACTGTCTGGGTAGTTTCCTTTAAAGTGCGCGGTATCAACGATCACTTGTGAGATATTGGCAGAGTGGCCAAGTGCAACAATAACCCAATCATTACCAGGGGTGCGTCGACGCGCGGTTTCCCAACCATCACCCATGTTCTCACCTCGACCAGGGCCAAGAATGTTCGATTTTGTGCCGTAGTGTTCATCACTACACGCCAGCGCACGACCGCCATTTTCAACGGCAGCGAAATCGATTGTCTGCGTGGTACTGAGGTTATCCCAATCCACGCTCGGGCGACCATAAACACGCAAACGAGCGACACCGCCGTCAGGGTAAATATTCAAACGTACGTGTGTGTAAACTTTGTCGCTGTCAATTTCAGTAAGGTGGTGCTTGTCACCTTGAAGGCTTGTGGAAGCAATGATCTCATCCCACTCTTGCGACTCAGAAGGTGCGCCTTCAGGGCTGTAACAGGCATCCAACGACGCTGATGGTGGAAAGTTGCCGGTAAACCAAGTGGTATCAATGTCGACGCCCGCAATCGTGCCCGCTAGACCCAGCTTCACGACGCAGTAGTCATAACCTTCACCGCGCTTACGACGACTCTCCCAGCCATCCATCCACTTGCCGTTATCATCGTAGACATCGTCTTTCCATTCAGGCGCTTCACGGCGTAGCATGCGAGACTTATCGGCAAAGAAATCATCCGTTGCGTACAGCGCTTCCGCACCTAAACGCTCGTCTGCTAAGTTTGTGTAGCCTTGAAATTGCTCTGTTTTTTCTACTTCTAGGGTCATTCGTCTAATTCCTTCCAATGAATCAATTATCAATAAATAATAAAATGAGTACCGAGGCTTTTTTAGGCGCTCGATTTAAGCCGAAACAGTTGTCGCTGGTGACTTACATGTCTCGGAGGCGAAACAGAGCGATCTTGTTGATCTCTTGAATCGCAGTAGCAAACTCAGTTTCACTATCATTGCCTAATCGCGTCTCGAACGACTCGAGAATTTGGTAACGATTGGCCCCTTTTACCGCCATGATAAAGGGAAAGTTGAAGCGACTTTTGTAGCTATTGTTATAGGTGGTAAATTTAGCAAACTCTTCTGACGAGCATTGATCAATGCCTGCGCCAGCCTGCTCTGAGGTTGAGGCAGCAGTAAGTTCACCGTTCACGGCAGCTCGACCCGCTAAATCGGGGTGAGCATTAATCAGTGCCAACTGTTTGTCTTGGCTGGCATTCAGCAGTGATGACGACATTTTAAGGTGTAGATTTTCTACGTGGTCATCTTCATCACTAAGCCCTTGTTCATAAACGACTTGCGCCACCCAAGGACTGTGCTCATACACATCAGCAAAGTGAGAGACGAACGTCTCTTTATCCATTTGAGTTGGCTGACAAAATCTAAACTGGGTCATTGCGCCCTCCTTGAGCATTAATGATGATTATTTCGAGTATGGGTGCACTTCGTGCCAGTGCTGTGCAATATCGACGCGGCGTGTCAGCCACACTCGATCGTGCTGTTTTACGTAATATAAGAATTTACGAAGCGCGGCAATACGCCCAGGGCGGCCAATTAAACGGCAATGTAGCCCCACCGACATCATTTTTGGTGCGGTTTCGCCTTCGAGATATAAGGTGTCAAAGGTGTCTTTTAAGTACTGATAAAACTGCTCGCCACTGTTAAAGCCTTGCACGGTTGAGAAGCGCATATCATTGGCGTCTAATGTATAGGGGATCACCAGTTGCGGTTTGCCTGCTTCGGTATGCCAGTAAGGCAGGTCATCGTCATACGCATCGGAGTCATACAAAAATCCGCCCTCTTCCGCGACAAGTTGACGTGTGTTTGGGCCTGTTCTTCCGGTGTACCAACCCACAGGTCGTGACCCTGTCACCTGCTCAATAATGTCAATGGCTTTACTCATGTGCTCGCGCTCAAGATCTTTATCCATGTATTGATAATCGATCCAGCGATAACCATGGCTGCAAATTTCGTGGCCGGCTTTCACCATGGCTTCTGCAACGTCAGGGTGACGTTCAATCGCCATCGCAACCGCAAACACAGTTAACGGAATTTGGTATTCATCGAACAAGCGAAGAACACGCCATACTCCGGCGCGGCTGCCGTATTCATAAATGGATTCCATGCTCATATGGCGCTCGCCTTTTATCGGCTGCGCAGAAGGAATCTCGGATAAGAAGGCTTCCGATTCACCATCGCCATGCAGTACGCAACGCTCCCCGCCTTCTTCATAATTAAGGACGAACGAAATGGCTACTTTGGCGTTATTCGGCCAATGGGGATGAGGTGGATTTTGGCCATAACCAATTAAATCTCGGGAATAATCCTTATTCATCCAAATGCTCCTTGCTCAATTCAATAGAGAAACAATGTTAATTATAGAACCTACCCTCAATTCGAAATGCGCGGTTAAGCCTGAGACAAATGGGTAATGACTCTATGTCTTTGTAGGAAGAAAACCGTTCACTGAATTGGCTACCTTAGCCCTGACTCAATAATCGAAGTGGATAAATTTGCTTACCTCTCTAAACCCTACACTTACATTGTATACAATTTTTTATTTTAATGTAAAGAAAATGTTTATTAAGTTAATTAAAATAAAGTCATACTTTAAAATCAGCAACTTACAACCAAACAGTCATACTAAGATCAATATCACAGTTGGATTAGAATCGACTAAATCATCAATTACACGTAACAAACCCATAACATTAAGCTTTACTATTCCAAAAATTGTGTACATATTAATAGCACACCCACGAGAACAACGTTTCGTGTGAATGTTAAGAAAGACGATCTATTTATAAAGCGAATTATTTCGTAGTAGCTATCAAGGAGTGCGCAACCGCGCAGAAGCACAATGGGAAAACTCACAACGCACGTATTAGACACAATGAAGGGAGCGCCTGGCTCAGAAATCAAAGTGGAATTATTCAAGTTTGATGGTGAGCAGCTTCAATCAGTCGGCCATACCTATACCAATAACGACGGTCGAACCGACTCCCCGTTACTAGAAGGTGATGAATTTCAATCAGGGAAATATCAACTGGTATTTCATGTCGCAAGTTATTTCGAAAAGCAAGGCGTCACGCTCGACGATGTTCCCTTTCTTGACGATGTTGTGATTCGATTTGGACTCAATGACAGTGACGCGCATTACCACGTACCACTTTTGGTTTCCCCATACAGTTTTTCAACCTACCGAGGTAGTTAATCTAACGTCGTTAACCGCCAATTCATAAATCAATATAAGGCGACGTTAACGGTTCAACAGAGCACCAAACTTATTTTATTAGTGCTGTTGATCACCGCCCTATTGTCACTGGGTAATAGGGAGCGATTAACAGCAATACAAGAATATCGTTGAAGTTTTTTCAGATTCAATGACGGAACATAAATAAGAAAAAGGACTTGCTGTAATGAATGAAAGTAAAGCAGATGTACTCAACGAACAGCCTAGTGATGGCTTGTTAGAGCGCTTTTTTAAAATTAAAGCACACGGAAGCAGTGTAAAAAACGAGCTAATGGGCGGTGTCACCACTTTCGCGACCATGGCGTACATTATCTTCGTCAACCCACAGATTATGGCCGCTTCAGGCATGGATATGGGCGCTGTTTTTGTCGCCACCTGTATTGGTGCCGCCATAGGTTGTATTTTAATGGGACTGTTTGCTAACTGGCCCGTCGGGCTTGCTCCGGGCATGGGTCTCAACGCGTTTTTCTCATTCACCGTTGTCAGTGAAATGGGCTACAGCTGGGAAGTGGCACTGGGTGCGGTATTTATTTCTGGCGTGCTCTTCGTAGGGATGAGTTTTTATAAGGTTCGCGAGTGGATCATTGAAAGTATCCCCCACAGTTTGCGTTACGCGATGACTGCTGGTGTGGGTCTGTTTCTGGGGCTTATTGGCCTGAAAACAGCGGGTATCGTTGTTGAAAACCCAGCAACATTAGTTTCATTGGGGGATTTCACCAACCCTAACGCACTACTCGCGGCCGTGGCATTCTTAATCATTGCGGTCTTGAGTGAGCGCCGCGTATTTGGTGCTGTTCTTATCGGGATTTTAAGCGTCACACTGATTGGTATGGCTCTGGGTCTGGTTGAATACGGCGGCTTCTTCTCGGCTCCACCAAGCATTGCGCCCACCTTTATGGCCATGGACATCGCAGGTGCATTGAACATCTCAATGGTCAGTGTCATCTTGGCTTTCTTATTCGTGAATATGTTTGATACCGCAGGCACATTAATGGGTGTGGCAGATCGTGCAAACCTCATCAACAAAGAAACTGGCCGCATTGAAGGGCTAAGTAAAGCACTTAAAGCAGACAGTATCGCAAGTGTTGCCGGGGCGTGTGTGGGTTGTCCACCCGTGACCAGTTACGTTGAAAGTGCAGCAGGTGTAGCAGCAGGCGCTCGAACTGGCCTTTCTGCGATTGTCGTAGGCGCACTGTTTGTCGCGGCCATCTTCCTTTCTCCTTTGGCCGGTATGATCCCAGCATACGCAACATCTGGCGCGCTCATCTATGTCGCCTTTGTCATGATGAGCAGCATGCAGCACGTTGATTGGAAAGATTTCACGAACGGTGCTCCAGCGGCCATGACCGCGCTAATGATGCCATTAACCTTCTCAATCGCTAACGGTATTGCGCTTGGCTTTATTACTTACACCGTTTTAAAAGTCGCGACAGGTAAAACGAAAGACGTCTCTATCTCGATGTATGTCCTGACCGCTATCTTCGTTGCTAAGCTCGTTTATATCTAAACACAGGCTTAACTCGTCTCATTTAAGCCAGCTTTTCTCACCCCATAAGAGAGCTGGCTTTTAACTACCTACGTATTTTGCTGCCTTTCAATAGGCAAACCAACCGATACAGCACAGCTGTTACAACACAACTGTCACTACACAACGGAATCACGCTCAACGCTGAAGAATGTCCTTCATCGGCTTTGTGCGCCCAAAATTCAGCTCAACCACGTTTGATGCTGATATAGCTGACCCTACGCAGTTTGTAGAAGTCATTGTTTTTAAACAACTAAGAGTCTTCATTACACTCTTGAGGAACAGAACATGAAACTTCTCTACACCTTAAACCAGCGCCCTCCAAAAGGCGTGACCCTACTTCTCGCGATTCAACATATGCTCGCCTCTATTGGTGGCATTGTTGCCGTACCACTCATTGTTGGCTCATCCATCGGGCTACCCAGTGCAGACATAGTGTCACTGATAAACGCCGCCTTATTAGCATCAGGCATCGTGACCATTGCTCAGTGTATTGGGATAGGGCCATTTGGTATCCGCCTTCCCGTTGTTATGGGCTCCAGTTTCGCCTTCTTGGGTGTGGCGATCGCCATCGGAAAAGAAGGTGGAGTCGCCAGTATTATGGGGGCCGCCCTCGTGGGTTCTTTTGTCGTGATCATTGCCAGCTTCTACATGGATAAAGTTCGACAACTTTTTCCAACCGTCGTAAGTGGCGTAGTTGTCACCTTGATTGGCTTAACCATTTTGCCCGTAGCGATGAATTGGGTCGGTGACTCTCCTACCGTGAGCGAAGAGTTTGCCACCTTGCCTAAACTGTTTTTGGCCATCGTATCGCTAGGTATCGTGGTCGCCGTTTCCGTCTACTGTAAAGGTGCGGTCGCAGCGTCTGCCATTGTCATCGGTTTGGCTGGCGGATACATCGTCGCGCTGTCTTTGGGTATGGTCAATTTAGAGCAACTGAGTACAGCGGCTTGGGTCAGTGGTCCAGAACCGTTTAAATTTGGCCTAACCTTTTCACTGAGTGCGATCGTCAGCATGAGCTTGGTCTACATCGTTGTTATTGCTGAGGCCACAGGCGACTTTATGGCGCTTGGGAACAACTGCCACGCCAAAGTCAGTGGTAAAGATCTGCAACGAGGCCTGCTTGCTGATGGCGTAGGCAGCACACTTTCTTCTGTCTTAACCGCAATGCCACTGGCCTCATTTAGCCAAAACGTGGGCATTGTAGGCATTACAGGTGTTGCAAGCCGATACGTGGTCGCAACAACGGGTGGATTGCTCATTCTAGGTGGTTTATTTCCAAAACTGGCTGCGTTTGCCGTTACGATTCCAAAACCAGTATTAGGGGGTGTGGGTTTTGTCATGTTCGGCATGATTGCGTACGCCGGCATAAGAATGCTGATAAAGGCCGCCGATACCAAGCGTAATGCACTGGTCATCTGCTTAGGTTTAGCATCTGGGCTGGCGGTTACCTTTGAACCAAGGTTGCTGCAACACTTGCCTCACGATCTGTCCAATTTCCTTCATTCTGGTATCACCACTGGCACGATTGTGACGGTATTGCTGAATGTTTTACTTCCAAAATCGAGCGTGAAAGAGCAGCAAGAAGCGCTTGCAGAAAGCCAACAGCAGGTTGAGGAAGAGATGGCGGAGCAAACCGAACTTCACGTTGCCCAACAACAAGATGTTGAATCAGGCGCATCAACTTCATTGGCGTCATCTAAGAACTCGGGTTAACAGATAAAAGCATAATAGAAACAAAACATGATTTGAGATGAAACTCGCTTAAAAGTAAGTCTAAGCTAAAAGCATGGTTAACTTATAACCAGTAAACGAAAGCCAAGCAACAAAAACCGCAGCGTAACACTGCACCACAGCGCATGTTTATCTATGATAAAACACTGCATCACACTTAAATAACACTGAAAGACCCTCTTCCCTGAAAAGGCTGAGATGGCTAAGGACAACCATGAATGGAAACAATCTGGATTAAGAATCCACTGGCAATTTACACGGGTTCGAATCAAAACGCGGAAGGCGGCCTAGTAGTACGAGATGGTATCATCATTGAACTGCTCGCACGTCATCAAGAACCGAGTTCGATTATTGACTACACCGTCGACGCATCACAGCATGTCGTCACTCCCGGGTTAGTAAACACACACCATCACTTCTATCAAACTCTAACCAGGGCTTACCCAGATGCGCTCAATAAAGAGTTGTTTCCCTGGCTACAATCTTTGTATCCGGTATGGGCAAACCTCGACACTGAAATGATGAGCGTTGCAACGGAACTGGCGTTCGTAGAATTAATGATGTCGGGTTGTACCACGGCTTCAGACCATCATTATCTGTTCCCTGACGGCTTAGAAAATGCAATCGACTTGCAAGTAGAATGCGCACAAACACTAGGCGTGCGTGCCATACTCACTCGCGGATCAATGAGCCTAGGAGAAGATGACGGTGGGCTGCCTCCCCGTCATACCATTCAAACCGAACAAGCGATTGTGGATGATAGCCAGCGACTCATTCGTGACCATCACCAAAGTCATGAAGGGGCAATGACGCAAATCGCGCTTGCGCCGTGCTCCCCTTTTTCAGTGACGACTGATCTTATGAAAGAGACAGCACGAATCGCTAAGCAAGAGAACGTCATGACTCACACTCACCTATGTGAAACCATTGATGAAGAAGACTTTTGTTTGGAAAAATTTGGCTTACGCCCGGTCGATTACCTTGAAGATGTGGGCTGGCTGAATGAACGAACCTGGCTTGCTCATGGAATTCATTTCAATCTTGAAGAGATTCAGCGCTTGGGCCGAGCCAAAATAGGCATTAGCCACTGCCCTACCTCTAATATGATGCTCGCCTCAGGTATCTGCAAAAACAATCAGCTGGAAGGCGCTGGCGTTAATGTGGGTATTGGTGTTGATGGTTCAGCCTCGAACGATGGCTCGAACATGATTGGTGAAGTGCGCATGGCCATGTACTTGCAACGGCTCCAATACGGCTCTAGTAATGTCTCACATTTTGATGCGCTTCGCTGGGCGACCAAAGGCTCAGCGCGTTCGATGGGGCGACAGGATATTGGTGAGCTGAGTGTGGGTAAGCAAGCGGATATCTCAATGTTCAAGCTTGATGACATTCGATTTTCAGGCAGTCACGATCCACTAGCGGCCTTACTATTGTGTGGGGCTCAACAGGCCGATCGCGTGATGATAGCAGGGAAATGGCGAGTTCATGATGGCCAAGTGATTGGGGTTGACCTTGAAGGCTTGATTCACCGACACCGTGCTGCGGCGATGAGATTGGCCAAGTTGTCGAGCGGTGCCTAGTGTCAACCACAAAGAAAACCGATAGAAACGCAATTAGTATCTCGTCATCCGATATTGTCGAATTAGAAGTGCATAGATTAGAAAATCGGTAAAACTAAAAAGGGGAGCCATTCACGCGAATGGCTCCCCTTTTTATCGATCTTCTTTGGTCAGTCAATCTTCAAAAATTCCATCATGGATTCAAAGCTATCAAGGCAGGGCAAATGCCTTTTGCTTAACGTTGCCCACGATTCATCCACCCACACTCATTTCTTGCCTACGGGTGATCACTCAAAGCGATCACTTAATTACTGGCTTCTTCATGGTGCTTGGTGAGTTGACGATAAAGCGTATCTTTAAGTTCTAAACGCTGCTGTTTTAAGTCGTGCATATTGGTGTCATCGATTGGGCTGCCAGAGACTTCCAGTTCTCGAATATCATAATCAAGTTCATGGTATCGCTGCATATCGGCTTTGAACGCGGGGTCGTCGTGGTTAAGCTGAACAATGTCGAGTTTTAGTTCCGGGAAATCGAGAATAAAGGCGTGATTTTCATTAAGCATGGGCACTTCCTATTCAGTCTATGTCATGACTAATATAGGAATAATTCAAAGAGATAACTGTGACAGAAAACTCAGAGCAGTAAAATCAGCCACCGCCATCATTCGCACTTTTTAGGGTTCGATAACTAGCCTCGAATGTAGCCAAGCAATTGCTTACTTAAACGAGACAGCACCCCTTTTTCAGGGTTCGTGTAAGAAAAGGTGCGTAGGCCATAGATCCCCATTACCAAAAACTGGGACAACTCTTCACAATCACGATCGGCGGCAATTTCTTTGTTGAGTTGTGCTTCACTTAACTTGTCCATGAAACCGCGCTGCCAATCGTTCAGCATGGTGCTGATAATGTTCTCTACTTCTTCATCCTGATCGGCCAGTTCGCTGAGGGCTTTCTGTAGCAGACACTGTTTTATTTGTGCGCTTTCACACTCTTCAACCACGCCTTGCAGATAGAGTTCTAATCCATCCATCACTGTGCTTTGACTATCAAAAAGCGTAACAAATTCATCGTTTCGTTCAGAACGGTAATGCTCAAGTGCCGCCACAAGTAAGCCGCGCTTGTTTTCAAAAGCACAATAAATCGACCCAGGATGAAGCCCTGTCGCTGCCTTTAAATCTTGCATACTTGTTTTGCTGTAGCCCTTGCTAATAAAGGCATCCATAGCTGAGCGTAACACCTTCTCGCGATCAAACTCCGCACTGCGCATTGTGATTCTCTCTTTTGATAATACCCGTTTACCATACCCTATTTTGAATGATTGTTCAAAATAGTACTTGAATGATCATTCAAGTTAGTCTAATTTGAATGGGCATTCAAGTTAGTCTAATTTGAATGGGCATTCAAGAAACATTCAATGGATAACGGAAGGTCACCATGCAAAATCTATTTCAACCGCTTGAGCTCAACAATACGATCACACTACAAAACAAAATCTTAATGGCACCACTGACTCGCTGCATGGCAGACGATGAATTAGTACCGACTCAAGCGATGGTAGACTACTACGCTAAGCGCGCCGGCACTGGGTTGATCATTTCAGAAGCCACCATCATTCGACCTGATGGACAAGGCTACCCAAACACTCCGGGCCTATATTCAGAAAAACAAATTGATGGCTGGCGAAAAGTAACCGATGCCGTTCACCAAAATGGCGGAAAGATTTTTGCTCAGCTTTGGCATACTGGCCGAGTCGCACACCCTCACTTCTTCGACGGTGAATTCGTGCTCGCACCATCAGCGATCGCAGTCGATGGCTCGGTACCACGAATGCGTGAGTTAACCTACACCGTGCCAAAACCAGCCACTAAAGAAGAATTAGACCAACTCGTTGCAGACTTCAGCCAAGCAGCGGCTAATGCGATAGACGCAGGCTTTGATGGCGTTGAAATTCATGGTGCCAACGGTTATTTACTTGACCAGTTCTTACACTACAGCAGCAACACCCGAGATGATGAGTTTGGTGGCAATGCAGAGAACATGGCTCGATTCCCACTAGCAGTGACTGACGCAGTCTCTGAAAGAATTGGTGCAGACCGTACGGCTCTGCGCGTTTCACCGGGCGCATACTTCAACATTGACGCAGATAAAAGAGACCGCACTGTATTTGATTACTTCCTGAAAGAACTCGACGCTCGCAACCTTGCCTACTTACACGTTGGTATTTTTGATGACGCCATGGTGTTCGATTACCTAGAAGGCAGTGCTTCTGAGTACATTCGAGCGAACTACTCAAAAACCTTGGTTGGTGTCGGCAGCTTAACGGCAGAAGCCGGTAGCAAAGCCATTGAAGAGAACAAATTTGATCTTCTTGCGATTGGTCGCCCGCTTATCGCTAATCCAGATTACGTTGCCAAGGTCAAATCAGGCCAAGCGCTTGTTGAGTACTCTGATGAGATGCTGATGTCCTTGGTTTAATTCTAGAGTTTAGATTTTAAAAGCGTTCCATTTTCATGGATGACAACTCCATGCTTTAGCCTACATAGGCGTTGCCCATTAGATACACACTAAATTTCCTTCGATCTTTGCCGCCATTTATTGGCGGTTTTTTTTGCTTTCGAGAGCCTTCCTGACTGTCTCATTCGCTAACTTCTGAAATATACGCCATCAAAACCGATTTGAGCTGCTCTAACTGTTGCAAAAACTGAGGCCACTGTTCATTGACTGTGGTCAACTGTTTCGCTTTCACCAACCGCTCCATATCACTGGCCTGTTTCATCAACGCCATCGCACTTATATTGCCTGCCACACCTTTGAGTGAGTGAAACTCCATTCTTACCGTTTCTAACTCGTTTGAGTTCAGTGTTTTTTCTAGATTGCCAATTTGCGCTGGTAATGAGTCTAGGAACGTTTTTAAGATCAGCACCATATATTCATCACTGTGATTGAGGCGGCGCAATGCTGATTCCCTGTCCCAAGTAAGTGGGCTATGAACCGAATCCGTGGGAACACTAGCGGGGATTGACACACGCTTTTCACACGCGACGTTCACTTCGGCATTGACTAAGTATCTTTCTAATTTCAATCGAAGTTTTTGCGTACTGATGGGTTTGGATAAATGGTCATTCATGCCTGCTGTAAAACAAATTTTCTCATCCCCTAATGTGCCACTCGCGGTCATGGCAATAATAGGAATCTGCTTATAGTCATCGCCCGCTTTACCCTGCCGAATGCTTTTGGTCGCCTCGTAACCGTTCATGACGGGCATTTCACAGTCCATTAAAACCAATTCAATGGGCGCTTCATTTGTGGTGTCCAACAAAAACTCGATGGCGTCTGCCCCATGTTGAGCGATGACTACCTTAAAGCCTAAATCTTCCAATAACGCCTGTGCAAACCTTTGGTTCACCTTGCTATCTTCAACGAGCAGAAGTCGTGTGTCTTTAGGGCAATCCATGTTAACTCTCTATCACTGTATCTTTGTCATGACCTTAATAGTGATAAGTCTAGACAAAGATTTAGCCAACGGCGGGTTGGCTAAAAGAAATGTCAGCATGTAGAGGTTTTTTCTATCGCTATCGGCCTTTTTTTCGGCTTCTCGACTCAGTTTGAATCGTGCTGATCATTTTACCGAACGCTTTGTCTTTGGCGCGTTTTTCAGCAAGCGTTGCGCTGTTAAATGCTTGCTCTCTCATTAGCTTTTGATAACTGGTAAAGCGCCTCTCTTCCAGTGAACCATCATCGAGTGCTGCCTGAATGGCGCAACCTGGCTCTGCACCATGGCTACAGTCACTGAAGCGACACTGCTCAGCAAGTTGGGTGATTTCCCCAAAGGTATCGCTCACGCCCTGTTCACAATCACTGAGTTGCAGTTCACGCATCCCAGGGGTATCCATCAATAATCCGCCTTGTGGCATCCATTTAATGGCGCGATAAGTCGTGGTGTGTCGGCCTTTGCTATCATCTTCTCGAATGGCGCCGGTCTCCATCACTTGCTCACCCATTAGCCCGTTGACCAGTGTTGATTTTCCAACGCCAGAGGATCCAAGAAAGGCAATCGTTTTTCCTGTTTTGCAGTAATGACCAAGCTCAGCGAGATGACTCGCATCCAAAGTATTGACTGCGTGTACCATCAAGAAGGGATCGAGTGATTGAACTTGCTGGCGTTTCTCTTCAACCTCTGGGCACAAATCGGCCTTAGTGAGGATGATCACCGGCTCCACATCGGCTTCTTTGGCAATGGCCAGAAAGCGTTCGATTCGGCTGAGGTTAAAATCGTCATTAAGCGAACACACGATGAAAACACTATCGATATTCGCAGCAATAAGCTGAGTGTCGACCTTTGAACCCGGTGCTTTACGCTGAAACAGCGATTGCCGTTCAAGTAACTTATGCAAGCGGTGTTCGTTATCAAACAATACCCAGTCACCGACGCATGCTCGATCATGGTTGGGGGTGAACGTCAGTTTCACTAGCCCTTGTTCGCTCATGACCACAAGCTGACTTCGATGTTGCTCTAACACTCGACCCACTTGATAAGCGTCCAAGTCATCAAGACTCAGTTGCTGCTGGAAATAAGGTCTCCAACCAAGTTGCACTAGCGAGGGTGTTTGCATTTTATTCTCGTCATGGGTTTCATTCATTGGGTTCACGGGTTTCACCATTTGTCATTCTACGGATTGCAACTGTCGCCTAAGTGAAGATTAGCGCAGTTCTCACTGTCGGTCTGTGCATTGGTTCTCTAGGTCGTTTGTTCATGGTAATCTATAAAGCGATAGACAGGTCAAGACTTAACGTCATCCACCTAATCTTCAGTTACGGGGTTTACGGCAGCGGATCAAGCGAGCAATGAAAGCGACACCTCTTAATGGCGTCGCTTTATGAATTCACTCAGTAAACCACTTACCTAGCGGTGATTAAGGCCATGACCAATATCAGCATTAATCAAGACGATAAACCTGATTCACCCCACTCTCTTTAACAAAGTCAGCATCATGGCTCACGAGCACGAATGGGCCTTTGTATTGCCTCAACACATCAGCCAGAATGCTCTTTGAGTCAAGGTCTAAGTGGTTATCGGGCTCATCCAGCAACAGTAATGGCTGTTTCTCTTGATGACTCACCACCAGCATCGCCAGCTTCATCTTTTCACCGCCACTGAGTTGGTTCACTGTACGATGAACATCATCTCGGCGAAAACCAATGCCTGCGAGCAATGTTCTGGCGTCATTTTCTAGCAAGCCATCGCAAAACAGAACGACGTTTTCGAGCATGGATAATTGCGCTTTCATCAAGCCAAAATGCTGGTCAAGATAATACAGTGGCGCGTTGATTCTCCACTCTCCTCCTGCGTGCTCAACATCACCTAGCATGACTTTAAGCAGCGTTGATTTGCCACTGCCATTCCCCCCTTCCAAATGCAGTTTGACCGAACTGCTCAGCTGAAGGTTAATCGGATTGCTCTGAACGTAAGGCAGCTGCCCGTTAACGATGGTCACCCAGTGTCGAGCGCGACTGTCACCCTCTGCCATATACACTTTTTGAGTTTTTAGTTGCTCTTGTCTTACTCGTAGAGATTTTTCTTTTTCTCGCAATTGCTCTCTTCGACCCCCTTCATTTTTTAAGCGATTCGATACACTGGCCGTTGCGTCACTTCGACGCTGATTCAGCACAATCTTCGGCACTCCCCCTGTCTTCCTTAGTGCGTTGCCCTTTGCGGCTCTTTGTTCGTATTTTTCTTTGTTCTTTTGGGCTTGGGTTTCTATATGTTTTTTCTGTTTGGTGACACTATTGATCTGCCTTTCAATCGCGATCACTTCTTGATTTTTCTGCTCTAAATAAAAATCAAAATGGCCACCAAATTGCGTTAAACCCAGCGTTGTTAATTCCCAAATTCGGTCCATTTCCCTAAGTAGTTGACGGTCATGGCTTATCAAGAGTAAATCACCTGAAAAACGTTGCATCTGATTGACCAACCACGAACGTCCGTCTACATCCAAATGGTTTGACGGCTCATCGAGCACCAACAATTCAACGTCTGATTGAAACAGTTGCCATAAACGAAGCCGCGCCAATTGGCCGCCACTGAGCAGGCGACAAGGGAAGTGTGCATCCGGCGGCAGCTTCATCGCTCTAAGCTGCTGCTCTAGGTCACCCTTAACCGTCCATTGCTCACCAATAGTCGAAAATAGAGCCTCAGAACACTCCCCCGCTTCCACTCTATCCAGCGCCATGATGACCTCATCAAGCTTTAGGTATTCAGCAATGCTCATCTCACTTTCAAGTAGCTCGGAAGGCAACTGACTGTAACTCGCTACACGGGCATTGAGCAGCACGCTACCGTGCGTAGGTTCGAGCTGCTTAATCAGCAGAGAGGCAAAGATGGATTTCCCTACCCCATTTCGCCCAACAAGCCCAATACGGCGATGATTTAGGGTGCAAGAGATGCCTTGAAATAGGTATTCTCCGTCGTCAAATTGGTAGCTCACACTGTTAGCCTGAATCAAAGGCGTTGATCGTCGCTTTGAACCAGAGTGTGGTGGATGGGATACGTGTACCGAACGCTGATGCGCGAGCGGTTTATCTTGCAATGGTTTATCAAGTAATGATTTCGATTGTATATGTGGCATAAAGTGCCTCCTGTAGGACAGGGGCGTAAGACGTAGCCATAAAAAGGAGCGCCCAAATCTCTAGGCGAAACCTTAGATAGATCAACACCAAACTATTTACTCATAGGTATATGGCAAAGTAAAACGAGTGCATCTTCTATGTAATGTGTTGTATGTAGGGAATGCAGTTCAAGATGAACGACATTCTGGCTCGCAACGAGCGAAAAGCTACGCCTACTAACCCTGTAGATCCAAAAAAATAAATGTGTAAATGGATGACAGGTATTAGTTATTCATATTGGCGTAAACTCCTAAATGTGGGATGTAGGGAGTGTAACGGCACTTTGTATAAAATAGCAACAAGATCATTATTCTACCTGACTGAACATTGCCCAAGGACAAGAAAACAAGGACTTTGACAATGTTCATGGCTGCCGTTGAATAGGGATTGTCTTCCGGTGATAGAAAAGAGCACAGGCTAGATAAAATCATCCTTAGCTTCTACAAACATGTGGTGATTCATCGCGCCTTCAGAGCGTGCTTTAAAATGAGGGGCATAATCTGAGTCTTCCATCAGCCCTAACGCTGCCGCTTTGGACGGCCATTCAATGATCACGCACAACGCGGCTTTTTCTCGATCGCCTTCCATCTGATCAAAGCTGCCTGTTCTGGCGAGATACTGGCCACCATGCTTAGCGACAAGCTTGGTGACCTGTTCAATGTAATCGGGAATCCAATCCGTACTGCTCGGCGTCACTTCTACTACTGAATAATACTTAGACATCTTACTTTACCTCTATTGATAATTTAGTAAGTTACTATTTACTCAAACAGTATAGGCGCTAGGAAAAGAAACGTGTTGTCGATACATCACTTTGATCAAACCATAGCATTAGTACATCTTCCCTCACTGCGCACTGCTATCTTTTCGGCAACTCCTCGCTCGACAGGTAACCGTCACTATTGCTATCGAGTCGATCAAAATCGTTCCCAAGTGGGCCTTTCACCTCACTGCGAGACAGTTTGCCATCGCCATTTCGATCCATTTTTTCAAAGTGACCACTTCTCGACTTTTCACCGCTCGATTTTCCACCGCTCGATTTCATCGATTGATGCCCACTCGGTTTTTGACCCCGCCCCTGATTCATTTGGTTAGATGCACCATTCGCACTGTTCACAAAACTCATAGACGGGCGTTTAACCTGTGTGGGGGTGTCTACATACTCGCTTGCACCACCCGAGACACAACGAACCATGTTATTAATGCGAATCGCATCGCCTTGTGGGCCGTGCCCCGTTGGGTAATCACTCGCGTCGCCCACCTTAGGATCGCTACGCTGTGAGCCGGCTCCGTGTACGTCCATCCATTTCCCATTCATGTTGCCCATTGAACGACCAAAGGCAATGTATGAACCATTCGCGCCATTACGCAGGTTCACATGAGTGGTACTGCTCCAGTAGCTTGCGTAGTCGCTCTGATTCGCTTCATTCGTTATCGAAGTGCTGGCAAAGATAGGATCAATCGCGGGGGAATTGGTTGTCGCAGGTGAACGGGAATAATCCACAATAGATTGCAGCTCTTTCACATTTGGAAGACGCCAATCACTGCTGACCGCAAGAGTGAGGCTTTCACAGTATTCCAATGCGTTTGGAAAATCCATCGACTGCTGACTGTCTGACTGTTGCCAAACCAGGCTTGTCGCGGAATCGGTAATGGTGCCGTCTTTATTATCCGAAAACGTATTCACTCCATAATCAGAATGGCCTCGCACCGCTAAGACATAGAAGGTTTTCTTCCCGCCTCTCGGGCTTTCAATGCCATATCCTTTGATACGCCCATCAATAAAGTTAACGCCAAACACGGTTTCATCTTTATTCATGGTGGTAGAAACATATCGAGTGCTCGACACGAACTGACTGTCAATAAGTCGTTCACCCGCTTTTGTGTCGCCCGCGTTGATCGCAAAGTAACGCCCGTCAATAAAAGGAATGAGGTTAACCTTGCCTGAGCTGTTAAGCCCGCTTGGGTCTTGACCATCAAACAACACCAGCGAATAGAGCTCTTTGATCGTGGGCAGGCGCCAGTCCGTGAAGCCGCCAGTGGTAAGCGATGAAACATAGCTCAACGCGTCGTCGTAGCTTAACTTGTCATTGGCATCGATGATTCCATTGCCGTCAGTGTCCGTCGTTTGCGTCCACATCAAGCGCGTGACATTGTCGCTCACCGTACCGTCACCGTTATTGCTGTAGCTGGGTTGATTGCCCTGGTAGTTCGCGTCTTGCCCTTTAAGGCTGGAACCGCTCGAACAGCTTTTGCTACTTTTGTTGCCGAAACACTGTGTCTGATGAGTATCGACGATGGGCGTCGTTAACGTTGAAGCCACGCTATTGGTCACCAATAACGCGCTGGTGATTAAAGCCAACTGAGTCGGTACATTTCTTATAACCATTGTCATTCTGCTTTCCCTACTATGAATACTCTTCTTACTTTAGATGCTGCTAAGTAAATAAACAGCGCGTCGCGGTAAAGTTGCGTAAAGAGAGCGTCCTACCCTCTTCTTTGATGGCGCATTCATTTTGCGCATCTATTGATAAACCACTTCCTACGCACGAGCGACCGAATCATGACAAATTCATGTTTATTTGATGATCTTTGTATTTCATTTTTGTGTTTCACATTGGCTATTTATAGTTTCATCAAAACATTAATAGAAGAGTAATAAATCTTTAATACGAAAAAATCATCATAGCCCATCAGCAAGATAATGGTGATGTCGATGAGTCTGACAATACAAAAGATCAGTAAAAAATTTGGGGATGTCGATGCCCTCTCTAATATTGACTTAAATCTGCAACAAGGAGAGCTGGCCGCTCTGGTTGGGCCCTCTGGCTGTGGAAAAACAACACTACTAAGAAGTATCGCAGGCCTTGAAGAGCCTTCGTCAGGAAAAATCATTATCAATGACACTGTCGTGTATGCAGGCAACGTTTTAGAAGGCGAGGTCAGCCATAGACGAAAGAATAAACCCATTTCGTTACCAACTCAGCAACGCAACCTCGGTATGGTTTTTCAAGATTTCGCCCTCTGGCCACACCTAACCGTCTTTGAGAATGTCGCCTTTGGCCTTCGTGCCCGAAAGCAAACTCAGAATTTAGATAAACGTGTCTCTGATGCACTCGAACAAGTGCAGTTGAGTCAATTTTCGCAACGCTTCCCAAGCCAATTGTCGGGTGGGCAACAACAGCGTGTTTCGATTGCCCGAGCCATTGTAATTCAACCTCAACTGATCTTGCTCGATGAACCCTTGTCTGCACTCGACGCTGTCTTAAAAGACCAAATTCAGCAGCTACTCGTTGCCCTTCTCAAGGAGCATCAGTTAACCGCAGTGTATGTCACTCATGATCAGGCCGAGGCCATGTCAATGGCCGATAAGGTGATGATATTGAATCAAGGTAAAGTGGAGCAATTTGACCGACCAGAAGCCATTTATCACAAACCGGCAACTGAGTTTGTCGCCAACTTCATTGGTAAAAATAACCGATTACCCAATAGCAATGGTCGAACCTTTATTCGAATGGAAGCGCTTAAGTTTCAACAAGCCGCAAACGACAGTGATGTTCGATTCGAAGCCTCAATCAAGAACGCTCGCTTTCAAGGACAGCACTATTTGATTGAAGCGGATGTAGGTGGAGAACAGTGGTATTTCTGTGCTCCTAAACGCTTAGAAGCCGGTCAAAGTGTGTCACTTTACTGCGCTCCAGAACACATAAACCAAATTCAGTTACAAGGATAGCAACATGAAAAAAATCACTCTTTTGGCCATCTCGCTAGGGCTAATTTCTACACCATTAGCGGCGGCGGATCTTACTGTCTATACGGCTGGCCCAAAAGGCCTCGCCAACAAGCTCATTAAAGATTATGAAGCGGCCTCTGGCAATAAAGTCGTCACGTACCAAGCCACAACAGGTCGTATTCTTGGACGCTTAAAAGCCGAAGAATCCCGTCCAGTAGCCGACGCAGTAATTCTGGCGTCTTGGCCTGCTGCAATGGGGCTACAAAGTGAAGGATTGTTGCACTCGTTCTCACCAGAAAATGCCGAGAAACTGCATGAAGGTTGGAGCAATCAAAATCAGCTATTTGCCTATTCTGGCTCTGCGTTAGGAATTACTTACAACACACGATTAGTTTCAGATGCCCCTGCTTCTTTAAAAGCGTACACAGAAAGTGACTGGAAAGGCCAGGTTGTGATTCCCGATCCATCGGAGTCCGGTTCTGCCCTTGATTTCATTTCTGGTTTTATTGCCAATGATTCAAAAGCCGCATGGGATCTTTTCTCAGCTTGGCATGACAATGAAGTGGATGTTAATGGTGCCAACCGCCCTGCGCTCAATCAAGTCGTGAACGGTTCTAAGTCTGTCGTACTTGCTGGTGTCGATTACATGGGTTACGGCGAAAAGAAAAAGGGCAATCCAATCGAAGTGATCTACCCAGAAGAAGGGACTGTAATTGCCCCAAGACCGGCCATGGTGCTTGAATCAAGTAAGAATAAAGAGACCGCAGAAGACTTTGTTGCATACTTACTCAGTGACCGAGCGCAAAAGATTGTAGCAGACGCATTATTATTGCCTGGTCGAAGTGACATTCCAGCTCACCCAACTCGCCCTAATTACGCTGACATCAAACAGCTCGATTATGACTGGAACTGGATGTTCGAAAACCAAGCCTCTGTGACCAACAAATTTGGTGACATGTTCCGCTAAAAACCGACTTTCTATGGAGGGGGGGACCTCTCCATATTCTACTCAATCCATCCATTACTGATTCTTTATGACCACATTCTCAGCGTATATATCGAACGCCAAGTACCTTGTACTTGCTCTTGTTAGCCTCGCCATTCTCACCTTAATGCCAATGATCACCATACTCGCCAATAGCGTCTACCAAGGTGGTGATTGGTATTTTATCTCGTTATTCAATCAACTGATTGATGGCTATACCATTAGCGTGCTTTGGAATTCTATTCAGCTGGCGTTTCTTGTGACGATTGTAGCTACCCTACTCGCTGCGCCTCTCGCGTGGATAACGGCAAAAACAACCTTGGGACGACACAAATGGCTCGACATAGTCATTCTTATTCCTTTCATGACACCTCCATTTATTGACTCAATGGGGTGGATGACTTTTATGAGACCAAGGGGCTATCTGGAACAACTATTCCCTAGTTTATCAGGGCTCCAATCCGGTTTTTTTTCACTCGCGGGTATGGTTCTGATCATGAGTCTGTCACTGTTTCCATTTATGTATTTGGTGATCAAAAATAGCCTATTACGTGTGAATGCCAGCCTAGAGGAAGCCGCTACCATCTACGGTGCGTCATCGCGCAGAATTCTCCTGAAAATCACCGCACCACTTGTACTTTCTGGCTATGTTATGGGCGCGCTTTTAGTGTTTGTCAAAACCATCTCTGAATTCGGAACACCGGCCACTCTCGGTAAACAGATCGGTTATTACGTTCTCACCACAGAAATTCATCGTTTTACGTCTACCTGGCCGATCGATTTCGCCAAAGCTTCGATCTTATCTCTGGTGTTACTGAGCACCAGTATGCTGATGTGGATGGGTCAGCTGTACATCTCTAACCGCTATCAATATCAATTGATTTCAGGTAAAGGCAATCAATCTCGAATCATTGATCTTGGTCGTTGGCCGACGCTGCTCTGCTGGGGCATCATTACGGTCATACTCGGGCTCTCGATTGGTGTGCCATACTTCTCGATAACGGCAACAGCTCTGATTGATTTAGCGGGTTTGGGATTAAGTTGGGACAACTTAACATTTAAACATTTTCTTCAGGTTTTTGATTCCGATGGCTACGCGTTTGAAGCCTTGTTAAACAGCATTCAGCTTAGCCTGATTTCAGCCACACTCTGCGCTGCACTTGGAATTTGGTATGGATTATTGATCGTTAAGGGTCAATCAAAGCTAACTAAAGTCATCGATTTTGCGAGCCTTTTGTCTAACACGGTGCCCGGGATTGTCGTCGTTTTTGGCCTAATACTATTTTGGAACTCGCCCAATAACCCTGCGCCACTTTACAACACCAAAGGCATGCTGGTTATCACCTACGTTGTCCTATTTTTACCCTACACAGTTCAGTACGTGAAATCAGCAGCTGAGCAGTTAAGTCACAGCCTAGAAGATGCCGCCAAAGTCAGCGGTGCTTCTACCTTTTATCACTTTGCCAAGGTTACGCTACCGCTGATTTTTCCTGGAGTGATTGCCGGATGGACAATGAGCTTCATAATTGGGCAACGCGAATTAGTCGGTTCGTTAATGGTAAAACCACCTGGTGTTGAAACCACAGCGACGTTCATTTTCAGTGAGTTTGATCAAGGCAACACAAGCTTAGCAATGGCAATGGCGCTGGTCGTTGTCACCGTCACGGTATCGATTTTGGCGTTACTCAAAATAATAGAATCGAAGCGGTCGAGTCAAAGCTAGCTAGTGCTTAGTGGCTATGACTCGCCCTATAAAAATGCCCTCACCTATCATCCATAGATAAGTGAGGGCATTTTCGCGAAAAGCAGTGCGATGCTAACCATTCCTAAAAGATAAAACATCTGGTTTTGGGCACTTCAAACTCATTTTTGGACACTTTCGAGTTAGAAAGTGCCGTGGATAAGAAATCAAGTAATCACATTTCTGGACAAAAAGTGATAGTGTAAGTCTTACCCATCAGAATTGAGAGTACAGGCGTGAGTTAGCAGTATTGCTACCAATACCGCTACTATACCTTTAGATAGCTATCGTACTCTTCGGTTGCTATCAAATTTTGTTTGTTCGACTTCATTTGGCTTTATGCTGAAGAAAATGGCATACAAGACAGGGATAATAACTAACGTTAATAATGTTGCGAAAGTAAGACCAAACACCAATACAACAGACATCGACTTAAAGAACGCATCAAAGAACAGTGGGATAACGCCTAGGACTGTTGTTAGCGCGCCCATGATAACTGGCCTCACACGGCTTGCCGCAGCATCGATAACGGCATCAAACCTTGGTTTACCTTCAGCAATTTCCAAGTCGGTTTGATCCACCAAAACAATCGCATTTTTTATCAACAAACCAGACAATGACAACAAGCCCAATATTGCCATGAATTCCATTGGGGTCCCTGTTGCAAGCAAACCTGCTGACACACCGATTAACGCCAGCGGAACCACGAGCCATATCACCACCGGCTGTTTTACCGTCCCAAACAAGATGAACACCACAATCACCATTGCCAACAAACCAAGTGGAATGGTAGATGCTAGGTTTTCATTCGATTCTTTAGAATCACCGTACTCTCCGCCCCACTCCAATTGATAGCCATCAGGAAGAGGAATCGCTTCAATTTGAGGCCTTAATCGCTCAAATAAATCGGAGGTTAATTCACTCGGAATTGGATCAGACTGAGCTCTGATCTCCCATTGGCGATCAACTCTTCTTACTAAACCATCGCGCCATACTGTGCGATAGCCGTCGGTAACCTGTCCAATAGGCACCGCATGACCTGTTACCGAGCTGATAACTTGGATATTTTTAATGTCCCTCACATCGTGACTTTCAGATTCAGGAGCACGAGTAATAATCGGGATCAGCTCATCATTTTCACGATATGCGCCAATATTTTTGCCAGAGAAATTGGTTTCCAACGCTGAGGCGAGATCTTCACGAGAAACCCCAACTCTTTGCGCCGACTTTTCTGAGTAGATCGGCTCAATAACGCTGATAGGCTGACGCCAGTTATCTTTAATTGATAACGCTTTGCCATCTGCCGCCATAATGGCTTTCGCTTGGCTGGCAATCTCTCTCAAGACTTTTGTATCTGGACCACTGAATTTGGCTTGAATACGGGAACCGCCACCCGGCCCAAGAACAAACTTCCACACTTTACCTTGAGCGTCAGGGAACGACTCATCAATATGGCTTTGAATATCAGCAAGCAACCCATCGATGATTCGGTAATCATTAGTTTTAACCAACAATTGCCCATAAGCCGAGTTCGACGACTCTGGAGCGTAGACCAACATGAACCGAGGAACACCACCCCCAATGGAAGCTTGAACATCCTCCACGCCATCAAGTGATTGAATATACTTATTTAAACGCTCAACATCATTCTTGGTAGTGCTCGCATCCGTCCCTTGTGGTAACCAATAGTCAACAACAAATAACGGGGTCGTTGAGGCAGGGAAGAAGCCAGGTTTCACGAACTGAAAACCCCATACCGACACAAAGAACATAGCAACAATACCAACAACCACTAGGTAACGTTGTTTAAGAGAAACAAACAGCAAACGTTTATACGCTTTGGTGAATCCGCTCTCTTTTTGCTTGCCCTCTTCGACGACAGTTAACTCTTTAAATAACCAATGACAAAATAAAGGTGTTAACGTAATGGCAAACAACCAACTAAACATCAAGGAAATTAGGATTACCCAAAATAGATGTCCGGTATATTCAGCTGTCGCCCCTGGAGCAAAACCTATCGGTGCGAACGCAATGATTCCTACTAACGTTCCGCCGAGTAAAGGCCAGATAGAGCGTTGAACGATTTGCTTTGCTATCTCTAATTTCTTGGCCCCCGACTTCACGCCAACCAAAATACCTTCGGTAACAACGATCGCGTTATCGACCATCATTCCTAGTGCAATGATTAATGCACCCAACGAAATTCGGTGCATCGGAATATCAACAAAGTTCATTGTCGCTAGCGTCGCAAAGATTGTAAGCAGAAGAATGGACCCAATCACTAACGCAGATTTGAAGCCCATAAAAATGAACAACGTTACGATAACAATCAACAGTGCCGCAATAACGTTTACAACAAAATTTTCAACCGACGAATCAACAATATTGCCTTGGTGGTAGAACTCATGCAGTTCAATACCTAGCGGTCTTAGATTTTCTGTTTCGGCAATTTTAAGATCGATCTCTTGACCAATTTGAACAATGTTACTGCCGAGGACTCCGGATATACCAAGCGCAATTGCGGGCTGACCATTATACAAAAACTCTTTTTCCGTCGGCTCTTGGTAACCACGCCAAACATTTGCGATATCTTTGAGGTAAATGAGCTTTCCGTCAGAATCTACCGAAATCATTAAATTACGAATAGAATCGATAGAGTCAATGGCGGCAGTCGGGTCAATCACTAAGCGTTTGCTGCCCACTTTTACACTGCCTGCAGAGACAACTGCATTTTGCTGGCTTAGCATATCAACAATGCTTGAAACAGACAGGCCAAGCCTTTTTGCATCTTGCTTAGATATTTCTACGTAGATGGCTTCCTTTTTTATACCATCAAGAGAAACACGCGCCACACCGTCTACCTGCAGTAAGGAACTCTGCAGTGTTTTGGCGTATTTCTTAAGTTCGAGATTTGAATATCCGTCGCCCGTTAGGAAATAGAGTAAGCCAAATACATCACCAAAATCATCCGCGACATAAGGGGTTTGAGCCCCCGGCGGCAGACCTGCAGCCGTATCACTGATTTTATTTCTCAGCTTATTCCAAACCAGTTGTAAATCACCTCGCGTTTTTGAGGCGTCGTATCTTACTTCAACATTAATCTCTGATTTGCCGTAAGTTGATACTGAGTCAATGGTTTTCACTTCAGCGAGTTGTTGTATCGCTTTTTCCAACGGCTCGGTAACTTCAAGAGCAACCTCATGTGGGTTGGCCCCCGGATAACCCGTGACAATCACGGCTTGTCGAATTGTAAACTCGGGATCTTCAAAACGAGCCATGTTTTGATATGCTTGCCAACCACCCGCAATGGTTAGCAAAATAACGATGACACTCAGCACCGTATTCTTAATTGTAAATTCAGCTATATTCATTTCAATTCGCCTGTTCGTTGGTCGCTTTTACAAACTGATTCAGTAAGGTTATTTCCACTCTCTTACTTTCATCCCTTCGTATAGGTAGGCAACACCTGCGCTTACTACCAACTCATCTTTTTCCAAACCTGACTCTGCAATTAAGGTATTACCGACGCCTTCCGCAACCGTAATTTCACGTTTCGCCACCTTCATACTCTGTTTATCGACAACCCATACATAAGTACCCTCGCCATCACTGGTAATGGACGCTAACGGTAAAGTGATGTGACTGCCTGCACTTGGTGCACCGACGTGGACCTCTATGGTTCCGCTCATACCTGGAAGCACAAGCAAGTCTTTTGGAGATTCAAATTCATAAGTCACTGTATAAGTTTGCGTTGAAGTATCCGCTAAAAGAGTGGCTTCTTTGTATACCGCATGAATGCTTGTTTCTGGCGCTACATCTAATGCAATGAATGAATCAATTGAACGCTTTTCAAACTGGCGCTTATAGAGTGTAGCTAGGTAGTCAGCTGGCAAGTCGATAGATGCTTCCAATTTTGTACCGCCAATGAATATAACTGCCGTTTGGCCCCCAGAAATAGCCTGGCCTTGGTCGCTCATTTTGCTAGCAATGACGCCATCAAACGGAGCCCTTAATACAGAATCGGTTAGCGCTTGCTTTGCCGCATTCAACTGCGCCCGACTTACATCCCTTGAAGTCACAAGCTCTTGAAACGTACTTTGAGAAATTGCCTTACTTTTTATAAGTTTGCTCGCTCTTTGATACTCTATTTCTGCATTTTTATTTTGTGCTTTGGCTTTGTTTAAGCTGTTAAGCAACTCGCGCTGATCGAGCTTTGCAATCACATCACCTTTTTTTAGAGCCTGAGCACTTTGCACATCAAATAGCTCGATTTTTCCGCCAAACGGAAAGCTTAATTCAACGAGTTGATTATCTGTCACAACGGCAGGGAATTTACTCACTTCAACAGCATTATGAATGCCCGTTAAAACCCACTTTACTGGGCGAACTTTTTGCTCAGTTTCTTGTGCTACATTGTCGTTATTACACCCAAATAACGCGATGGTCGCGGTCAGAAGTACAAGTGGGCGCATTATTGCTTTTTGGCTCATTAACCTTTCCTCATTCTCAATCCTCAAATCACGTGTTTGTCATAACCAGTAAAAAAGAGGAGAGCTCACTATTACATCAATAATACACCTTTTAAAATAGCGGATGAATTCCGCTATTTAGACGCTATAATATCAACATGTGGTGGTATTTATGGTTCACACCTAAACTTCAAGTGTGCCTATCGTGTATCTAAGAATTATAACTCATATCAATCTAATTTATATATAGACATTAATAATTGCTTAAGTGATTAGATTTTTATTAGCAATGAGACTGGCGTCTAGCGTAAATTCACAATAGCATAGCCAATACAAACATAGATGCATTTCAGCACTTCTTCCTCGGCCCCCTGGATAAGATGCTTTAAATTGCTGACTCCCTCTCGTGTTGGAATAATGGGGGCTGCCGCGAGAATGGCGGACTTAAACTCCTTATTATTGGATAAGCCGTTGACCCAAGAATGATAAAATGCATCCGTCGACGTGAAATCAAGGTGCTTCATTAGAACTCGATTGAGTTTTAATTTTAGAACTTGAATGAGATCCGCTTTCTTTGGGAAGTGGCGGTTAATCCCTGAGCGAGACACGCCACAATGATCGGAAAGATTAGAAAACGTAAGTTGGTTGAAACCTTGCTCTAACGTAATCTTAAAAGCAGCATCAATGATTTTCTGCTTGGTTAACTCAGCTTCTGCGACGCTTGCTCTACCCATAGTTTATCCTCTTATTACCTGAATCTCTCATATCGTATATCAACACGCTGGAAACAAAGCAGTCAAATAACATACAACATTGATAAACCATGCTTGGCAATAGAGACTAAATGATAACCCTGTAATTCTGAGCCCAATTTGAATCTCCAATATTTCATTGTAAACTCACTTTGGGGCAAATCTGAGCTATACATATCAGCTAGATCACATACTTTGCTAAATTAGCAATCTATGAATTAGCTGATATAGCATTAAAAACACCTACAAACTACTGACTAGATTTTCTCAAGCACAAAATGCTGCTTTTCTGCTTGCTCTACACTTCGTAGATGCTTTATTAACTCAGTCAGTGGCTTTATCAATTCTTCTCGTTGCACCCCGCTGTCAGAGTTATCTGTAGTCCTAAGATACGCATGGAGCACCCAAGCGAGTTGACTGTATCTACTTGCTATTCCACTATCTTCAAATTCTACAAATGTTGACATATATCTTAATTGATCCATGAAAGATGCGATTGTTCCTACCGCCTTCTCACTAATCATATGCTGGTCTTTAATAACTACTTTTTTAATAACTATAAGACTATGACCTTTACCGTTGGTATCTAGTTGCTCTTTTATGTCATTAACTAAGTCTACAAACTTCATCTCATTGGCTAAGTGCATTTCCCCTTTCTCGATAAAGTCGCAATACTTGAGTGCCACTTGTATCAACTTCTCATACAAATCCATATCCAAAGGTGATATAGGTTTTCTAACTCCTTCCTTGATATATGGAAACAGAAACTGGTGAGCATATATCGGCTTAATAGACTCTTTTGGAAAGTTAGCTTCAGCGTATTTAATGAACTCTTCCCTGTGCTTGTAGTAGTTGGTGAAGATGTTCTGTTCTTGTGAGAGTTCAATCTGTCTAGCTGTTTGGATAGATCGATGGTTCAGAGCGACTAAGCCAACAAGAGGAATGGCAGAGGAAAGTAATTTGATTGGTATATTAAATAACTCCCAAAAGCACTCTAAGCCAGTATGTGTAGGATCGAATGTTAGCGGTACGGACAGTAGAACCATTCCTGATGCTACCATTGATGCAGCAACAGGTATTCCTAGTGCAGTTCTAAACGACCATAGCTGAGTTAGCTTTCTATTCTTCACTGAAACAACTCCCTAAGCACTTGATAGATATAAACTAACATGGTTCATGAGAGACTATCAGAGTAATGGCTAATTAGATAAGGTGTTTGATCACGTTTCAGTTCACTGCTTAGCATTGGTATATATATCGCAACTAGAACAAATCGATACTTTTATCTTCTATTTGTAGATCTTGAGGGTGTAGTGGATTAGCCTGATTGGTAAAATAGTTAGAGTTCTAGACATAATGAAAAGTAAGTCAAATTGAGAGACTTGAAATTAGCCTCAATCCTGCTCTGGCTTACTTTGGGGCAAATGACGTGTTTATAGTTGGCCTAGTCAATGGTCGTAGGGGATAAAGGGGTCAAGGGGATAAAGGGGTCAGGTCTTGCGTTTTGCTTACAGCCAGTAAAATTAGAATAGTGACCTGTTCACTTTATTCCCTAAACACAAATGGCCTAGCTAAAAAACCAGCCCACCTCATCAAAAAGGCACAAGGCAAGACCTGCCCCCTATATTTTTACTATGAATACTCTTCTTACTTTAGTTGGCGCTAAGTAAATAAACAGCGCGTCGCGCTAAAGTTGCTTAAAGAGAAACTTTCTACTCGCCAATTTGGAATGCACCCTGTAACCCTGTAACCCTGCGCGATATCACCGCAATAACTAAAGGCTTAGATATTTCCGCACTAACGCTGGCGATTAACCAAACTATCCACCGCTAGTCGTTCCGAACTTTTCAATGACAAAGTCCAGAAACACCCTGACTCGTTCGGGCTGGTACTCTCCTCCTCGAAACAGCGCACTTAAAGGAAACTTGAGTGGTTCGAACCCAATGTCGACTCTTTTCAATCGTCCTTGCTCTACATGAGGGGCAGCGATTATGTCAGGTTGATAGCTCACCCCAACTCCAGAAAGCGTCAATTGACGAACCAATCTCGGACTGTTGCTTTTGAAAACAGCACGCACGGCTTTACTGGTGTTATCTGAGTTCTTACACAATGAACGCGCTATTGGCCAACGAGCGGTCGGGTGAAGGTTGCTATCAATAAGACATGGAACGCTATCCGTTAAGCTCGGGGCACTCTCGGTTTCCAAACCATACTGCGCAACCAGTTCAGCCGTTGCGTACAGTGAGCTTTGGGTCGACATGATCTTACGACAGTTTAGACTAGAGTCGTTCAGTTCACTGGCTCGAAAAGCAATGTCGATACCTTGCTCCACTAAGTCGAGCTTTTGATTGGTGACGATCAGGTCAATTTGAATATCGGGGTAACGCGTATGAAACTCTGGAATGAATGGGCTGAGTAGCTCTTCAGCGAAGCCTTGTGACGCCGTGATACGCAGTGGGCCAGACGCCTCATTATTGCTTGCGTGAAGGTGACTGTATAGCTTGTCTACTTGCAATAAAACCTTCTGAGCTTGTTGGTAATATTCTCGGCCAGACTCCTCGACTGATAGCTTTCGAGTTGTGCGATTAAACAGTTTCACCCCAAGTTCTTTTTCGACCTGATTGACGTATTTGGATGTGAGAGATTTTGAGATCCCTAGTCGTTCAGACGCAGCAGTAAAAGACCCTGTTTCAATCACCGCGACGACTGTTCTCATTCCATCAATAGTGTCCATAGATTATCAACGTTTTGGAAATTATCATTCCATGTTAGCGGGGTTTTTCTTCTCTGCAAGTTGTTCTTAAATAACCACAACGACAACACTTAGGAGAACACAATGATGAAGCTATATTGGCACCCGCTCTCAGGGCATGCCCACCGAGCACATATGTTACTGAGCATGCTTGAACTGGATTTTGAATTAGTAGAGGTCAATTTGCGACTGGGCGAGCAACAACAGCCTGAGTTTCTGGCACTCAACCCATTTGGACAGATTCCTGTATTGGTCGATGGCGAAACAGTGATACCTGACTCTAATGCGATTTTGGTTTACCTAGCCAGCGTTTACGACGAGAAACAACAATGGCTACCTCATTCACCAGAAGAGCGCGCGCATGTTGAGCAGTTTCTCTCTCTTGCTGCGTTTCGTCTCGCGGGTTCGGTGGCTAAGCTTCGAGCGGCGAATCTGTTTAATCGCAGTATCGACAGTGATACGCTCATTCAAGACGCCTATAAACTACTGACTCAGATGCAAGGCTACCTGGATAAACGACAATGGCTGGTGGGCTCTAACCCAACCATTGCTGACATCGCGCTTTATAGTTACATCAAATTAGCACCCGAAGGTTGCGTCAGTTTGGACAACTACCCTGTCTTGATAGCGTGGCTCCAACGCATAGAAGCACTGCCTAATTTTGTGCCAATGCAATTGTCGAATGTTGGATTAAGAAAGGAAACATCAGTAAGTGACGCAGTGGAAGACGTCTACTGATGAGGCCACTCGATGAATTCGCATTATGGCCCATAGCACTACTTGAATCGTCACAAGATCGACGCTGCGCTTTGTACGCCTATATGACGCGAGTCTAATGTGGTCGTCTTGGCTAGACATGCCAATTCTAACAAGCAATGGTCAGCTAATTAGGCTGACCATTTTTTGATACCGAACAACCGGACGCTAACAGGTGTAATACATGCAGATTCGGTTGCCATCGACTTCTTTGATGGTGAATGGGATCTCGTAGATATCACTCAAGACCGATTCTTGAATCACATCCGATTTACGCCCGCTAATAACTACCTCACCTTTTTTCATCGCAATGACGTTGTCGGAATAACACGACGCAAAGTTAATGTCGTGAATCACAATAACGATGGCTTTATTCTGCTCATGAGCCAATCTTTTTAGCGAGCCCATCATGTCTACCGAATGTTTAATATCAAGGTTGTTCAGAGGCTCATCGAGAAAGACGTAATCGGTATCTTGCGCCACGACCATAGCGATAAAGGCCATCTGCCGTTGACCACCTGATAATTGATCAATGAAACGGTCTTGAATGTAAGTAATCTCTAGTTGCTCTAGCGCTTTGTCGATAATGCGGTTGTCTTCATCAGTAAGACGACCGTGAGAATACGGGAATCGCCCAAACGACACGAGTTCACGCACGGTAAAACGCATATTGATGTTGTTCGACTGACGCAGAACCGCAAGGTGCTTCGCCAGCTCTTGAGTATCCCACTGATTCAGCGGTTTATCGCCAATCACCACGCTGCCTGCATCACTTTCCGTTAAACGGCTCGCCATGGAAAGCAGGGTACTTTTACCCGCGCCGTTAGGGCCAATAATGCTGGTCACTTCGCCCAAAGGAAACAACGCGTCAGCATTTTTAACGACGTAATTGTCATCGTATTTCTTACTTAAGCCATTAATTTTAATCATCTCGTCGAACTCTAGTTGAATTTTTGTTTGCTAAGCAGCATCAGGAAGTAAGCGCCACCAACAAAGTTAATGATCACACTGATGGTTGTCTCGAAATTAAGCAGGTTTTCCACTACCCACTGGCCGCTTATCAGCATCACGATAGAGAGTAAGCTTGATGCCAGTAACAAAAAGCGGTGTTGGTAACCACTGAACACTTCTCGGGTGAGTGCCACAACAATCAAGCCAAAGAACAGCACCGGCCCAACTAACACCGTCGATATCGAGACCAATATGGTGATAACAAACATCACTTTCATGGTGATCTTTTGCGTGTCTACGCCGAGGCTTTTTGCGTTATCAATGCCTAGCCAGAAGACATCGAGTTTGGGTGCAAGGCGGAAAAGATACAAGGTACTCAACGCAAGCGGAATAAGGCTCCAGTACACAAGGTCAGAATTTACATTGTTAAAGCTAGCAAACATCGCCCCTTGAATCATGGTGAACTCATTGGGGTCAACCAGCATGGTAAAGAAGCCCGTTACACTGCCAAAGAGACTACTTAGAACGATACCAATCAGCAGCAGGGTAAAGATGTTGCGATTACCACGGCGAAAGTAGAAACCAAACAATGTCATCGCCAGTATCAGCATAATGGCGGTAGTCACCACATAATTTAAACCACTGTTGATCACGATTGGGCTCATGCTGCCAAACAGAACCACCATCAATACTTGTAGCATCACATACAAGGAATCAAAGCCCAAAATGCTCGGTGTTAAGATGCGATTATTGGTGATGGTCTGAAAGACCAGCGAAGAGGCAGCAATGGCGATTGCGGCGATGATGATGGCCAGCACGGCGCGACAAGAAGAATTGATAATTATCGGCTGTCAGCCCTTTGCCAATAAAGAACCCAATGAACA
The DNA here is from genome assembly GCF_002877365.1 of Vibrio sp. 10N.261.55.A7. Classification (GTDB taxonomy): domain Bacteria; phylum Pseudomonadota; class Gammaproteobacteria; order Enterobacterales; family Vibrionaceae; genus Vibrio. The sequence continues at coordinate 62,591 of NZ_MCWZ01000101.1, forward strand.
CAACGGAAATAATAGCCAGAAGAACCACTTTTAAGGGGTTAGTCATTATAAGTTTGCTCATAAACAACGGCTTACTTCTCAACAAGCTAGGCATTCGACTTATCCTTCAAAATCAAACCGATGAATACCACTCCACCAAAAATGCTGATGATCATCGAAATCGGTATTTCGTAAGGGAAGATAACGATACGACCAATCACGTCGCACACCAGAACAAGCAAAGCCCCCCAATACGCTGTCCAGGGCAAATTACGCTTCATGTTATCGCCCATAAACTGCGAGATGATATTCGGAACAATAAGCCCCAAAAACGGAATCACACCCACGATCATCACCACCGACGACGACAACACCGCCACCAGCATGACCCCAATCATCACGATTCTTCGATAGTTCAGGCCGATGTTTTTGGCAAAGCTCTCACCGATGCTGGCCGCGCTGAATTTACTCGCGTAGAGATACGCCAGTATTGATGTTGGAATGGCAAGATAGAGTAGCTCGTAATTCCCTTTTAATACCGAAGCAAAGTTCGCTACGGTCCAGGAATTAAGGGTTTGGACGAGGTCGTATTTGTACGCAACGAAGGTCGTCAATGAAGAGACAACATTGCCATACATGATGCCAATCAGCGGGACGAGCATGGCGCTCTTAAACTGCATTCGTTGAATGAATCGCACGAAAACAAGCGTGCCCAACACCGAGAAAGCCATGATGATCGACAACTGAATCCAGTTATCAAGTTGAGCAAAAAACACAAGACTGATGATGTAGCCAAGCATGGCACAATCAATGGTGCCTGTGGTTGAAGGTGCCGCAAAGCGGTTTTGCACGATTTGCTGCATGATCAAACCTGCCACACTTAAACCTGCCCCAGCCAAACCGATGGCAAACAAACGAGGTAAGCGGCTCGACATTAAGATTTCAAGCGCGTGCGCGTCACCTGACATCAGTGACTGGAGATTGATATTCGCCACGCCAACAAACAATGAGGCAAAACTTAAAATCGCCAGACAGAGTATGGCGATGAAGGGTCTATTTATTTTCATAGTTGAGTCGAAAGTTCGGGCGACAGCAACGCCACCCGAAGAAGTGAATTAGAGTACTTTCTTAACGTCGTTGATCATGATCTGAGTCGATTGATAACCACCGGCCGTCAAATACCACGCCGCAGAATCAAGGAACACAACCTTATTGTTCTTCGCCGCTGGCGTACTGTTCACTAGGTTGTTATCAAAGAACTGCTCAGAACTGGCGTTGCTTGCCCCAATCGCTTGTTGACGGTCCAGAATGAAAATCACATCGGGTTGCGCATCGGCCACGTATTCAAACGAAATCAGGTTTCCATGCGGACGAGCCACCGACTCAACATTTTTGCTTTCGCGGGTTTCAAAGCCTAGCTCATCGTAAATCACAGAGAAGCGACTGTTCGAGCCAAACATTGAAAGGCGACTGCCAGAGTTCATTACGCTCATCGCGTTCAAAGACCGAGCCGTAGTGTGCGCTTCAATTTCACTAAACTGCTGTTGAATGTTCGTGATCATTGACTCAACGTGACTGCTTTTATCGAACAAATCGCCCAATACACGCCAATGGTGCTGAGTGGTTTTCCAGTAATCGCTGTTATCAATCTGGTACATGTACACCGGCGCGATAGCGGATAGGTCTTTGTACAGTTCAGCCTGACGACCTTCTGCAATGATCAGATCTGGCTTCGCCATGAAGATCTCTTCAAAGTTTGGCTCTTTTAAACTGCCCAGTGCGTGATATTGGTTTTCACTGTACTGCGCCAAATAACTTGGGATCAGCTGCTTTACCGTCCCCACAGGCTCAACACCGATTTCATTTAGAAAATCCAATGCACCATGGCTTAACACCACAACACGCTTTGGTGTTCCGTCGATATCAATGGTGCCTAACGTATGTTCAATCGTTTTAGCGACAGAGATCGAACTGACGGCAAGCAGTAGTGAAGCCAAAGCCACTTTCACAGTGAAGGTTTTAAGCGATGTCATAATGGAGTCCTGTTGAAAATAATCACTCTTTATCAATGCCAAATGCAACAGGTGGTCAACCTTTCAAACAATCGATCAACCTTTCGTACGAACGTGCACACAACAAATAACAAACGAGAAGAGAAACAAGAATGATTCTTGATTACACCAGAGGGTATCAGGTAACCTATATACGTCAATGAGATAGAAAGAATAGTGGGTATTCAAAAAATGAATTTAGGAAAGGTCGACTTAAATCTGCTCGTCGTACTCAAGCATTTACTGGAAGAGAAGCATGTTTCCAATGCCGCTCTGGCGCTTCAAACCAGTCAACCAAGCATGAGCCGTTCACTGCAAAAACTGAGAAGCGTGTTTAATGATGAACTTCTAGTGCGCACGACACACGGCTACGAACTCACACCAAAAGGTGAGCAACTTAAGCAAGACCTAGACGCCCTACTGCAAGGGCTAGAAAAGTTCGTCAATGGCGATCAATTCGATCCTCTTCAATCGGATCAAACCGTGCGATTCTTTGGCCTCGTCCCGCAAATAAATTGGTTATTGCCACCGCTAATAAATAAAGTTCGCAAGCTGGCTCCTCACCTTGTTGTTGATGTTGATACCGTGCCAAAACGTCATTTCGATGGTTTAAACGATGGCAGTGTTCATTTCGTCTTGTCGAATCTAGCACCCAGTAACAGTGACCAAAACCTGTATCGAATGTTTCTTAAAACTCGAGATTTTCGCTTACTGATGAGTGATGAACATGAACTTGCCCATGAAAAATTGAGTGCTGAAAACCTAAGACACGCGCACTTTGGTCAAATATCGTTGCAAGGTGGAAAAAATCTGTCGATTGAACCGCGGTTTCGAGAACTCGGTTTGTTAGAGAAACACGAAAAACTCTCGACACCGGTCATGCTCAGTAATTTCAACGCAGCGGCCAGTGTCGCTGAACACACTGACCTCATCTTTCATCTGCCTACGCCCTTTGCAGAAGAAGTGGCCACCAGTCGAAAACTCATCACAAGAGAAGTGCCTGACGCCCTAAAGTCTCCGTACCAAGATACGTATCTATATTGGCACAAGCGCTTCCACTCCGATCCCATGTGTATCTGGATTCGAGAGCTATTCAAAGAGACTTACCATACCGAGTGATCGGGGCCAGTTTGAAGACTTGGAATTCATTTGAGCAATTTAAGACCAACTTGATCGTTAATTAACCAATTGAATACTTGATAATTATAGTATTCAATTTTTGGATACTGAAAATAGACAAATTGAATGAAACTTTCGTTGCGATCAGGTGTAATGCGATATGTAATGCGAACCATTATCATTACAGCTACTATTTAGGTACCGAAGTGGAACGCCAAACTCAATTGATCAAATCCCCTCTCGCCCTCTTCATCGCATCGACTCTTGCTCTACCCGCTTATGCGGCCAGTGAGACAGAAAAGTTTGATGAGCAAATGGTGGTCACCGCAACTCGCACCGAAACGACCATCGCCAAAGCGCCCGCTTCAATTTCTGTTATTACAGAAGAGGATATTCTGTCAGAGCCAGGGCTAGCTCTGAATGACTTAGTGAAGAATGTAGCAGGTGTTGAAAGCCAAATGGAAGGCGGTCGTGCAGGACGTGAACAGGTCTCTATTCGAGGGATGGACACAAAGTTCACCATGATCCTAATCGATGGCCGAAAGCTCAGTTCATCGAATGCGATCTTCCGTGGCAACGATTTCGATCTTTCTACAATACCAAAGGAGAGCATTGAACGAATCGAAGTCATTCGAGGACCAATGTCAGCCCTTTACGGCTCTGAAGCCCTCGGTGGTGTTATCAATGTTATTACCAAACAACCAACCAACGAATGGCGCTCTCAAATCAGTGGCGACTACAGCCACCGTGATGCCGATAATGGGGGCGAATACACTATTGGCTTCAACACATCAGGCGCATTAGTTGAAGATGAGTTGTACATGTCGTTTGCGGTCAACCAGAGTGCACGCGATGCTTACCATGCCTTTTCCGGCGACGGCGAAACAAGCCGAGGGGAAATTTATGATCGTTCTCAAGCAACCACTCTAGAAAAGCGCGAGACACTATCGGCGAGTGGTAGCCTGCAATGGTACATCAACGAAAACCACGACCTTACCTTTGATTTCGCGTACAACGATGATGAACGTGAAGGCATGATTGAATCGACATCAGGCCTAACAGAGTCAGATGCGACCGTTAAACGTGACATGCAAGCGTTGACTTACAACGGCACGTTCGATTGGGGTGACACTCAATTCCGTTACAACCGAGATGCTGTCACCAGTGAAAATGCAGCGGAAACAGACACTGGTGTTAACGATGTTGAAGAGACAACTCAGCAAGTGTATGGCCACGCAACCACTTACATTAGTAACCACACCCTAACCGTGGGCGGTGAAGCCTCGTATTCTGAGCTGATTAACCCAGAAAGCCTGACTGAAACAGGCAAAGCGGATGCCCATGAACAAGCCCTGTTCGTGCAAGATCAATGGGAATTCAACGAGTCTTACACGCTTACTTACGGCACTCGATTAGACTTTCATGAAGCGTACGGCAGCCACTTTAGCCCGCGTGCGTATTTAGTGAATACCGTGAGCGACAAGCTAACCGTTAAAGGTGGTGTAGGCTCTGCATTCAATGCCCCGACTCTTTTGCAAACGTCTGAAGAGAACATCATTAATAGCTGTAAAGGCAGCTGCCAACTAACAGGGAACCCAAATCTGGATCCTGAAACCAGCGTAAGCTACGAAATTTCAGCGATTTACAACGAGATCAACTGGGGACTAGAAGCGGGCTTATTCCGCAATGAAATCAAAAACCTGATTGAACGTGATGTATCAGAAGGCAGCGAAATTGGCGGCACACCTGAAAAACCACTTTACACGTATTGGAACGTTAGCGAAGCCATGACTCAGGGGATTGAATTGGCTGGTCACGTCGATGTGACTGACGCGATACGCCTAAATGGTACTTACACTTACTTGGACACAGAAAACAAAGAAACAGGTCAGATTCTAGAGAACCGTCCGGATCATCAAGCGAATGTTCGAGTCACCTGGCACGCAACTGATTGGTTAGATACGTTCGCTCGCGTGAACTACATTAGTAGCACGGTTGTTGACCTTGAAGACGATGTGACTCGCCCAGCCGTTACGACAATCGATTTAGGCTTAAACTATCACTTCAATTACGACTGGCGCCTTCGTGCTGGCGTTCGTAACTTAACGGATGAGCAGTTTGACGACATCAACGTGACTCAACGTGGTTACAGTATTGACCCTCGTACTTGGTATGTCGGTATGACAGCGAACTTCTAATAAGTCGAGTATTGGTGAAGTTTGCTTAGGCAGAAGCTTCACTAAGCACCACTCTGTATCTTGGGCACCGCTATTCTAAATAGTGTGTGCCCATTTTCGTTTTATTGTACTGATCGGCATAGGTACCGCATTGGAGAGCGGCTAACGTAAAAAGCGGACACTCATCATTTCATCACACATAAATTGTTCGCCATTTTATCGGCCACACTTTGGAAAGTATCCAGCTCTTCCGCCGTAATCCCTGCTTTCATTTTCTCAAACATTGCCTTATCAACACTCGCCAAGCGCGACATGATGACCTTGCCATCTTCCGTCAACGCCAAACATTGGCTGCGTTTGTCTTCAGGGTTTGGCTCTTTCACGATCAATGCCAGCTTGATTAAGCTACTGAGTAAGCGGGTCACTTGTGCCTTATCTCGATTTAAGAAATGAGCGATATCAATGGCCGTACAGCGTGGCTTCTTCGAAATAATTTTGAGAACACGCACGTGCATAGGGGCAATATCGATGTCCAGAGCTTCAATTTGAGAGTGCATATTTCGTTTAAAGCCATGAACCAATTTGAACAAACTGTCTAAAGAGTGATGATCAGACATTAAGATAACTCCAATATTATAGTTGACTTTATCAACCAATAAACTATAGTTGATATTGTCAACTTATTTAGCCGCCATTGCAAGATTGGAGACATCTATGAATACGCAAACTTTGACACCAGAGACAGAAGTATCAACAGCAAGTACCCCGACATACCAAAAAATTCTCGTGGTGCTCGGCATGATGACACTAGTGGGCGGCACGTTAACAGGCGTTATGACCTACATGAGTGTGGGCTACAGTAGTAGTTTCACTGCGGATTGGCTCACCTCTTTTCTTACCGCGGCCTGCACAATCATGCCGATGGGCTTCTTTATCATGGCCATGCTAACGAAAGGCGCAGAAAAGTTCCTGCCCAAGCTATCTGAAAAGTCTAGAAACATTGTCATTGGGGTTGCGATGGCGTTGATCATGGAATCAGGTATGGCTTTCACCACCGCATTCAACACGATCGGTTTTGAACATGGTCATGACTTTTTATGGGCATGGGTGAACGGTTTACTCGGTGCTCTGCCTGTCGCACTGGTTCTTATGACAGCCATTTCCCTAACGATCAAACCCAAAGTAGAACGTTTCCTAAAAAGCTAACAATCAGTGCTACCTAACCGTGTATGGCAAATACGCATGGTAAATACAATCCTAAACCTGAAAGGTGATTATGATGAGACAAGACAAACAATACCGCATTACTATCGAAGCGCTTGATGCAGACAAAACGGTAATCCAAACGCTGCAATTTGAGCACCAAGACAGAGAAGATCTGTTCAACGTGGTCGATAAATTACAACGAGGAAGTGGGCTTGAAAGTGAAACCGCGACCAAAGTGGGTGTTGCTTTAAGACTGCTAGGCCCAGTATTAATGCAAAATAGAAAGCACGCACTGTTTACCGACTTCATGCCGCACTTTAAGCACTTCATGCACCACCTAAAAAGCACCGTGAAACACGCGGTCAACTAACCCGTTGTTGTGGGGAGGGATCCCCAAGATAACAGACGATCACCAATGACTAATTACCGATCGCGGAAATATTGTTTTTCATATCAAAAGTTCAAACACCCCGCTGTATTCCTCAGCCAAGCCATTTTGGATACCTTCCTTGTATCGCTCTCGCTTTAATGGCTCTCGCCTTAATAGTCCCCATTTTCGCCTATCTCACTTCATCAACTCTACTTTTATTCATCTTATTTTCACTCACTCCTCTTCACTCACCTGACTCTATTATATTGATTAAAAACAATTATCCGTTTTTAAGATAATTAATCATGATTATAAGTCGTTTCAGTAATATCACGAGGTACCCTAGACTGGATAGTGAACAAAGGATGTTCGTCCATAACCCACTATGTTTTGACGAAGAGACGTAACCACTATGAAAAAACTACTACTCGCTTCACTTCTGGCATTAGCAACTGCCCCTGTTCATGCCCAGTCATTTAATGATACTGACGACATCCTTGAGCGCTCATCGAAAATCGAAAACCTTGAATACAAAATCATGGTTCAGCGCGCTACCCAAACGGCTATTCACTATATGCCTGCCGTTACACAAATTGACTTTCTAAAGGCCACTCGACGTGATCTTGGTGGCGACTACAACGACGTCGTCTATGTCAACGAACCCTTTGGTTCAGAAAAAGGGTTCTTAACCGCCAATGACACAACCGCTTATGCGTGGGCAACCCTAACCTCCAAAAATGGCCCTATCGTCGTGGAAGTCCCCGCGGCGACCGATAAAGTGAATTACTTTGGGTCAATCGTTAATCAATGGGAAGTGCCCATTACTGATGTGGGTTACAAAGGCGCCGACAAAGGCGAAGGTGGGAAATACCTCTTTCTGCCGCCAAACTACGACAATAAGCTGGGTACAAAAGAGGCGTTAGAAAGTGAAGGCTATTTGGTGTTTGAAACCGACACCTATCTTTACGGCTTTTCATTTCGTCCGTCACTCACTAACGGCGCAACCGATGAAGACGCTGGAAACTACGCAAAACAGATAAAAATATACGAGCTTGCAGAGGCTTCCAATCCTCAAAAAACAACGCATCTCGACGCAACGGATGTCGCTTATGATAGCTTGCCTTATTACAACGACACGTTTTTCCAAGACATCAACGATGTGATTCAAGAGAACCCTGTACGTGATCAAGACAAAGCGATGGCATCACTTCTGAAAGATTTAGGCATTGAAAAAGGAAAGTCATTTAAGCCAACAGAAGAACAGACTCAAGCGATGCAAGAAGGCGTGCTAATGGCCTATGCTCACATGCAGTCTAAATTTGTTGAACCAGACCAAACTGTCAGTGCGCTTTGGCGCGATGAAGATGGCAAGCCTATATCGCAATGGTCTTTCTGGAACTTTGGGCCACAGGCTCAGCAAGGCTTTCCCTTTATCGATGAAAATGAAGTGCTTGTAGATAAACGCGCAGCGTCCTATTTCTACGTCACGTATCTACCAAAACAACTGGGTGGCTCAACCTTCTACCTAACGGGGTTACGTGATGCGAACGGTGACATGCTGGACGGCGAAGAGACATACAAACTCAATGTACCCGCTGATACGCCCGTTGAAGATTTCTGGTCTGCCATTGTGTACAGCATGGAAACCAAGAACTTTGTTAAAGGTGTCGACCGTGTGGGTCTTTCCTCTCGAAATTCAGACACCATGATCAAAAATTCAGATGGGTCATACGATCTCTATTTCGGGCCAAAAGCGCCTGAAGGAAAAGAGAGTAACTGGGTGCCGACTGGCGGCGAAGACTATTTCTTGTTGTTCCGATTATATCGACCAACCTCGAAGACTTTCTTTAAGAACTGGATGCTCAATGACCTAGAGAAGGTATCAAGCTAGAAGTATTGAAGTAGAAAGTATCGAGCGAAAGAAAACGCAGTGACAGGCCCTTCTGCAAAATGGAAGGGCCAGACTAGAAACATCGACCTATATTATGCACACGAGTACGGTTCTTTGCGTGCATTGACAACGAAGGGTAACAACATGAAAAAATCAATCATCGCGATGGCGCTTATCACGCTTAGTGTGTCGACTTCCCCCCTTGCTCAGCCAGAATACAATGCCGACGTACCACAAAACATCATTACGCCAAACAGTGTAGAGTCGACCTATCTTGGTGGCCTAAATTACATTGATGGCGCACCAACGCAGCTTGGTTTGATAAATCTTGGAAACCCAGTGACTTTATAGAAGTAAATTAAAGAGTTGCGCATCCTTCTAGGGTGCACATTTTCCATTTGAGGTAAGCTATATCTAAGTGTAAAAAGAGATTTGAGATATCGACTATGGATAAACATCATTCAAAGCAGCTGCATAGAGTTGACCTTAACCTGCTCGTTGCTTTTGATGCGCTACTCACAGAGCAAAATGTCACCAACGCCGCAAAGGCGATGTTTGTCTCTCAATCGGCCATGAGTCGAAGCCTAAAAAAGCTCCGCGACGCCTTTGATGACCCGCTTTTCATTCGAACCTCAACAGGGTTAACGCCAACCGCAAAAGCCATAGAAATAGGCGGCGAGCTTCAACACATTCTTCCTCAGCTTAGTGACTTGTTTGATAAAAATGCGTTTGAACCACAGAGTTGTAAGGAAACATTTTCACTCTCATTACCCACTTATTTAGGCAGCACCATTTTACCTAGTCTGGTCTTGGATATTTTTTCGGAAGCCCCTGACGTCAACTTGATCGAGATGGCCGCTAAGAGCAACCCTTACGATCTGCTCGACAAAGGTAAGTTAGATTTCGCTGTCCACTATTCCAGGCCCACAGACAACAAATACAAGGCGACGCCTCTTGGTACTATTTACCCTAAGATCTACGTAAGAAAATCGCATCCTTTAGCGGGCAAAAATGCAACGCTGGAGGAAATTCTTTCTTACCCAATCGTTGCCATGAACGTTGAAGAAGACCATAAAAAAACCTTCAATGCGCCACTTCAAATGCTTTTATCCCAACAAGGGGCTATGCAAAAACCGACGCTTCGCAGTACTCAAACTCAAGTCTTATTAGACATTGCTGCGAACTCAGCTATGGTGGTTTTTGGGATGAATGCACTCAGCGCAACGCATAATTTTAGTGACGGGTTTGTGGGTATCTACGACTTTATCGATGATACGCAATATCATGTCGAACTCTTCTTGCTGCAACATCAACGAAACTTCAACTCCCTACCTCACCAATGGCTTGCGAAGAAGATACAAGATTATGTCGCTCAGTACTCACAAGGGGCCGACGCGTTGAAATAACGCGTAGTTTACTGAAATGAGTCGCGCCAGAATGCGTCAAACTCCGCGGCAACCGACAAAGGTCATTGGAAGGGCATTGCGATCAGACAGCAATAGCATTAGGGCTTCGGTAATCAAAAGCATCGTGATCGCTCTGTGTATTAGAAAAGAGCACATGCGCTTTATCTACGCTATGTAGCGCATGTGAATAATGGTCTTTAACGTTAGCGGAAATTTACAGCGTGTAGTCAAACACAATAATGTCTTCAATCAAGGGGACAAAAACTTGCTTCAATGCATTGTGTTCTGGATGTGGAAGATAGTTTTGTCTGCCTGCTTCGTCTAAAAAAGTCATCAATACGGCGTGTGTATAGCCTTTATCTCTGCCTTCTTGGCTATCGTTCATTCCCCATTCAACAGAAACCACCCCCTCTATCTTTTCAGGTGTTGACTCAAACAACCCTTTGAGTAAATCCAGCTCTGAAGCCTTTGTGTCTTCTTTGAATTTTATCAGTAAAACATGTCGAATCATGGCCATTTCCTAGTCATCATTTAAGGTCAGGTTAGGGCGAAAGATACGCCTTAGCCATCCCTATTGGAAGACGACCATGACATGATCAAACAGCGAAGATCAAGGTTGAATTGTTCATCGCCTCCTAGCATTGCGATTACGATTCCATCTTAAAGCACTTTGGCGCAGGTTGACCCGATTGAAAGAATCCATCAACTCACTGAATTATTTTGATTCTGATTAGATCTGTACGTCATGATTAGAGTACTGCATTGTATTGCGAAAAATGAATGCCGGCACACATCCTCAATTTCAAGAAAATGTGTGCCAGTCAGGTGAGTTCTAGCGCCAAACGCCCCAGTCACCGGTTGTTCCAGGCTCTTCACCTGTTGTCCACCATTGAGCTGTCCACTCTTTGCCGTTATGAGTCACAACATCGCCTGCATTGTAAACCGCACTGGTCACCCATCCATTGCTTGGATCGACGGGAGGCGTGGTATCGGCTTTGATCAGTGACAAGGCATAGCTAAAGGTGTCATTTGGCGCAAAGACTTGGTTAGAATTGATATTGCCGGTATCGAACATGTAGTGATTCATTTCTTGGTGCCAAATGCCGACGTACCAATCCCCAGTCTGTTGAGCATTAAACTGATCCGCTATTTCGGCAGCCCAAGTCTGCGTATTGTTCGCTGAGATAGGCAGAGAAAGATCAACCATCTCGCTACCAGTCGCATCAAACGTTCTGAATCGTATCGTGTCTCCAGATTCAACTGGCCCGAATCCTTGCGGAACAAAATAACCCAATGACGTCAAATTGTTCGCTGGATCGGTTGGATCAACAGGGTCGGTAGGCGGATTTGTTCCCGTGCCACTGAACGAGATATCACTACAGTTATAGAAACCTTCTCCAGCCGCATCTTCACGCTGCCAACGAGTATAGAAGATCGCATCGCCACTTCGCTCTGCCGGTAATGACACCTTAATTCGATACTTTTTGTCCTCGCCGACCGCGACATTGCCAGAGGTATCCACCAACTCTAAGTCACTCCACGTTAACGGAAGAGAAGGGTCATAAGAGGGTTTGGTCAAATAGAACTGCCAGTACGACGGATTGTGAGGCGCGGTCGCATTAAAGACGAGATCAAACTGGTTATTGGCATCCAAAGTGACATTGGTTTTCTGCCAGTTGGGAGAAGGGAGGTTCAGCCCTGACTTAGAGGCATCACCGGCTGAACACAGATCGCCATCACGAACAATGGCCTGCACGTGCGCCATATCTTGATAGTTTGGTACATTCGCCGCCACTTCATTTCTCTGAACAAATGGATAAGCACCCGATTCGTCAAAGGCCGCCTGACAAGCCGCGTTGGGAATGGTGTTTTCCCAAAATCCGCCATCTAGGTAACACGTATTTTGCCGTGCACTTGGAAACTCAACCCAGCCATGCGCATTCACACTTAGCGAGCCAAATGCTGTGATAAGCCCTACGCCTAACGTCGTTAGTTTTAATTTCGTTTTCATTATTCACCCTTATAATCAACTGACAAATAGCTCAAAACCGAGCTAACAAATGGTTTGCACAGTAAAACTAGTCGGGTGAATGCGTTCTGTTGAACTATTTACGGGTTTGTTATTCAGACTTGTATTTGCTTCCCAAGAAAATTGTTGGCTCGTAGCATCTCCTTCATACACTTTCGAGCCACTTCAAGCTTAAGTTGCTTACAAACACTATTCCCAATACGGACTATCACCAAAATAGTCGGTGAGAAAATCGATAAGAGCACGGCTCTTTTGTGGTAAGTAACGTGTTTCTGGGTAAACGATGTAGGCATTTTGCGGCGCTGGTGTGTATGGCGTAAGTATCTGCTTCAATGTGCCATTTTGTAACTCTTTCCAAATAATGAACTTCGGCAAGTGAGTAAAACCGTGCCCTGATAACGCCATCGCTTTCAAAAACTCACCATTATTCGCGCTGTGAACCACATCGATCTGTGCCATGAACTTTTGCTGATTCTCTCCAACGAGTTGAAGACCAGATAAAGGCATCTGGCTATATCGTAGGAACTTATGCTTTTTTAGATCCTCTGGTGTCTCTGGTATTCCATATTCGTCCAAATAGTCTGGGCTTGCACACAGTACGTGGCTTATTGGTGTAATGGCTTTGGCTTTTAAGGTTGAGTCTGCCAATTGACCAATTCTAAACGCTAAATCGAATCCATCTTGAACGAGATCAACCTTTCTATCTGAAAAATCCACATCCAGCTTTAGATCGGGGTGTAGCTTAGAAAACTCATCAAGTGCAGGCACTAAATGCTCAATGCCAAATGACAGCGGTACCGCTATTTTCAGCGTGCCCACAAGGTGTGTTTGCACCGAGGCAATCTCAGAGTTTAGCTCATCTAACTCTTCTGAAATCAACTTACTCTTTTGATAGTAGATCTGCCCAGCTTCTGTGATGCTCGATTTACGCGTGGTTCGATTGATCAACTTGACGCCAAGCTGCTGCTCTAACTCGCTGAGCCTTTTACTGATCGCAGATTTTGCTAAACCTAGCTGCTCTGACGCCTTGGTAATACTGCCAGTTTCGACAACCTTAATGAATATTTGAATGCTTTCAAGTTGCCCCATCGCGTGCTCCACCTATCATTTACATTGGTCTCATTTTGAGAACAATCATTTCTCATTCTTGCTGTTTAATGATTTTTTATCAACAACTACTATAAGCGTATTGAAGCTAAACACGAGGGAATCTCGATGACTATAACGACGACAAAAACTCAATACCGTTCGCTTAGCCAAGTCTACAAAGGTATCAACACTTCTGATGGTGATGGTGTGAAGTTGACTCGGATCATCGGTACGAACGAACTGAACATGCTTGACCCATTCTTGCTACTCGATTGTTTTGAAAGCGATCAAGCATCAGACTATATCGGCGGGTTTCCAACGCACCCTCACCGCGGTTTTGAAACAGTGACCTACCTTTTAAACGGCAAGATGCGACATAAAGACAGCACGGGTAATGAAGGGGTAATAGAACCTGGCGGTGTTCAGTGGATGACGGCGGGCAAAGGTATCTTGCATTCTGAAATGCCAGAGCAAGAACACGGATTGCTAAAAGGCTATCAGTTGTGGGTGAATCTTCCGCAAGAAGCCAAGATGGTCGATCCTGGGTATCAAGAGTTTCCACCTGAAAAAACACCGTTAGAAGAACGTGCAGACGGCACTTCCATACGAGTGATCTCAGGGGCGACCAACCAAGGCACCATTGGACCTGTAAAAAATCACTATACTGTACCGACTTACCTGCACGTTTCGATGCTGGAAGGGGCGACGTTTGTTCAGGATATTCCTGCTAGCCATAACGCGTTTGTTTACGTGACCGAAGGAACCATCGCAGTGAATTCGCTTGATGGCGCGAGCAATAAAACGGCGTCTAGGGTGACAGAGAAACACATTGGGATATTGAGCCAAGGAGAAGAGCGGCTTTCTATCTCAGCAAGTTCGGACGCTCAGTTCTTGTTGCTGGCAGGCAAACCACTGAATGAACCCGTTGTGAGAGGTGGCCCATTTGTCATGAACACACGACAAGAGCTCATGCAAGCCTTCCACGACTACAGCAATGGTGTGCTTGTCTAGGCGAGCACTGACAAAAGAGCCAAGCTTTTAAAATTTGATTTGCCCTTTTACTCACTGCCTTGTAACTGGGCGAATCACAACTCACGTAACTTAGTTGCTCAACGATACTGCTCAGCGATACCGCTCAACTACGATGATTAACTATGCTGATTAACTGCGCTGCTCAACAGCATGTTTAATCAGACGACGAACTAGAACTAGAAACAGAAACAGAAAAAATGAATAACAATAAACGATCAGCAAACGCTCAAAGGAGAAGAAGATGGGACTACTAGTGAACGGCGAATGGCGCACCGATTGGTACGACACAAAGTCTACAGGGGGAAAGTTTCAGCGTAAGGCGTCCAGTTTCCGAAACTGGATCACCAAAGATGGGAGCGCAGGCCCTACTGGCACTGGCGGCTTTAAAGCAGAACCCAATCGCTACCACCTTTATGTTTCTTTGGCATGTCCATGGGCGCATAGAGCCATCATTTATCGATCCTTGAAAGGTCTTGAAAGCATCATATCTATGTCGGTGGTTAACGCTTACATGGGCCACAACGGTTGGCACTTTGAACCGGGAGATGGCGTTGTACCTGACCCTATCTTTAATGCTCAGTATGCGCACCAAATCTACACCAAAGCCGATCCTGACTACACAGGCCGAGTCACTGTACCTATCCTTTGGGACAAAAAGACAGAGACGATTGTCAGCAACGAATCGGCTGAAATCATTCGCATGTTCAATGACGCATTTGACGAGCTTAGAACCACGAATTCAGAACTTGATCTCTACCCACAAGCACTACAAAAAGAGATCGATGAGCTGAATGATTACATCTACCCAACCATCAATAACGGCGTTTACCGAGCAGGGTTTGCAACAACGCAAGAAGCCTATGATGAGGCCGTCGCAGAAGTATTTGCCGCGTTAGACAATATTGAGAGCCGTTTGTCGAATAAACGATATTTGACTGGAAACACGATTACAGAAGCCGATTGGCGATTATTTACCACGTTGGTTCGTTTTGACGCGGTGTATGTAGGCCACTTCAAATGTAACCTCAAACGCATCGTTGATTACCCAAACATTTGGGGATACCTACGCGACCTTTATCAGGTTGAAGGGGTGGCTGAAACCGTGAATATTCCTTACATCAAGGCGCACTATTACGGCAGTCACGAAACGATCAACCCGACTCTTATCATACCGAAAGGCCCAGAGATCGATTTTACATCCGCGCACCAACGTATCGATTTCTAAGTGAGATCGAGAAATTGACAGATTGAGTTTATAGCACGGATATCGGAATGTGATATTCGTGCTCACTAAAACAATGATTTACTCATAGAACGGTGCGTTATTGAACCTGAACCCTGAAGCCTGCACGAATCATAGCGTTAGCCAACTATGTTAACTGTGCCAGCTATTGAAACGTTCGTTTAACTCTACCAAGATAACTCAGCTAATCCTGACTATGCTTTTTAATCAAACAACAAAAACACTGATTAAGCCCCATAGAGAGGGAAAGCATGAGCAATCCAATAATAGCGGATAATAAGCCGATCAAAGTCGAGCTTAATAAAGATCAAGAGTATTACTTTTGTACCTGCGGACGTTCAAAAAACCAACCTTACTGCGATGGTTCTCATTCGGGAACAGAATTCAAACCCAAAAGCTTTGTTGCTGAAAGCAGTGGCGACGCCTACCTCTGTAAATGCAAACACTCCGCAAACCTCCCCTTTTGTGATGGTTCCCATAAACAGTTTACCGCTGAACAAGTGGGTACTGAGGGCCCTGGCGTGCAGATTGAAGCAACAAATGGCGCGCCCATTGCCACCGTGACCAAAGAAGAGCCTACCGTTGAGTTTATTCATCAACTTGCGCGTGATGGATTGTCTAAGGTGGGTCATCACGGGCCAATGACGTCTATG
>NZ_MCWZ01000102.1 GCF_002877365.1 Vibrio sp. 10N.261.55.A7
ATCGTTGGTGAACGCCGCAACACCGGCTTCCGTGAGGCTGATTTGACCACTCTCTGAATCGATTTCAAACAGCGCCTTAGGCACTTCATCGTCGTTAAAGACATTAGTCTTGATGCTGTAGGTGACACCTTCTCCGTCGGCATCCACCGCATTCACAGTACCAATGACGTAATCCTCAGCGGAGTTTTCGTTGTACTCAAAGCTGTAGGATCGAACGGGTTGCTCATCTTCGTAGAAGATCGGGGCATTATCGTCCAGATTAATCTCTGAGAGAGACACATTGATTGGTGTTTCTTTTTGTATTGGCCCCAAGCCGTTACTGCCTGGTCCTTCCGCGACCTCAGTAGCGGTGACGACAATGTCATGCAAGTTTTGGAATCGTTCATAGTCATTAGTGAATGCTGTAACCCCTGCCTCCGTAAGCGTTATCTCACCCGTTAATTCGTCAATCGCAAATAATGGCTCTCCTTCTGGCCTCTGTGGGAAATCTCCCTCAAACCCATCTACAAATTTGAAGTCTCCTTCAAATTCATAGCTATAGACATTTTGTGTGATGCTATAGGTCACATCCTCACCATCAGCATCGACTGCGGCAACTTGCCCTAACACATCCGTCACAAGTGAATTTTCGTTGTATTCAAATGAATACCCTTCGACTGGACCGCCTTCCTCATCTTCAAAAACGGGCGCGTTATCATCAATATTCAATTCTGTTAGCTCAACGGTTACATCAACGGCTTGAGGAGTACCAGCCTTATCAACCTCCGTCACTGTCACCGTAAGTGCATGCAAGTTACTGAGTTGTTCGAAATCGTTGCTAAAGGCAATAGCGCCAGCTTCTGTTAAACTGATTTCTCCTGTTAAGGCATCGATAGAAAACAGATCTTCTTCCGACTCATTTTGAATATTACTTGAGATGGAATAGGCGAGAACTTCATTATCTGGGTCTGTGGCCCCCACAGTACCCAATACTTGGCCGGGCTCCGCCCCTTCTAAATAAGAGAACGAATATTGCTCCCCATCATTAGGAGCAAAAGCAGGGGCATCGTTAGTACCGTTTATTGTGACCGTAATGTCCTGAGTCGTACCATCTGTCGCAGCAACCGTAAAAACTTCTGTTATGGTGTCTCCGATGTAAAGCTCATTAAATGGGCTATTTGCAACAAACGTCCAGTTCCCTTCCGAATCAATAGAAAAATCACCATTCGTTCCTTCGGTATCAACCTGTTCGATGAACTCTGCTGCAAAATCGCCTTCCACCTCTATGATACCCGTAATTGTCACAGGCGAGTCGGTTTCGAATTCACTGTTAGTGACATCTCCAATAAAGCTGGTCAGTGTATTAAATAGCGCTAGGCTCTGTGTTTCCGATAGTCCTTGAGACTGTAGCCCTTCCGTATCAAACTGAGTTTCGGCAATGGTTTCTACGCCATCACGCTCGACAGTTCCTGTTCCTGTTGGGCTTGAACCATTTTGTCCACCAGCGGCTGTTGCAAAATCATCATTGGCTGTTGGATCGACCCCTTGTTCCAACTGCTCGAAGATTTGTGCTATTTCACCCTCTAGATCAAGCTCATTAAATCCGCCATCTTCCGTTGTTATGTCTGCCTGTATATTGGGCACATCAGGGTTTCCATCATCGACCGTCACCACCACCTCACCCGGTGCTGGGGTTTGTCCGGGAAGTAGCTCCCTAATCTGTCCATTTACATCAATGACTATGGTGGCGTTTGCAACACCGAATAACGTCAAGTTACCAATATTCATAATCTACGTCCTATACAGCACAAACCCAGACACCTTTCTCAAAGTGACTGTCAAAATGAATTTTATTTTGCGTCCCATCTAAATTTAGTGCGTTTTTACTGATATTCCAGTCAATAGCAGAGTGCGCTTCGGACATATTTCACAAGTTGTCAATATTTAAGGGAATTTAATTTTGAATTAGGTTCTCAAAGTCGCAGAAGGTCTACTAGACTTCCAGAGAATAACAAATACGTAACATCACTAACGTAGGTCTAGGCGTTCTCTGACGTACAGAATATCGGTTTAGCTTGAACCAACCTCTGAGTATTAGTGCACGTAAGATATCAATAAGGAGCATGTGAGTGAGATGGAATAAACCTATTTTGCTAAGTTGTATGATCGCAGCAAGTTTCAATGCGAGTGGCCAGACTCTGGAGCAAGCGGTAGCGATAACCTTAGCGACTAACCCCGAAGTAAAAAGTATATATAACGAGTACCTGAGCAAGGTAAAAGAGAGTGATGCATCCGGTGGCGCTTATCTACCCAGTATCGATCTTGATGCGGGGATCGGTTACGAAGGTATTAGCCCTGCGGAGTCTCTTGCTGGGCAAGAAGATACTGACCTAACCAGAAAGGAAGCGACCATTAGTCTTACCCAATTGCTTTGGGATGGTTCTGCGACATTACGTGATATGGACCGAACCGCTGCAGAAGCAGAATCTGTGCGCCTTCAAATTCTCGCTGACTCTCAAGACGTTGCACTGCAAGTCACTCAGGTATATCTAGACGCGGTCAAGGCTACAGAAGTACTGGCTTTGTCAGAAAGTAATTTAGCCGTGCATAAACGAATCTATAAGGACATCAGAAAAAGACAAGAATCGGGTATTGGTTCAACGGCGGATGTCTCGCAGGTAGAGGCTCGTATTGCCAAAGCACATGGTAACCTCCTTGCTGCTCAAAACAACCTTATAGATACTCACACTCAATTTTATCGTTTAGTTGGACAACAACCTCTCGGGCTCATTTACCCTAGAGCAGATGAATCCAAGTTACCTCTCTCTATGACGGATGCCATTGATGTTGCTTTTGATAGTCATCCCGTTATACAGATTGCTAAGGTAGATGTTGATGCGGCTAAGTTCCAATACGAACAAACTAAGGGCGTGAACTACCCGACCCTCTCACTAGAAGCAAGCCAGACATGGCGAGATGACGCTGCTGGAGATAAAGGTAAAAGCGAAGAAACACTCGCCATGCTGAGGCTTCGTTATAATCTATTTAATGGCGGCTCTGACAGTGACCTTAGTGATAGCGCTGCATATCAACTCAATAAAGCGAAAGATCTTCGCGATAATGCCTATCGTCAAGTTGAAGAAGGCCTACGTTTATCATGGTCAGCGCTTGACCTCACTCTACAGCAGAAAAACTTCTTAGCGGACCATGTGGACTCTGCGTCTGAAACCGTCATTGCCTACGATAAGCAATACAAAATCGGTCAGCGAACGTTGCTTGATTTACTCAACACGGAGAATGAATTGTTTGAAGCGCGTAAAGACTATTTGGATGCTCACTATTCAGAACAGTATGCAAAATACCGTGTCATGAACGCAACAGGCTCATTGCTTGATGCGCTGTTGGTTGATATTCCAGAAGACTGGACTGAGCGAGTGGAGTATTAATTATGACAAATAAAACCCTGTTAGCCATAAGTATCGCCACATTTGCGCTCGCTCTGTCGGGCTGTGCAAATGACGATTACGATTACATTGAAACGAGTAAAGCGAACCAAGTTTCTGACTTACTCGATGATGATAGAGATGGCGTAGTAAACGCTCGAGATATCTGCCCAGACACACCAACGGGCGCAATCGTCGATAATGATGGTTGCGGCATTACCATACAACAACAAGACTCGATGCAACTCAGAATCTTGTTCAGTAATGACTCTTATGAGATAAACCCGGTGTTTGGTGGGCAAATACAGACAATGTCTGATTTCCTAAAAACCTACCAGTCCGCCTCAATTGAAATTCAAGGCTTTACCAGTAAAACGGGTTCTGATGAATATAATCTTGAGCTTTCAAAAAAACGAGCCAACGAAGTTAAAGAGAAACTTCTTTCTTATGAAATTTCTGAAGATAGAGTCGAGATAGTCGGTTATGGTGAAAGCCGATTAGAAGATGAAAATGATGATGAGATTGCCCACGCTGTAAACAGAAAAGTAACGGCAACCGTTGTTGGCCTTAAAGAAGAAGTTGTCGAAGAATGGAACATCTTCACCACGCTTGAAAAATAGAAATACAAACGAAAAGCGCCCCCCTAATTTGAATTTTGGGGGCGCTTTCTATTAGTTCAATAGCTTGATTTGGAAACCACTATTTTGCGCTTTTTCGATTCTTTGCGCTTTTACTCGCTAATTGGTGCGTATCCATATCGTATTGCTCTTTAATGGCATCTTTGACGGTTCCTTCCCACACGCAAACGCCCACAAAATAACTCGTTCTAGCGAGTACATGAGCCGCAATCGGCGCCGTCAAAATGACGAACAAAACCACAGCGATAGCACGAACCACAACAGGGGTGTCTGCCCAGAATACAATCGAGAACGCAATCACAAGCAAACCAACGCCCAGTGCGCCTGCTTTTGTCGTTGCATGCATCCGAGTCAGAAGATCAGGCATTCGATTCAAACCAATGCTGGCTAACAGCATCAAAAACGAGCCCATCAAGACAAAGAAGGCAATAATAAAATCAATCATCTTTACGTATCCCTCTTTGCTCTAAGTAACGTGAAAAACCAACAGCAGCCATAAAAGACGTCAACGCCAGTACGATGGCAACATCAATAAACTTAGGTTCATTGTGAGCAATACTATAGACGACAACCAAGCCAACCGTCAGAGATGCCATCAACTCTAAAGCAACAACACGGTCAGGAAGAGATGGTCCTTTCAGTAAGCGAACCAAAGCAAACAATAGCGCGACCACTAAAATGATGAAGCTAATATCATAAACAGTTTCTAACATAACCTTACCCTAATAAATCGATAACCATGGCTTCGAGGCGCTTAAATTCAGCCACATGAAGTTCTTCATCTTCAAAGTACATCATGTGAACATAGAGCACTTTTTTATCCGTTGAGACATCTAAGGCTAACGAGCCAGGAGTCACCGTAATCAACGAAGAGAACACGGTAATTCCACCATCAGTCTTAATATCCAGAGGTACGGCAATGACCGCTGGTTTCATTAAGTGTGTCGGTGTCAGTACATCGTAAGCCACTCGCGCATTTGCCTTAATGAGATCCCAGATAAAAAACAGTATGAAGTTCACCATTTTAGGCAATTTGCCAAAGTACGCACTAAATAGCGGCTTATCACGCAACGCATACGCAAGAACCACGTAACTCAGCAACATACCGCCAAGTAAGTTAGAGATAGTGTAAGAGCCCGACAGTACTAACCATGCTAAGGCGAGTAGCATATTCCATCCAAATGCTTTCATTTACTGCCCTCCTAACACGGCTTGAATATATTGCTGCGGATCCAATATTTGCTCAGCAGTCATAGCCGCAAGCTCTACAAACCATTGGGCATTAATACCAATCGTTATCGTAATAACTGCCATAATAATGATTGGCAAATACAAACAGAATCGCTCTGAATCAGACAAAGGTGGATTGACTTCAGCATCTTCAGGCAGTTTCTTCCAAAACGCTTCCGCCCAAATTTTGATCATTGAGTACATAGTTAACAAGCCAACCGCTAATGATGCGATGACACCAATCCATTCTTGCGCTTCAATACCCGCTTTAATCACAACAAATTTCGCGAAGAAGCCTGACAATGGAGGAATACCCGCCAGTGACATGGCTGGGATCGCAAACAAAATGGCTAAGAACGGAGCAGATTTATAAAGCCCACCTAACTTCTCTAAACGATAGCTGCCGTGCATTCGGTGCATGACGCCACTGATTAGGAATAGGTTCGTCTTTACAATGATGTGGTGGAATAAATAAAAGACGCCACCCAGAATCGCTAAGGGTGTAAACAGCGCCAAACCTAGGATCATGTAGCCAATTTGGCTCACAATATGGAATGAGAGAATTCGGCGAACTTCAAATTGAGCTGCAGCGCCTAATACCCCTGTCACCATCGTAAAGATACCCATCCACATCAATAATGTATTGTGAGTAAAGCCTAAATCACCAATGAAGATGACACTGAACACTCGATACAGAGCATAAACACCGACCTTTGTTAACAAGCCAGCAAATACCGCTGAAATCGCAACGGGCGGCGTATGGTATGAAGCGGGCAACCAAAAGAACAACGGAAACGCCGCCGCTTTGATACCAAATGCAACCAAGAATAGCAGTGAAATCACCGTCACCACTTCTGGATTGTCTGACATGGCTAGCTTCTGCCCCAAGTCCGCCATGTTCAACGTTCCAGCGTAGGCGTAAAGCAAACCGACGGCACTTAAGAATAACGCTGAAGAGAGCAAGTTTAAGGTTACATACTTCAATGCCCCTTCCATTTGGCTTCGCTCTCCACCTAGGATAAGCAAACCAAAAGAAGCGATAAGCATGATCTCAAACCATACATAAAGGTTGAATATGTCTCCAGTTAAGAACGACCCAATGACACCCGCAAGCATGAGGTGTAGTAACGGGTAGAAACCGAACTTCTCATGTTCCTTTGTCATGGTAGCAAGTGCATAAATTGAGATACAAAATGCAACAACGGAAGACACGGTAACCATCACGACCGCCAATAAATCAGCGACAAGTGTAATACCGAACGGCGCTTCCCAACCACCTAGGTTAGTCGCTTGAATACCACTGGTATAAACCGTGTGAAATAACGTAATGGCTGCAATTAAAAGTGAAAAATTTGAGATGACACTGATCCAGCGTTGCAGCGTTTGATGTTTCCACAGCATTATAGATAACGCGGCGGAAAACATAGGGATCAGTACTGGCATTAATAGAATCATAATTGAGAATCTGTACTCTTCATTTCATTCATATCATCCGCACCTATAACTTTATAAGCACGCTTAATCAGAACAACAGCAAAAGCTAAAACACCAAAGCTAATAACTATGGCCGTCAATATCAGGGCCTGAGGCAGCGGATCCGCAATAGGGCCAATCGGTACCGTCATTCCTTTCTCAATAAGAGGGGGCGCACCACGAACAAGGCCGCCTCCGGTGAAAATCAACAAGTTCGTCGCGTTGGATAGAATCATTAAGCCAATGACTAGCTTAACAACACTGCGTCTTAGCATCATATACAGCGCAGCCGCATACAGAGCGCCAATGACAATGGCAAATAGAGTCGTCATTTATTCCTCCAACTGAGCTAATGAAAATAGGAGCGTTGTGACCATTCCTAATACAACCAAATACACACCGATATCAAAGATCAAAGGTGTACTGATTTTCAGTTCACCAAGACCGGGCACTTGAACATACCACCAGACCGCGCTCAGATACTCACTGCCTGATTTAATGACACCGATGAATCCACTCACTAAGGCAATAATCAAGCCTCCACCCATTAAGTACGCACTATCAATACCAATTAGCTTTCTAGTTTGTTCGGCATCAAATGCAAACAAGTAAAGAGCGAAGGCGCTTGAGGCAACAAGGCCTGCAATGAAACCACCGCCTGGTTCATCGTGCCCGCGTAGCAACAAAAACACAGAGAACAGCAGTAACATCGGCAAAAGAAAGCGAGCCACTACCTGCAATATTAAAGATGTACCGGTATTGTTCATGACTTATCCTTCTTAGTTCTCAGCATCGCGGTGACACCAAGCGCAGCCAATGCAAGAACGAACAGTTCACCCAGAGTATCCAACGCTCGGTAGTCAACCAGAATCACGTTCACAATATTTCGACCTTTTGCGATGGTGTAACTATTCTCTATCATGTACTCACTAATACGACCTGGCATCGCAAAGTGCGTAACCGTCAATAGCAAGACAGCCATCATTGCGCCAAATGTTAGAGCGACAAAACAGTCTCTCCAACGCATGTCACTGCTCGATAGCTTCTGGAACTTAGGTAATTTAAACAAAACAAGAACAAGAGTAATGACCGTTAATGTTTCGATCAGGACTTGTGTGATAGCGAGATCAGGGGCGCTAAAGAACACATAGATAAGTGCCATGGCAAAACCTAATGCACCAATCGCCGCCACCGAACCCAAACGCAGAGGCGTGACACAGGCGTAAGTGATCACAGTCACGATCAGTATTGCTATGCCAATGTCTTTAATTGTGACGTCTGAGAAGTCGATATCCCAGTGGAACCCTACTTTAGTCACCATCGTATAGCCAACCAGTAGAATGGTGGTGATAAAGATGGTTAGGATATAATTACCCATGTAACCATTTTGAAGCTTCATCGTGCTCCATTTGGCAAACTTAAGTAAATTGTCCATGAAGGTTTCGTAGCCACGTTCAGGGCCAAAATCTAACATTGGTTTGGCTTTCGCAGCTGATGGCCTTAGCGAGTCCCACTTCTTAAACAACAGATAACCGAACCCAAGAGCAGTTAAGCTAATCAACAATGGAATGTTGATGCCATGCCAAAGCGCTAGGTGAACAGGTTCAACGGCTTCGACAGAAATTGCGCTAACAGCAGAAGTAACTAATGGATTAACAAGGCTCGGAATCAAACCGAAGATCAAACCGACAGTCGCGAGAACAGAGAACCCTAGCCTCATACCGATTGGTGCTTCGTGTACCTTTTTCGGAGTCTTCGTTTTCTTTCCCCAGAAAGGCTTGATCACCAGTAGACCAGCACACGCAACAATAAAGATTGAGGTCAGTAAAGCCATGAAAACAAGCAGCATTGCCCAAGGGCTTGATAGTACTCCCTCCAACATCATCTCTTTACCAATAAAGCCAAACAGTGGCGGTACGCCCGCCAAAGCAAGTGCAGCCAACGACATAAATGCCGCCGTATAAGGCATGGCTTTACGAAGACCGCCTAATTCCCGAACGTCTTTCGTCCCGGTTTCGTGGTCAATCGTGCCTGCAGCCATGAACAACGCGCCTTTATAAAGTGCGTGCCCAAGTAAAAATACAATGGCCGCCAATAAAGACGCTTCTGTTCCTATACCAATAAGCATGGTTAACGTACCCAATGCCATGACCGTGGAGTAAGCCAAAATACGTTTTAGGTCCGTACTGGTAACAGCAAGTGTCGCACCTAACAGCATAGTGATGGAGCCAAAAAATGTGAGCGCTATCGTCCAGGTTTCAAAGCCCGCCATTGTGGGCTGCAAACGAGCCATCAGGTAAACACCCGCTTTAACCATGGTCGCAGAGTGCAGATAAGAGCTAACAGGCGTCGGCGCCGCCATCGCATTGGGCAACCAAAAATGGAATGGGAACTGTGCAGACTTAGTGAATGCGCCCAGTAACACTAAGACCATCATCGTGCCAAACAAAGGGTGTGACTGAAGTTCAGTGCCTTGGGCTAGAATCTCACGTACCTCATAGGTACCAGCAATGTGCCCAAGAACGATTATCCCAGCCAACAAAGCCAATCCGCCACCAACGGTCACCATCAAGCCTTGTAAGGCAGATTTACGCGAGCTTTCTTTCTCGTGATAGTAACCAATTAACATATATGACGTAATGCTGGTTAACTCCCAAAAGACAAACATTGCCATCAGATTGCTTGAGAGTACAACGCCCAACATAGCGCCCATGAAAGCCATGAGATACATCAGCAATTTACGCTGATCGGCTTTGTGAGCTAAATAGCAGCCTGTGTAAACAATAACGAAGAAGCCAATACCGGAGATCAGCAAGGCGAACAATAGGCTTAAACCATCCAGCCAGAAGTCTAAACTGATACCAAGCGCTGGTACCCAATCATAGCTAATGAGTATTGGCCCTTGCTCAGTGACAGCAGGAAGAAAGGTTAGGAAATAGATAAACAGCGTCGCTGGCAATATAGCGAGCAACCTACTGGTTAGTTCACCAAACTGTCGAAACAACCAAGGAACAAACACCGCCAGTAGAAAACCTGACAGAACAGCAATTAGCATTAAAATAGCCTCCAAGGCTTAAACTAAATACTCTGAAGAAGGAAAATGACGAATTTCGGCCATTTATCCGAGTGAGCACACGATCAACTCTTGCAGAAGCATAGCGACAATAGATACCTATAACAACATAGATAAATATAGCGTATGAGAATATCTGCAAATTTTACAAGGCGATCAGTTTAAGCATCTTTTAACATTATTAACATTCGCTTGTTACAGGAGTTAACTTCGGAATTTCCGATCTATCAGAGCTATTGGGTCGGAAATAGTAAATCGCTTAGTAGACACACTTCACACAATGGTATGACGCTATGCAAACCCGCCTAGGGAAGCAGATTAACTTTAGGTTAACAAATAGACAGTAGGACGAAGCCAAAGAAAACAGAGTAACCCAGAGGTAAACTAAGAGATAAAAATGGAGTCTAAAAAATGAAAAATCCACTGCTGATGACTTCAGCAGTGGATTGACGTGAGCGTGTGTCTTAACTAATTGTGTACAGCAGCAGGTTGCTTAGGCAACACAAAATTAAGTATGGAGTAACCCAGCACTGCAGAGGCTGTCGAACCAAGCAGAATACCTAAGCGGGCATAAGTGTCCATCACCTCTTTCTCAAAACCAAAGGCTAATGAAGAGATGAAGATAGACATAGTAAAGCCAACGCCACACAGTATCGACACAGCAAAGATGTGCCTCATGGAAATACCTTCAGGAAGCTTCGCAATACCCAACTTTAGAGAAATCCAACAACACGACATGATGCCTATCGGTTTACCAACCAACAGGCCAAGTGCAATACCAAGAGGTAGCATAGACGTTAAGCCTTCAACCGAAATATTCTGAAGTGAAACGCCTGCGTTAGCCAAAGCAAACAATGGAAGTATGCCGAAAGCCACGTATGGGTGAAGCGAATGCTCTAAGGTTTTAAGCGGAGATTTACCGCCCTTACTGCCTTTAAGAGGAATAGCGAAACCAACCACTACACCCGCTAGAGTCGCATGAACCCCAGATTTAAGAACAGCAAACCAGAGTATTGCACCGATGATCAAATAAGGTGTTAAAGACGTCACTTTCTTTGAATTGAGGTAGAAAAGCACCGCTGTAGAAATAAACCCAATGATCAAAGCCGTCACCGAAAGGTCAGTCGTATAAAAGAGTGCAATAATAATGACAGCGCCTAGATCATCGATAATAGCTAAGGCAAGCAAGAATACCTTCAAGCTTACTGGTACCCGGTTGCCGAGCAAGGCCATAATACCCAGTGCAAAAGCAATATCGGTCGCGGCTGGAATTGCCCATCCCGAAAGCGCCTCAGGATCACTATAGTTAAATGCAACGTAAACCAACGCAGGCACTAACATTCCACCCACCGCTGCGATTGCTGGGAACATTGCCGTTTCTTTTGATTTTAAAGCACCTTCAAGTAGCTCTCGCTTAACTTCAAGCCCAATAATAAGGAAGAAGACAGCCATTAAGCCATCGTTAATCCAGTGCGAAAGAGACATGCCTAAAAAGTAAGTGTGTAAAAAACCTTGGTAATAAATGTTCAGAGGAGAATTCGCAATGGTCATCGCAATTATTGCAGCTATTACGAGTAAGATTCCACTCGATGACTCTAATTTAAAAAAGTCTCGAAGCATACCAGTCATGTTATTGGCCTTATAAAAGTAAAAGTAGAAAAATTGAAAAAATAAACTGTCAACGAAGTAATAAAGTGTGTTTTGTAAGTAGTTGTTAATAACACTTC
>NZ_MCWZ01000103.1:0-1182 GCF_002877365.1 Vibrio sp. 10N.261.55.A7
GTAAGACTTCTATTGAGATAAAACCTTTCGCTAGCACGAAATGTTGACTTTGAACCCCAACCTTCTGGTTGGGGTTTTTTTATGGGTATAAATTAGGGCCGTCGATATTCAAGTTGTATTTTTGAGTTGTTTATACGTTGTCGACCTAATGATTGAAAGCGCAATCAGAGAGTTCAATGGAGTGTATTAGGCTGTTTTCTCTGTTTTTATCTTCTTAGTAATGTTCACGAGAATTGGATCGTTGACTAACAAAGTGCCGATGGAAAAGGGCGATATTTTGTGATGAGCATCAGTGTGAGGAGATAACCCTGATACGCACAAAAGAGACACGTAATCGTAGTGCTTCTGTTTGCTGTCTAAAAGGTCCAGCTATCAGTTATCGATTCAACTTGTGTCTCGATTGCAGGTGATTCTGGATCTAGAGGCGCAAAAAAGGACAGGGCTGCTGGCCAAAGATTAGTGTAATAGGTACCGACTTGAAACTAAGCGTAATACATTCAAGAGCGGGAAGTGCAAGTGAAAGAGTGGATGCCTAATTATGGTTGCGTCTTACAGGGCTGAGTTAGCGTTGGTTTTCTCAGTTATAGAGGAAACTAAGAAAGGTATATAAAAAAGGCCTACCCGAAGGTAAGCCTGATGAATTTTTTGTGCTTTTAAAAGCCGATTAACCTGCTAGAACATCCGTAGCAACTTTGTAGCTAGGGTCTTCTTTTACGTTAATCTCGACCAAACTTCCTGCCTTATGAAGCAGGGCGCGACAGTCAGGGCTCAAGTGACGTAAATGAAGTGTCTTCCCTAATGTTGAGTAACGTACGGCAAGTGTTTCAATCGCTTCGATTGCTGAGTGATCAGCCACACGTGAACCAGCAAAATCGACAATAACGTCATCTGGGTCATTTTTGAAATCAAACAGCTCTAAGAAATTAGCTGCGGAGCCGAAAAAGATAGGGCCATTGATATGGTACTCTTTTGAGCCTTCATCATTCAGTTTGCTGCTTGCATAGATATGTTTAGCGTGTTCCCAAGCGAACATAAGAGCTGAAACAATCACACCGACAGCAACTGCAATAGCAAGGTCAGTAAGTACTGTTACGATGGTCACTAAGACGATAACAAAGAAATCTTGTTTTGGTACTCGGCGAGCAAGTTTGAACGTTGCCCATTCAAAAGTGCCGATAACAA
>NZ_MCWZ01000103.1:1765-9011 GCF_002877365.1 Vibrio sp. 10N.261.55.A7
CAAAAGTGCCGATAACAACCATGAACATAACGCCAACTAGTGCCGCTAATGGGATCATTTCAATCAGTGCTGAAGCAAAAAGAATGAATGCTAGTAGGGCAACTGCAGCGACAATTCCTGATAAACGGCCACGACCGCCAGAATTTACATTGATCATTGATTGACCAATCATCGCACAACCACCCATAGCACCGAATACTGAACAGGTAACGTTTGCTAGGCCTTGACCCACACATTCTCGATTTGACTTACCACGCGTGTTTGTCATTTCGTCTAGTACCGTTAGAGTCAGTAAAGACTCTATGAGGCCGATAGCGGCAAGAATGATGGCGTATGGCAAGATGATTTGCAGTGTTTCGAAATTAAATGGCACCATCGGAATCGCGAAGGTTGGCAGTGAGCCCGCTAATGTTGCATTGTCGTCACCAGACATGGTGCGAAGGAAATCAACAACCGTATTTGTTTCCAGACCAAAACCGAGAACAATGAGCGTCACGGTTACAATCGCGACCAGTGAAGACGGCACGGCAGTGGTTAGCTTTGGCAAAAAGTGAATGATTGCCATAGTTAGCGCGACAAGACCGAGCATGATCATCATTTCACCTTGCGGTAGCCAGTCTAAAACTCCTGTAGCATCAGGCGTTTTAAATTGCCCTAACTGCGCTAAAAATATAACGATTGCTAAGCCATTAACGAAACCAATCATCACCGGATGTGGCACCATTCGTATGAATTTACCTAACTTAAACAATCCAGCAGAGATTTGAAGCAGGCCTGCAAGCATTATGGCTGCGAATAGGTATTGCACACCATGAGTCGCGACTAAGCTCACCATGACGACCGCCATTGCACCCGTTGCGCCTGAAATCATGCCTGGTCGACCACCAAAAATGGAGGTGATTAAACCAACAATGAACGCAGCGTAAAGGCCAACCATAGGGTCAACGCCAGCAACAAAGGCAAACGCAACTGCTTCAGGTACGAGAGCCAACGCGACGGTCAGGCCAGATAGAACATCATTCTTTACGGAATGCTTAGAAAATTGTGGAAATTCAAACATGATTACTCAGTATCGTCAGTTATGGGTTTATCCTTAAACAGCACTTCCCTAATTATCTTTGAACAATGTTGGGCAAAATAACAGATAGACTATCAATCTATCTTGAAGTGTGAGTAAGTGTTAATAAGTGTGAATCGGCGCATGCTACCGAAAACTGTGATTAAGTTCAATGATTAACCTAGTATAGATGAGTTTCATTACTGGCTAATCTAATGAAGTAAAAAAAGGCCGCTTGAAAGCGGCCTTATGTTTCTTTTAACCAGTATGAACTGCGTTACTAGCTCAGTGGTTTGGTCGTTGCTGCACCAGCTTGGCTACGTGCGACTTGACTACCGGCACCTTTCGGTTGATAGCGTTCATCTTTAAATGGCATCGCGACAACCTCAATTTCTTTTATCTCTTGAGGGCCAGGGGCCTTTGTCATTCCTGATGCCGCATGTGCCTTAACTTGAACACCTTTTAGCGGAGAAGTCGTAGCCACAACTTTAGCGACGGGCGCTTCAGCTTTAACTGGCTCAACCTGAGCAACCGCTTGAGGCTCTACAACTGCTTCTGATTGAGGTTCAATAGCCTCAACAACAGGAGTAATAGTTTCAGGTGCTGACTCTGGCTTGGATACTTCAGGAAGAGTCGTTTCAGCAGGCGCTTCTACGATTTCTTTTTCTACTTTTACCTGTTCAACCACAGCTGGTGTTTGCTCAGTTTCAAGCTCTAGCGTTGTTGGTCGTAAAATGATTTTACCCATTGCCATTTCTGGCATAGCAAAACCTGAAAGAGTGTTAGCTTGCAGCGATACTTCTTCAGCTGCTTGCGACTCTTGCTTACGCTTACTTACTGGCTTAGCAAGATCGTAACGAGGCATTACTTTACCCATCGCCATCTCAGGAGATGCAACACCACCCTTACGTAGACGGAATGGATTAGGGCGACGATCGCGTCCGCGACGACGACGTTGTCCACTGGCACGAAGGTGACGTGGAGAGCGACGGTTACGACGTTGCTTCGGTTGCTCTTCTTGGGCAGCATCATTTGTTTCTAAGTTTGCTTCAACCTGCTCAGCTACTGCAGCAGAAACTTCTTCAGCTTTTGCTTCTTCTTGCTGTTGCGCTTTAACACGAACTTTCTTGCTCAGTTGACGGCGTTGACGGCGTTCTTTGATTTTTGCTGGTTTAGCGTCGGTGCGAGTTTCTTGTTGCTCACTCTGCGCATCAGCAGCAATTTGTTGGCCTTGCTCAGCAACTTTAGATGCTTTTACGTTATCGCGTTCGCTGTTGTTGCGACCATTACGACGCTCGTTTTTAGGCTTGCGACTGTTAGGCTTACGTTCTTGCTTCGTGCTTTCTTCATTTGAAGTCTGTGCATTTTCTTCACGTGTAGGCTTACGCTTGTTGCGGTCACGGTCACGGTCACGGTTATCACGGCTATCGCGATTGTTACGGCGACGCTGTTCATTTCTGTTGCGGCGAGGGCGAGAGTGACGTTTCTCTTCTTGAGCTTCTTCTTTAACTTCTTCTTTCACTACTTCAGGAGTACCTGAGAAGAAATCGCTGAGGGCTTTGAGCATTCGAGAGATTAGGCCAGGTTCACTCTTTTCTGTTTGAGCTGGCGCCTCTGTAGCTGCTGCTTTTGGTACAGGTGCTGGCGTTGGTGCCGTTTGCGCTGGAGATGCAAAGCCTTGAAGAGCAGGTTGCTCAATCTTACGTAGCTTAATTTCTTGCTCTACAGGCTCTTTGCTTTCCGCTTCTTTTAGAGCGTCAATTTTTTGAGGAAGTAGGTAAGAAAGAAGATCGAATTCTTCACCTTCACGAACACGAATAACTTCGAAGTGAGGGGTTTCCATATCAGAGTTAGGAACAACCGTGATCTTAACTTCTTGATTCTTCTCAATGTGATTAACAGAGCGACGCTTTTCATTGAGGAGGTAAGAGGCAATAGGAACAGGTACGACAGCCAATACTTGAGCTGTGTTGTCTTTTAGTGCTTCTTCTTCAATCAAACGAAGAACGGACAATGCTAAAGATTCGTTATCACGAACAACACCAGTACCTGTACAGCGAGGACAGATGTGGTGGCTGGCTTCTGCTAGCGAAGGGCTCAAACGTTGACGAGACATTTCGAGAAGACCAAAGCGAGAGATTCTACCGATTTGAACGCGAGCACGATCGAGACGAACAGCATCACGTAAACGGTTTTCAACCTCACGTTGGTGACGAACTGGAGTCATGTCGATAAAGTCGATAACGACAAGGCCACCAAGGTCACGCAAGCGTAATTGACGGGCAATTTCGTCTGCGGCTTCTAGGTTTGTGTTTAATGCTGTCTCTTCGATATCACCGCCTTTCGTTGCACGGGCAGAGTTAATATCGATAGAAGTGAGCGCTTCCGTTGGATCAATAACGATTGAACCACCAGAAGGTAGACGAACTTCGCGTTGGAAAGCCGATTCAATTTGGCTTTCGATTTGGTAGTGACTAAATAGCGGAACTTCACCATCATATTTCTTAACGCGACTCACAAAGTCAGGGCGGATAAGACGGATGTGTTCAAGTGCACGCTCATAGATAGTATTGCTATCAATCAGGATTTCACCAATGTCACGACGCAAGTAGTCACGAATAGCACGAACAATAACGTTACTTTCTTGGTGTATTAGAAGCGGTGCAGAGTTACTGTCAGAGGCTTGTTTAATTGCACCCCAGTGGTTAAGTAGAACGTTTAAGTCCCACTCTAGCTCTTCTGCGCTTTTTCCAACACCTGCAGTACGTACAATCAAGCCCATTCCTTGTGGAAGGTCTAGCGTACTTAATGCTGCTTTTAGTTGAGTGCGCTCATCACCTTCGATACGGCGAGATATACCGCCTGCACGAGGGTTGTTTGGCATCAACACAAGGTAGCTGCCCGCCAGTGAAACAAAAGTCGTGAGTGCCGCACCTTTGCTTCCGCGTTCTTCTTTCTCAACTTGTACAATGACTTCCTGACCTTCCTTTAATACCTCTCTGATATTAGGACGGCCTTGATAGGTGTAACCAGCAGGGAAGTATTCGCGAGCAATTTCTTTTAGAGGAAGGAAACCGTGTCTTTCAGCACCATAATCGACAAATGCAGCTTCTAAACTTGGTTCGATTCGGGTGATACGGCCTTTATAAATATTTGCTTTCTTTGATTCGTGCCCAGGACTTTCGATGTCTAAATCAAACAGTCGTTGACCATCCACCAAAGCAACACGCAACTCTTCTTTTTGAGTTGCGTTGATTAACATTCTTTTCATTTAATAATCTCGTTATCTTTCTTTATATTGATTGTGCTTATTGCTTTAGTTCGTTTTCACGGTGCCAGATCCCATGGCTAAAAAGTGCAGCCTCCCGGCTGGAGGGGATGCTCTGTGGGCACGTCAGTTGTCACAAGCATTACGCTTGTGACCCGCGATTTGCGGAGAATACTCAACATGAAAATACGACGAGTAGGCAATAAGTTGACTAAATTTATTAGAGTCTTACGCCAGTTGCGGCACTAGGAAATAAAGTAATCTACTCGGTTAACTGTGCGAATTCGTGCTTGATTTTGTTTAAATAATCATCAAAGCAAGATTAGCAGCTGTGAACTATAGCAGTGCAAAGAAATCACAGCAATCTGCTTTGTTATAAACAGGCAAAAAAAAACAAACCACTTATTTGGATTGGGTTTCTATTTGACTGTTTTTAAAGCATTTAATCGAGAGTTGTATCTATTCGTCACAAGTGTGTTTGTTTTTTATCCACAGCCATAATTGTGATACCACTAAAGAGGTGGGCGTATAGGCTCATTTTTATTGGGCGCTAGGAATAATTATAAAAATTGGCGACTTTGAGTGATACACTTACCAAATGAGTGAAATTAGAACTAAAGTCCAGTTTGTCGATATTGACGACGACATGGCGGGTCAGCGAATAGATAACTTCTTACGCAACCAATTGAAAAACCTTCCTAAAAGCATGATTTATCGAATCGTGCGCAAAGGAGAGGTCAGAGTAAATAAAAAACGCATTAAAGCTGAATACAAGCTTCAGTCGGGTGACATTGTTAGAATTCCTCCGGTAACCCTGGAAGAAAAAGACGATGAACCAGTTATCAGCACTAAGCTAAACAAGGTCGCTGAGCTTGAAAGCAATATTATTTTTGAAGATGATCACCTACTCATTTTGAACAAACCTTCTGGACTTGCAGTGCATGGTGGGAGTGGTTTGAAGTTTGGTGCGATAGAAGCTTTGCGTGCCTTGCGCCCGACGGCTCGATTCCTCGAATTGGTCCATCGTATTGATCGTGATACTTCTGGCATTCTGTTGGTCGCAAAGAAGCGTTCGGCATTAAGGCATTTACAGGCACAGTTTCGCGAGAAAACAGTGAAGAAATTCTATTTCGCTCTTGTTATGGGAAACTGGAAATCAACCTGTAAATCGATAAATGCACCGCTTTTGAAAAATGAAGTAAATAGTATCGTTCGAGTGAACCCTAAGGGAAAAGCCTCTGAGACTCGGTTTAAAATTATCGAGAAATTTGACGACGCGACACTCATTCAAGCGAGCCCAATCACTGGCCGCACGCACCAAATTAGAGTCCATACGCAGTACGCGGGGCACCCAATCGCATGGGATGACCGTTATGGAGATCGCCGCTTTGATGCTTTTACCGGTAAATGTGGTTTGAATCGCCTTTTTTTGCATGCGGCTAACATTAAGTTTGTTCACCCATCAACCGAGGATGTCGTAGACATTAGCGCTCAGATGGAAGCAAAACTTGAGAATGTGCTCAAGGGGTTGCGAGCTCTCCGATAGCTCAGTTCTAGATCGCCGCTGCCATTGTGTATCATACGGTAGCGGCGTATGCCTTGAAAATACTCGTTGTTCTATGAAGCTAATACATCGAAACCTTGATTGGTCAGCAACGTAATTAAATCAATGAGAGGTAACCCAACCAGTGCATTTGGATCTTGGCCTTCTAGCCCTTCGAACAGAACTATTCCTAATCCTTCAGACTTAAAACTCCCCGCGCAATAGAACGGTTGTTCTTTATCCACGTAACGTTCAATGGTTTGTTTATCTAAGCTGCGGAAATGAACCTTAAATTCGTTAACGACGGTGTCACTTTTCTGAGTGGAAGAATTGTAGAGAGACAAACCGGTGTAAAAGGTGATTGTCTTTCCGCTTTGAGCCATTAATTGGGCAATCGCATTCTCTCGGTTTAGTGGCTTACCCACGATAGCACCATCAATAACACAGACCTGATCGCTGCCGATAATTAAGCTGGGAATGTCGGAATGACAAGATTGCGCCTTGGTTTTCGCTAGTCGTTTTACTAAGTCTACCGGGCTTTCGTTTGGCAGCGGTGTTTCGTCACACTCGGGACTGATGGTCGAAAACGGAATATCTAGCTTATTTAAAAGCGCTTGCCGAAATGGTGAGGTAGAAGCCAATAGTAGTTGGTAATTATGCATTTTCAGATACAATATAGAGGTTATAAACGACAGCATAACTCAAACTTGGTTGTCGTTTATAATTCTCTATCTTGAAAGGAAAAAAAGTCCAACTTTTTCACCTTTTTCTTTGACTAAACCTATTTTGGAAGATAAGATTCGCGCCCTATGCAAAAGGTAAAAATACCGCGAACGGTTCACCCTTCAAAAACGGCACAAAAAAGAACGGACATAGATGGCATCATCCAAGTCAGTCTTTTGAAGCGTTTAAAGGAAGCAACCGAAGGCGTTAAACGCGACGCAGAAGTCTCAATGTCATTTGGGCTTGATGAACAGCGACTCGTAGTTATCTCTGGTAAAGCTAACGTCGAAGTCGACTTGGAATGTCAACGCTGTAATGAGGTTTTCACACATAGTTGTGATGTCCAATTCACATATACTCCTTGTAATGAGAAGAGTGAAGAGGAAGCACCGGAAGAGTACGATTTGGTAGATCTGAACGAGTACGGTGAGTTAGACCTTATTGAGTTAGTTGAAGATGAGTTCATCTTAAGTTTGCCTCAAATCGCAATGCACGACGAAGCTGATTGTAGCGTTGATACAAATAACATGGTGTTTGGTGAGATTCCTGAAGAAATTATTGAGGAAGAAAAAAAGCCGAACCCCTTTGATGTTTTAAAAAACTTAAAGAACTAACTTATTAACAAGTAAGTTTTTTTAAGAATTTACATAGGAGT
>NZ_MCWZ01000104.1 GCF_002877365.1 Vibrio sp. 10N.261.55.A7
AACGAACTTTGTGTATATTATAAATTAAGTAGACTATTAGAAAATCATCACTTTACTAAAATTAATGCATTGGTGTTTAAAACTATGGAAGAGTCAAGATAGATAGTACTGACAGGGTAGTTTAGCTAGTAATATTCATTTCGTTATGTTCAGCGTCGCTTGCTTACCTAATTAGGGATTAGTGCCATTCCTTAGTAAATATTGAATCGCCTCTCTCTAGTTAATCAAAAGTAAGCTAGTGAGAAGATTTTCTGTAACTTTAGTAATTTATTGATAGCTAGGTTAGCAATTACGCTTAAATGCTTCCGTCCAGATGAAACCTGCACGGTTTTTCACGTTCTGGCTGGATAACACGTGATGACCTCAAACCTCAAAAAGATATTGCCCCTCGACGAAAACAGCCTACCAGTGTGACTGATAGGTTAACATTGGAACGCACAAATATTAGTGGGTTGCGAGATTCATCGCTTGAGTCGGTACAGGTTTCCATTGTCAGTGCTGAAGAAAATGTCGCCTGCGGGCGAGGTTTCGATGTCTCGAATACGCTCTCCTAAATCTTCAAATATCCTCACTTCATCTGTCGCTTTGCCAGTGTCATCAAGTGTAACAACATTGATGTGGGTGAGTTTGAGCGCGCCTGATAACAGTTTCCCCTGAAGTTCTGGGAATTTCTCTCCGCGATACAGCACGAGCGAGCTGGGTGCGATGGACGGTACGTATATTTTTGTCGGTGCTTCAATGCCTTCTTTCTCAATCGGCTCACCAACTTGAATTGGCCCCCAATACTCCTTACCAAATGAAATCTCTGGCCAGCCGTAGTTTGCACCCTTTTTGATGAGGTTTATCTCATCGCCACCACGTGGCCCGTGCTCAATTGACCATAGCTTTTGAGTTTGGTCGTCATAAAACAATCCTTGCGGGTTGCGATGACCGTAGCTCCAAATTTCATTCAAGGTTGATGAATCGTTTGTGTAAGGGTTATCGCTTGGTGTACTGCCATCGGGCATTAAGCGCAATATTGCACCTGCGTGGGTTCGGGTATTTTGGCCGTTGCTGCGTTCACCACGGTCACCAATAGAAAAATACACGCTGTCGTCGTCAAACGCGATTCGGCTACCAAAATGTCGACCTGTGTCAGTTCGCGATTGAGAAACAAAAAGATCCTGCCAGTTAGTAAGGTTACCATCTCGATAGGTCATTGAGGCTAAAGTGGTTGCGCCTTCTCCGTCGACGTCTTTACTGTAAGTGACGTAGACCGTTGAGGCATCAAAAGGAGACAATGCGATATCAAGCAAGCCACCTTGCCCTTTCGCCCAAACGTCAGGAATGTCAGCCAGTGGTGTTTGTTCGCCAGTGGTGAGGTTGATGGATTTGATGCCGCCAGTGCGCTCAGTGACAAGCATGGTCGTATCGTTCACATACGCCAAGCCCCAAGGAATCACGAGGCCTTCAGTGATCTTTTCGGCTTGCCATGCGTAGGTTGGCATGGCGGCTATCGACAATACCAGTAGCCCGATTGTTTGATTCCGAGTCATCATTTCCCCTAACCTCTTTGTTTCGATTGTCCTGATAGTAGCGCTAAGTCTTCGTTTTTTCATGGAAATACTTAACAGAATGCTATGAAAATGGGTGGTTCATTCAGTCATTCTCTCTGAATCAAGTTATACCGACTAGTTAACCAAAAGGATTGACGCGCAAGCTTTTGGGTAAGCGCTGATCAAGGACATCGAGTATTTTAGCTCGAAGCCATTGCGTTGCTTGATCGCGATGCAGCCGGGTATGCCATGTCATTGAAATTGGCCCCGGTGCCATGCTGAAAGGTAACGCTTTTATGACGAGCTGACCGCTATTGACGGCTTTGAAGATGATAGGCAGTGGAATGGTGGTGATCATATCTGTGTTGGCAAGAAGGGTGGGGATGTTATAGCAATGGTTGACCGTCATCGCGATTCGGCGCGTGTGCCCGCTTTTTTCTAGTTTCTTATCCACTCCACCAGAGGCCTCACCCGACAAAGAAAGCAACAAATGTTCAGCGTTTGAGAAGTTATGGAGGTCCAATGTTTGGTTTGCAAGGGGATGCTCAGCGCGCATGGCACACACAAAGTGGTTATCAAACAAGTGCTGCGTGTGAACCTTGGATGAGTTGCCCTCAAAGTAATCCAGTACCAAATCAACATCGGCATTAAGCAGCAAGGCTTCACCATTGACATTATAAGGTACCGCGTGAATGTTCACGTTGGGTGCTTCGGCTTGGATACGCTCTTTCAAAGGCAACCAGAATAGATCGGCCATCCAGTCGGTGGCAGCAATTCGAAACGTGCGCTCTAGGTTTGCAGGAGCAAAGGCTTGTTGCGAACTTGCCAGTCGAATCGATTCCAATGGTTGGCCAATGTCGTTCCATAAACGCACTGCGTAAGGGGTAGGGCGAATTCCTCGGCCCTGTTTAACAAAAAGAGGATCGTTCCACGCATAGCGCATTCGTGATACCGCATTTGAGACAGAAGGCTGCGTCATCGCGAGTCTGTCTGCTGCGGCTGTGATGGATTGCTCTTGCATGATGGCGTCAAAGATTACCATCAGGTTCAGGTCTACGTTCGCCATAAAAGTTTAACGATCATTGAGAAGTCAGGCGTATCAGTGTTATCTAACCAATCATAAAAATCAATGAGTATGATACTAATCATCAATTAGACGATATGTATTGAATTGGGCAAAGTGGGTACATCAAAACGAACATACAAATAACTCCACGATGAACAAAAGGACAGACCTATGCGCGCTATCTACATTGAACAATATGGAAATGCAGACACATTAACTCTCGGTGAGTTAAACACACCCACGATCAAATCAAATCAAGTGCTCATCAAGGTGAAAGGCGCGGGTGTGAATCCGGTTGATTGGATGGTTCGCGAAGGGTTTCTGGCAAGCAGCGGTGAGCATGACTTGCCGCTGGTTCTCGGCTGGGATGCCGCGGGAGAGATCGTAGAAAAAGGCGATGGTGTCGCCAATGTCTCTCTGGGTGATGAGGTGTATGTGTATGCGCCGATTTCAGGGCAAGGAGCCTACGCCGAGTACTTGGCGGTCGACAGTGACTTGGTGGCGCTAAAGCCAAAGAGTTTGGACATGGTGACATCCGCCGCTGTGCCGTTAGCCGCAAGTACAGCGTGGCAATCACTGATTGAAGGGTGCCATTTAAAAGCGGGTGACCGAGTGCTGATACATAACGCGGCAGGTGGCGTGGGCAGTTTTGCTGTTCAAATTGCCAAGGCGAAAGGCGCTTACGTTATTGGCACCGCTTCAGGGTCTAAAAGAGCGTACGTTGAGGCCTTAGGTGTTGATGAGTTTATCGATTATCGCACTCAACAATTTGAAGAGGTGGTTAAGGATGTTGATTCCGTTTTAGTGGCCGTAGGGGCAGACAATACCGCAGAGCGATCATTATCGGTGGTGCGAAAAGGAGGGCACGTGGTTTCCTTAATTGATGAGGTGGATGAACCGCTTGCCAAGCAGCATGACGTGCACTTTCAGCGTTGGTGGGTAATGCCAAAGGCGAGTGACTTGCAACAGATCGCGAACTTGATAGATAGCGGCTCTATTAAGGTACACCTAGACAAAGTCTTCCCACTGGCGGAAGTAAAACAGGCCCATGCGCTCAGTGAATCAAAGCGTGCCCAAGGAAAAATTGTACTTGAAGTTTCAGCATAAGAAGGAAGAGATCATGGCGACCAAACAAGCATTTAGAAATAAGAATCTACCAGACATGCGTAACGCATTTAGCTGGGGCTACAAACTCAGTGATTTTGATGAGATATTTTTTGTCACCGGCCACGCTGACTGCAATCCTGAATTTGTGACTCAGCATGTTGGCGACCCCGTCGCGCAAACCCGCTTAATACTTGAACAAATGAAAGCGTTTCTGGAAGAAGCTGGGTTTAGCATCAACGATATTGTGCGCACCGACTGGACGTTTACGAATGACGTGAACTCTGAGCAATTTGGCGAAATTGCACAGGTGTGGGAAGAGTTTTTAACGGATGTTGAGGTAAAACCCGCGACCGGTACGTTGAGATATGTCCAACGACTCGGCATGCCCGACATGATGGTGGAATACGAAATGATGTTGGCTAGGTAGATTCGTTCGGCTGCGCTCCCTTCGGTGTGATATTGGTGGTATCTTGAATGTGCGATTATTATCGTCAACCATTTATTATCACCAAGCTATTTATAGCAACAAGCCAGAGGGAGCGCGCAGTGATTGTAGAAAGTATCCATCATGTCGCGATTATTTGTTCCGATTATCAGCGGTCGAAAGCGTTTTATACTGACGTACTTGGCCTTTCCATCATCGCGGAAAACTATCGAGAGAGCCGAGATTCTTACAAACTGGATTTGGCATTGCCGAACGGTGGTCAAATTGAGCTGTTTTCATTTCCCAACCCACCGGAAAGACCAAGCCGACCAGAAGCTCAGGGTTTGCGACACTTGGCATTTGTTACTGATTCAGTCGAGGCGGCAGTGAGTGAGTTGAACGCGTTGGGTGTGGAGGTCGAACCCATTCGTATTGATGAATTTACTGGGAAGAAGTTTACCTTTTTCCAAGATCCCGATGGGTTGCCATTAGAGCTGTATGAAAAGTAGGGGTTGCGGAATGAAGGGGACAACGCCAATCGGCACGCTTTTCAATGGTTGAATACGTCGCTGGCGCTGTAGTGGGGAAGTTTGACCATTGCGAAGCGAATGTTGGGCAGAGATTTATCTGCGCTTTAGGTTAATTCTAATATTTATCCACTAAGTTGGGCGTACTTGGTTAACGATGAGCAATGCAATCTCGCCCTTTCGATTTCGCGTCATAGAGTGCACTATCAACTCTTCTAACCAGTGAATTCCAATCATCATTTATTAGAGCTTGAGTCAATCCAATGCTCACGGTATATCTACCAGAAGACAATTCTTCACTTGATCTTTGTTTTGCGAGATTTCTGATTCTGTCAGCTATGAGCATTGCGCCTTCTTTTCTAGTTTCCGGCAGAATGACAACAAACTCTTCTCCACCATAGCGAAAACAGACATCGTTTTCGCGACAAGATTCTTCAAGAAGACGACTAAAGTGTTTAATCACAGTATCTCCCTGATCATGTCCATAGGTATCATTAACTTTTTTGAAATGATCTAAGTCGGCTAAAAGTATAGAGATATTGTTTTCTCGCCCTATTTGAATAAACTTCGGGCTGAGCTTTTTGAGCCCCCTCCGATTATAAAGACCAGTTTGCTCGTCGGTTATAGACGAATAATAGGCTTGCTTTAATAAACGATCCGTCAGCATCCAAAATACAGAAAATACTAGGCTAATCACTGTGATTGTAATGATAACGAAAGACAATTTATGGACATCTGATGTCAGATAATAGTCAACGATCGTTCCTTCTGTAAGAGCAAATACAGTTCTAAATACCATATACAACGCGTTTAGAAACAATGTCAGATTTAATAGACACCTTGCTTTTTTATTGTCTCGTTTCACCCCAGAATAGTTTGCATAGATGGCCAAGAGACACACAGTTACAACTAGAATGCTTCGAGTCTCTATTCTAGCGGCAACAGAAGGATTAATGATGGTGTTGTGAACAAAGAAGCCAATAGTAAAGACAGTCACGACAACGGATGTCGCTAGAAAAAATTTGCTAGCGCCTCGTAGAATGGTTATTCCCGCAAGCAGCAAACAAAAAGCAACGGTGTATGTGCCGTTGGAGAAAAAAACCACATATGAGGAAGATTGCGTAAACCCGAGTGAAAGTGGTGTAATGCTCACCCCTAACAGCAGAACAGAAAAACCAATATAGTTCACGCCCAAAGCGGTTCCTGCAAACATATATTTATGAGTGAGTAGCATTGCACTCGCAACAGTAATGGCTAGCAAAGAGCTATAAATAGCCAAGGTGTATATGTCCATAAAATCACCAGCAAAACGTAATACTCACACTCTCATGAGTATCGTTCAGTTTTTGTTATGTAAGCTGGCTGCAAGATAATATTTCACTATAGGTTGATGCATATCAATTTAGGGTCGTGTGCACTTGCAAACCTTAGAGTACCGATGGGTTAACTTGGACGTTTTTGGCAACTATCAGAGAAATAGGCGTTTATTTTGAATAGAGGGCATTGATTTCGTATGGTTTGTTGGAGAATTTGAACATCGCGCATCGTTTGCCCCTTAGATTGAAATGTGTATTTCAATAAGGGAGGTATAGTAAGTTGGTCGTATAAGTTTGTGATAAACAATTTACGGCAATAAATCTGGTCACTGCCAGTTTGCTGACGGGATAATCACAAGGTTACGTTTCTTTATTAACTTTAAATGCCTCAAGGCTCATCATTTCTTGCATGAACAAATCACCCGCCATGCTCGGCTCTTGCGCACTTAAATGCACTATTTCAGCATACCAAAAAGTCGA
The DNA here is from genome assembly GCF_002877365.1 of Vibrio sp. 10N.261.55.A7. GTDB lineage: Bacteria > Pseudomonadota > Gammaproteobacteria > Enterobacterales > Vibrionaceae > Vibrio. Next base: position 6,456 of record NZ_MCWZ01000104.1, read on the forward strand.
TGTTCCTCCTTCAATTGAAAACTCTACAACTTTACCCGAGTCAATCCAAGGCTGTGCGATGACGCGTGGCAAAAATGCCCAGCCAATGCCTTGGGATATCATATTGAACATTTCTGGTAGGTTATTTACGTAACAAACCCGATGACTCACTTGAAAGCGTTTATCTAAGTTTACTTGCTTTAAATGTTTACTCTGAAGTTGTAATAGTTCCCTCACTTGCGTGTTAGAAACAATCGCCCCTTGATTAAACCACTGAGGAGAGGCGACTTCAACCAGCTCAAAATTGAAGGCGGTAAATTGGGTTATGTTGTCGAGCTCTGATAATGCGGATGCAATCAAGCCAATTTCAGCCTCTTTATTATTAATCCAATCAACCACTTGTAAGGTATCACCAACTAATACTTCTAATTCAATATTGGGAAACTCGGTCAAGATGGTTTGATAGCTACGACTAATAGCGGGGTGGCTTAACATACTATCAATGGCCACTGAAAATTTAGTGGGTATCGCTTGGTGTAAATCTTCAACCACCGCTGAGAAATAATTGGCTTCTCTCAATGTCGCTTTGGCGACGGGTAGCAAGTGTTTACCGGGTGCGGTTAAAACCAGTTTACGAGTCTGACGCTCAAATAGCTGAATATTGCTCTCTTCTTCTAGTGCATTCACTAATTCAGCAATCGTTGAGGCACGTTTGCCTAAGTTGATCGCGGCTTGTTTAAAGCTACCTTGCTCACAGGTACAGACAAAAGCTTGTAATTGTAATAACGAATACATAGAACGGAAACTCCTGTTTCATGGAACTAACTCACACCAGTAATTCCTTCATAATACATCACATCAAGTAGCAAACATAATTTCAAATAATCCATACATTAATCAAATACAGAGATACATATTATGAATATCATGGCGAAAAAAAGTATGAAAAAATCAATCATCGCATTAGCAGTCGTAGCGACAACATCCATGGGCCTTGTAGGTACATCTAGCGCTTGTTCACGTTTAATTACAGACACTGCTTCTCACGGCATATCGGTTGTACGTTCTTATGATTGGGGTGGCAGTGAGTTACAATCTATTGCACAAATTAACCCAGTGGGCACTGAGCGTGTCACCAAAGCAGTACCTGAATATGAGAACGCTGCGGAATGGACAGTGAAATATAAAACGATTTCATTTACCGAAGTAGAAACGTTCCACAACACAACAGGTGAGTCAATCAACAGTGAAGGTCTTTCGGCATCATTGTTATACCAAAACCCATCAAAAGACTTCATTAAAGATGTAAAAGACAACGGCAGCGCGGCTGTGCATATGTCTGATGTGGTGCCATTTTTAGTCGAGCAGTTTGCGACGGTTGAAGAAGTGGTTGCCTTCTATGAAGCGGGTAACTTCCAAACAGCATGGATCACAGGTATCGGCGGTCATCAGCACGGCTTCCATTTCTCAGTACAAGATAAATCAGGTGACATTGCATTA
>NZ_MCWZ01000105.1 GCF_002877365.1 Vibrio sp. 10N.261.55.A7
CCGTCTCCCTCTGCAGCAACGCTAAATGAAGAAGTACGCACCGTTATTACCTTAATTTTGTCGTTTGATTTTACTCTCGCCAACGCATTCCCCGCGTAGATGGGACGCACGACGGTATCCAGTGATTCAATTTCGATGACATCCGATAATTGCCCCACATCTAACAGCGCAGCCACTCTCGGCATGACATCTTTCCCGAACGTATTCGCTGGTGCAAAAACATGAGAGTAACGCGTATTGTCATCACTAGAATCATCTTCTCTTACTATCTGTGCCACCAAACTAGAGAGGTTTTCCGCAAGCTTATGTGCATACTCAGAGTCATCCACCAACAGAACCTCAGACACACCACTTACCCGACTGATAGCCTCCGCAACGGAACCACACTGAAGGCCTGCGACTAACACAGTAATCGGGCGATTCTCTGATTGATTTGAAAGCGTAGTTGCGGCTTGAATGGTCTTTAGGGTATCCATTGTGGGGGTTTGATTATCGTGCTCTGCGATCACAAGCGAAGATACATTGAATTCCGACATTAGAAACTCCTCTTGTTACGACTTCCCTTCAGCTGTTTGCTTAACAACGGGAAAATATAAATTGGCTAAACCTAAGCAGCTAGATGTTAAGTGACTAGATGCTAGAACCTAAGTGATTAAATGTTGAAAGGCTTAATCGTCTACTGCAAACCTTTAACGGTTTACAGCACTCTTTATCTAAATGACATTGTGGTCATCTCTAAGCTTGGCCACTAGCTCCGAAACACTTCCAAGCATTACGCCAGCTTCCCTTTCGCGAGGCTTCATAACCTCAATGATTTCCTGATGCTGAACGACGTTGATACCATGGCTCTCTATTGTTTGTACTTCCAACGGCTTTCTTTTCGCTTTCATAATATTCGGCAGAGACGCGTATCGAGGTTCATTCAACCTCAAGTCTGTACTTATCACGGCAGGGGTCGATAGCTTTAAGGTTTCTAGCCCGCCATCTATTTCACGAGTCACGAGTATTTTATCGCCCTCGAACGCAATGTCTGATGCAAATGTCGCCTGTGCGCACTGCATTAACGCAGCCAGCATTTGTGCGACTTGATTATTATCACTGTCGATAGATTGCTTGCCCAGTAAGACAAGGTCATACCCATGATTCATTGCGATTGAATGGAGCGTTTTCGCAACGATGAGGGGTTCAATTGTTGGGTTCGAACGTTGGGTTGTATCGATATGGATGGCATCGTCAGCACCTAACGCTAGAGCCGTTCTTAATTGCTCCTGGCACGCTTTAACACCTATTGATACAACGGTTACCGAGTCCACAAGGTTGGCTTCTTTCAGCCTAACGGCCTCTTCTACTGCTATTTCGCAAAACGGATTGATCGTCATCTTCACGTTATCTGTTTCAACGCCCGAGCCATCTTGCTTTACCCTTATCTTCACGTAAGGGTCAACTACTCGTTTGATCGCTACTAATACCTTCACAATGCCTTCCTTTTCTAGCGAATACGCTTCGTGTAAGCCTTAATTTTGAGCTTAGTTGAGTTTACGTTTACGTCAACTGGACTATATTTAACGATAGTCGCGTTGTGTAGAGACAGGTTTACAATATGAACAGAGAATGCATGGAATTTGATGTTGTGATTGTTGGGGCTGGGCCTGCTGGATTGTCTGCCGCCTGCCAATTGGCGAAGTTAAATCAATCGTTTACTGGTAATAAAAAAGAATCTGGCGAGCAATCGCCAACACGCGCACCACTTTCAATTTGTGTCGTGGAAAAAGGAGCCGAAGTAGGCGCACACATACTTTCTGGGGCGCTCTTTGAAACAACCGCACTCGACGAGCTTTTTCCAGAGTGGCAAAGCATGAACGCTCCGGTCAACGTAAAAACAGCTCAAGAGGCGTTCGTTTACCTAACCACACCACACAATCACGTCAATATTCCGCATGCGATCACCCTTGCCCCTATGCACAACAGCACTAAAGATGGAGAACCTAATAATTACGTAATCAGTCTTTCTAAGCTGTGCCAGTGGCTTGCTGAGCAAGCAGAGGAATTGGGTGTTGAGATCTTTCCAGGGTTTGCAGCATCGACCATAAACTACAACGATGAAGGTGCCGTTACGGGTATCAATACGTCAGATCTTGGCTTTGATAAAAACGGAAATCAAAAACCAAATTTCGAAGCCGGTATCGAGCTTAAAGCGGAATATACCTTGTTTGCAGAAGGCGCGAGAGGCCACCTAGGAAAGCAACTGATCTCTCAGTTCAACCTAGACAAAGGCAAACAACCGCAGCATTACGCACTGGGTCTAAAAGAGGTGTGGCAAATGCCTAGCGATGGGGCTCAAAATAGTGGCAACATCGTTCACAGTGCGGGCTGGCCTCTTAATGAGTCTGACAGTACGGGCGGAGGCTTTCTTTATCACATGGGCAATAACTTGGTCTCTGTGGGGTTGATTGTTGATCTTAACTATCACAATCCTTACCTCTCTCCTTTTGAAGAATTTCAACGACTCAAACACCACCCTGTTTATAGCAAGGTTTTACAGGGTGCAGAGCGTATCGCCTATGGTGCACGGGCCATTACAAAAGGTGGGCTTCACTCTCTGCCAAAACAGCAGTTTGCTGGCGGTATTTTACTCGGCTGCGATGCAGGAACCCTGAATGCCTCAAAGATTAAAGGGTGCCACTGTGCCATGAAGTCTGGCCTTCTTGCTGCCCAAGCCGTATTCAACCAACTCGCTTCCGACGCTCCGAGTTCAGAGCCTGATTATCAATCGTTATTCGAAGACTCATGGCTATACGAAGAACTGGATCAGGGGAGAAACTTCTCGTCCGGTATCCACAAATTTGGCAATCTTCTAGGCGGTGCCATCGCAACCGTAGAACATAATATATGGCCAAAATTCTTCCAGAGAAAAACGCCTTGGAACATAAACGATGAGGTCACGGATCATCAGGCGCTTGGCACCTTAAATCAATATTCACCTATCGACTACCCAAAACCCGATGGGGTTATCAGCTTTGACAAGCCATCTTCTGTTTACCTATCTGGCGCTCAACACGAAGAAAATCAACCCTGCCATTTGGTGCTTCAAGACCCGAACCTATCGACAGGTACGCATCTTGATTTGTACGATGAGCCCGCACAACGATATTGCCCTGCTGGTGTATACGAGATCATTACGGTTGAGCAAAAGCCAACACTTCAAATCAATTCAACCAACTGCGTGCATTGCAAGACTTGTGACATTAAAGATCCATCACAAAACATTACCTGGAACACGCCAGAAGGTGGAGGAGGTCCTAGCTACCAAAATATGTGAATCGCCAACACCCATAATGCACATCACATTTGATGGCCTCATATCGCCCCAGAACGATGAATGGTTTCATAGATTCTGATACCTGTATTGTTTCGATCATGTTTGTCAAAACTGCCTAGCCTTCCTAATAGCCAATAGCAACAAAAAGATCTAACGTACTGAAATGTAATAGGTTGAACTTTATATTCAAGGGATGACAACAACGTGCGAAAACTACTTCTGGCTTCAGTATCCATTTTTATCGCCGCATGTTCGGCGGAGCCCTCCACACCAAATCAAGATTCACATTTGGTTCATGGCCCTAAAAATACGACTGCCACGCCACTTTACGGAGCGGAAGTTTATAGCCAAGACAAAGTACTATTTGGCAAGTTTGTGATTCGCATGAAAATGGTTTCTCAACCTGGGGTCGTTTCTTCATTCTTTACCTATGACAATGAGTCTTGGCAAGGTGACATCCCATGGCGTGAGATAGACATTGAAGCCATTGGAAAAGAACCTGACCTTCTGCAAACTAACCTCATAACAGGTTTAGCAGAGAATAGAACCCATTCTGAAAACGCGCACACTGTTGCAAACCTAGAAGAGTTTAACGAATTCACACTGATTTGGACGCCTGACAAGATTGAATGGCAGGTAAACCATGAGGTCATTCATAAGGAAGTGGTATCGGACTCAAAGCAAGTGCGTGAGATGCGAGACAGCCCACAGAGCTACCGTATGAACATTTGGATATCTGAAGCGATAAACTGGGTCGGAAGGTTTGATAATCAGGCGTTACCCCTGTTCCAGGTCGTCGATTGGATTGAGTATTACGAATACAGTCAAGGTGAATTCCAGTTAGCATGGCGTGACGATTTTAACGACTTTGATTCGCACCGTTGGGGAAAAGGCGATTGGGGGTTTGAAAGCAATTTGGTCACGTTTAATCCAAACAATGTCGGTGTGATTGATGGTCAGCTCATTCTCGCCTTGACCAACGAAAACACAGGGATTGAACCGTAACGCAAAAAGAGCAACAAACAACAACTACGCTCTAAGATCAAAAAAGGGTAGAGATTTCACCTCTACCCTATCTATTCACAATTTAAAGCCATTATTTAGAAACCGCGTTCTCAATGCCTTTTCTTACTAGAACGTTCACATTGAATAACAAACGGGATCGCTCTACGTTAGTTGAGCAGGATGAGTTGAATCACACTTATTCCCCTCCCGACCCGTAATGTAAGCACTTTCACAACCAGGGGTGAAGCGTTTATGCAGATACATGGATTCGCGAGCATTTTGATAATCAATAAACTCTAAATCCTTGGTTTGCCCTGACGACATAACGACCGTTAGCACGTAGTTATCCATTGTCATATTTACCTAGCCTTTTCTTTTTTTATAATTCACTACTAAAAATAGAACAGTATTTAGGTGTGATCTAGATAATTCGATTAAATCTAAGGTTTCGCTCGTCGATTAACCGTATTTTTACCGCACGCTACATGTATGCGTACTTGCCTATCTGCTCGTTGGCAATAATCTTTACAGGCATCCATTAAACGACGTTTCTGTGGGGTCTGTGATTCAAGAAAGCGCACAGCTTATGGTAAACTTGTTCTATTGAGATCAATTTGAAGAAACAGGACGAAGTATGTCATCAGATTACACTGGCTCAAGTGCGGCTTATAAACGCAAAGAGAGCGATTACCGTGATAAAGCTCTAAAACTGTACCCTTGGGTATGCGGAAATTGCGCTCGTGAATTCGTTTACTCTAATCTTCGTGAACTGACTGTTCACCATAAAGATCATGACCACACAAACAACCCTGAAGATGGAAGCAACTGGGAGCTATTGTGCCTCTATTGCCATGATCATGAGCATTCAAAGTACACAGATCATGACCGATATGGCGTTGAGTCAGAAGCTAAACTTGACGACCATCAATCAGCGACGCACAACCCATTTGCCGACCTTGCTAAAATGATGAAAAAGTAGGTAAAAACCTAAATCCAAGAAGCCTAAGTTCAAGAAACCAAAAAGCCTGCCAAATATTCCATCGGCAGGCTTTACTCTTCTTATGGTCAAATTCGACGCTATTGTCGCATTACGCTTTTTTAGACCAAGCAAACTTCTCAAACACTTTATCAACGGGTGTGCCAGCAATGTGATTCACATAGTTGCTGATGACTTTTTGAGATAAACCAAGAATCACTTCAAGTACTTGTTTTTGCTCGTAACCCGCGCTGTAGAAAGCATCCAAATCACTTTCAGTTACGTTGCCTCGGCTTCTCACCATGCTTAATGTGAAGTCTTTTAGCGCTTGAAGTTTCGCCGTAGGCAATGGTTTTTCATCCCGTAACGCTTCAATCAGCTCTGGCGATACGTTCATTGAGTGCGCAATGCCCGTATGTGCAGGCACGCAGTAGTGACATTCGTGTTCGACATTAATCGTTTGCCAAACAACCGTTAGCTCTTCGGCGTCGAACGAAGTATCCATGAAGTGTTGATGAAGCTGACTGTACGCTTGCAACGTTTCTGGAGATTCCGCCATCACTGACCACAACCCAGGGATTCTACCCATTTTTTTGATTGCACCTTCTAAAACAGGTTTTGCCTTTTCAGGTGCAGTCTCTAGAGTATGTTTTGTAAAATCGTTCATCTTGATGTCCTTTCCTATCTATCCGCTATTGATTAGCAAGTTTCAGCGCAACCTCACGTTGCGGTACAGGTAAACAATAATACCAATTGAACGATCGTTCAAGTTATTATTGTAACGATCGTTCAATTAAAATAATGAACTTAGATTAGCCATTGAATTTATTAGTCTTTAATTTCTAGGTAGCCCTTCAAGAGATAGTACTGGAGCCAAAAGAAGGCGTGCTTTGAGCTTACTCATCATTGAAACGCGGTTCGTTAAAATGTTCTAACGAGGTCTACGCGTAACTCCCCTACTCCACTGCCTAGTTTAGCTTGGTCCTCATTCATAGCGCTTTACGAATTCCTCCCTTCCAAAAACCTACTGTTGATAAATGCAGCATTAAGTCGTTTTAACTATCTAGAAAGTGATACAGACTAATTCCGCACTTTGTGAAGAGCGTTGTCGTCGACAAATCCCCATGCACTGATTTACATATGTAAATGCTTTAACA
>NZ_MCWZ01000106.1 GCF_002877365.1 Vibrio sp. 10N.261.55.A7
GTTCTATCCAATCTCTACTGATACCACTAAATCGAAACTCCCTCTAACCGCAATGGCGCTTGAATCCGCGAAGCTGATTCTCGTTGTAGGTGGAGGGTTACTGATTGGCCTTGTTAGCAAGATGAACCTAACCTGGGTAGACACTGCCAGCGAATGGATACTCTTTCTATTACTCTTTTTTATTGGTATTCAACTCAGAAATAGTGGGCTAACGCTAAAACAAACTCTAATCAATAAACACGGCATGATGATCGCCGTTGTTATCGTCGCCAGTTCACTGATTGGTGGAGCCTTAGCCTCGCTGGTGCTCGATATAGGCTTATATCAAGGACTGGCTATGGCTTCTGGCTTTGGTTGGTATTCCTTAGCCGGTATATTGATGGGAGATGCCTTTGGCCCTGTTTACGGCGGTGCGTCTTTCATGCTGGAGCTTTTAAGAGAACTCGTCGCACTCGTCATAATTCCTATGCTAATCAGAATAAAACCGTGCACATCCATCGGGTATGCGGGCGCAACCGCGATGGATTTTACTCTCCCTGTTATTCAATCCACAGGTGGTGTAAGGTGTGTGCCCATAGCCATCGTAAGTGGCTTTATTCTCAGCCTATTAGTTCCAATACTCATGCTGTTCTTTATCTCATTAGCGAGTTAAAATCGTTCGGTGAAATAACAATAAGAACAACCAAAAATAAAAGCACTTAAGTGCTATCAAAGGATTTGCCATGAAACACATAGTGATTGCTGCATTACTCACATTATCTTCAAGCTCTGCTTTTTCAGCCGACGCTCAGTGCCTAAATAAAAAGTACGACGCTTACATCGATGCTTCCCTCACCTGGTACCAAGATCTCGCATCACTGACTTCTGAGCGTTATCCAGATCTTTCAGAAGTCAGTCAGTGGTTCTTAGAGGGCCGTAAAAACCATTTTGAACTCAATCGAGCAGCGGTCCATTACTACCTTGAAAATGATCAGTCAAAGCTGGCGACAGAACAATCTGTAGAGGCTTGGCTGCAACTGGAGCAGCATGATGTCAAAACACTTGCTGAGCGTGATGACGAATTAGGCGAAGCGGCTAAATTGACCTTTAATGATCGCCAAAGCACCCCACATGAAAAGAACTATGAACTTCGTTCTGCGTTTGCTGATCTCTTAAGCCACCCGAAACAAATCGACAGTGTTTTACAGAAATACAACCAGTCTATTCAAGCTCTCGAAGAGATGAAATGCCAGTAGTCTTTTCGGCAAAGAATGGAAAATGAATACGCTAAATTAAGACGGGACATTAGTTCCGTTTTCGTTTAGATTGTGCCGTCGTAATGGAAATTAGAATATAAACGTAGCTGTATGGGATCAGAACAGAAAACAGTTGATGTAAACTTTGATAGTTTGCTTCGAATATTTACTGTGCCAGAAGGGCCAGATTCAACGTTAACGAAAATTGAAGAGGGTTTATCTAAAAACCTGAACCAGTTTTTGCGCAAACATATTGTTGCTGAAGAAAAGCCACTAAGAGATATTGAAAAAGACTTC
>NZ_MCWZ01000107.1:0-3861 GCF_002877365.1 Vibrio sp. 10N.261.55.A7
TGAACCTTTTTTTATGGGCTTAAACACAATGAATCGCATGAAAGTAAAGCTAATGACTGGGTATAGCAGCGGAATGACAACAGAGCTATAAAGAGGGTGAATACCGTATCGATGAACGCTGTAATCAGTGACTGTGAGTATGAGTAAAAAGCTCAATGACATTGAAGCAAATTTTGTGATGCTTGCTTTGTTGCTCTTTGCTTCAAATACATGAATGCAATTGAAGTAATAGGATATGAGTGAACATAAAACGTAAGCCAACGCATGGGATTGAAAGAGAGTAAAACCGACGACATCAATCAGAAGTGCAGATACTAATGTATAAATTAGTGTGGTGATGGCACCAAAAAAGATAAATCGCTTAATCATCCTTAGGCTCTAAAACTAGAACTATGGACAATCCAAACGGGAAGCTAAATCTTGGCAGCAAGGCAGACTCCAATGAAAACAGCTTGGTCAACATAGAGTTTATTACCCCCGCTTCACTATTCTGTTCAATTCTATGAATGCTATCAAAAAGTTTACTGATTGTTCGAGTTATGAGGGCAATCGGGAACAACAGTGTATTAAAATAGCTTTTGTATTTGATTGTAAATCCATTTGATTCCGCCAATGCAGTAATGTTAGACATGCTGTAGCGCCGGTAATGGTGCATTACTTCATCATGATGAGAACATAAGAATTGATAAGCAGGAACGGTGATAACGAGTTTCGCGTGTTTCTGCATTGACTTAGCAAGTTGTGTTAGTGCTAAGTTGTCATCCTCGATATGCTCCAATACGTCCAGCATTAAAATGCAGCCAAACTGAGGTATGTATAATTCTGACTTTTCAGGAAAGTTAGCTTTAACGACTTTGACGTTAAATGCTTCATGCAGGTAACTGATAGCAATAGTATTATTGTCTAACACTGTCACCTCCCCATACGCTTTTAACAGGTCGATATTGCCACCCATTCCACCGCCAATTTCTAGTAGTGAAGCGCCCCTGATCTCTAACTTAGACAAAATTTTATCCAGTATTTTTCTACGCCCAACGTACCACCAATGCGTTTTTTGGCTTTGAATCATTTCTTGGTAGACGTGTTGCTGCATTCACTCTGCTCCTTGATGAGATATAAAGGTCGTGCCTTGGACTCAATGTAAATGCGACCGATGTACTCGCCGAGTACGCCAATTCCAATGAGCTGTATGCCTCCGAAGAAAACAATGGCAGTGAAAATGGAAGCAAACCCATCAGTGTCACCTCCGGTAATTAAGGTATATAGGATGATGTATATTCCATACGAAAATGAGATCGTGGAAAAGAAAATACCGAGTAAGCTCCAGAACCTAAGTGGGACTGTGCTGAAACTGGTTAATCCATCTAGTGCGTGATGGAGTAACTTTTTAAAGTTAAACTTGGTTGAGCCAGAAACGCGTTCTTGCCTGTCAAACTCAACGAAGGCTGACTTATAACCAACCCAAGATAATATGCCTTGCATGTATCTCGAACGTTCTTCAAGTTTATTAATAGAATCGACTACATTTCTGCTTAGCAGTCGAAAGTCGCCAACATTAGAGTGTAAATGCTGTTCAGCAACTTTGCTCATCAGATAATAGTAGAGATTAGCTGAGTTTCTTTTTAGCCAAGAGTCTTGATGCCTGCTTTTTCTTCGAGCTAGAACGACATCATTGCCTAACTGCCAAAGTGCTATCATTTCTGGAATAAGTTGAGGTGGATCTTGCAGGTCGACATCCATAGGGATAACGGCGTCACCAGTTGCGTGATTAAGGCCTGCTGTCAGGGCAGCGTCTTTGCCAAAATTTCGAGTTAAGGAAACGAATCTGACAGCGTTGCAGCTGGCTATCTCTTTTTTTACTGACTCCAGTGTTAGGTCGCTTGAACCATCATCAATGAATAGGATTTCAAAGTCCTGATCCAAAGGCTCAAAAACAGACGAAACAATTTGAACAAAGGAGGGAATATTGTCTTGTTCATTGTATACGGGGCAGACAATACTTACTGTTTGTCTAGTCATTCAACCTTCCTTCGGTAAAGCTCAAATTTCATTTCTTTATGTACGCTATCCGCCACTAAAGCATAGTTTGAAAATGCCATTGCGGCTGAAGAGTCACTGTTTAGATAAGCCTTAAAGGAAAAATGTGCGGGGTAGCGCCGAAGTTCATCACTCGTCTCTATGACAATAAGGTGCGGTTTTCTTTTAGTGATGTCTTTTATGATTGTGCTCATGACGAAAGCAGAAACCTCACTGCTGATGGGGTCTCCAGGATTGTTCAGTGCATAAGGAAGAGGCCATAGAACCGGAAAAGAACCAACCCAATTGAGACCTGAATATAAACTTGTGGAATGGGCTGGATGCATCGTAGTAGAAAAAAACATGATGTCTTGTCCAACGGTCGTGTGAGTTGTTATAGCGTTATAGAGAGATTTAACTCGAACAGGTGTATTTTCAGGAAAATTTCTTGTCTGGCTATCAATTAAAGTATTCAAACCAGAAGCATAGCTAGGGACTGAAAATCGCCAGAAGTTATTTTTGTTCAACAATATAATGAATGTAACAAAGAAAATAACAGGCAATAGATTCGTTAGGCGTCGATGGGTCGCTAAGTCGAGCAATGAACAAATTAAACTTACTATCATGAGGGACGTTAAAAACGTGACTGCGGTAAAGAGGTGATAGCTAAACCCCGTTTGCCCAACCCAAAACGCTAATATTCCGGAAAATGTGATTATCAACATCAGGTTGGAATAGTGACGACTTATATGTTCGGATTTTTTTAGAAAAGAGAATGGCAAATACGCAACAACGAGTAAAAACAGGCCACTGAAAAAAAGATCAACTTTGTTAATGAAATAGCTTTGGTAAGTGCTTGAGGCGATAGGAGCAATTAACTCAAAATACTGGTTGTGCTTGGTAAAAACAAACGCGAGATAACAGAGCCCGAATATCCCTGTAACAATGAGTTCAGGTCTAAAAAGCAGCCTTAAGCGTCGGGTTAGTAGTATTAGGTATCCCTCGACGAATAACACGACCAAGAGATATTGTGGCTTTAAGCAGAGTGCTAGAGCTAGCAGTGTGTATGAAAACACTTTGAAAGTTAGGGATGTTTTGTTCCCAACTAAAATCGAATAAACCTGAGAAAAGTACAGGGTGAAACACGTCGCGATTATATGTTCTCGCTGCAAGAAGTTAAGTGGATAAACAAAATAGAGTGAGAATGAAAATACTATTGCGATGAGTACTCCATACCGAGTTTCTCGCAAGATATATAGATTGATAAAGGACACAAACAGTATGAGCACAGTCATACTGGCTCGAAGAGAGGAGATTTCATCTAGAAAGTTAAGGTGATAGAAAACCAAAAATACTTTGTAAATATAGATAATTAACGGTGGGTTTATTTCGTAGTACTGCGTGTAAAAATCAGCTTCAGTTGTATTGAGTGCCATTTGAGTAAGAAATGATACATCAGAATTGAGTAGCAGATTCGATTGCAATAAGATCGCTTGGGCTGCAAAAGCGAAGATGATGAGTATTGCTATCCAAAGGCTGTTAGAAGCAAAAAACTGTTCGAGTTTGTTCTCACGCAACCGCGCTCTCCTAGAAAATGGTGTGTCTAGGAAAGCTTAGTTGCAGTTTGGCTATTTTTCTCGAATGGTAAGTAGATAAAAAAGGGAAGTAAGGCTACCTCAAGTGAGCCCAATTCAAACAGGTTTTACTTGAACTTACTTCTACTTAAAACAAGGCGCTTTGTTAAAGTGACTCTCGATCATACGCTGTGTAATGATATGTTGAGGGTCGCAAAGCACTTTTTGAGTATCCCCTGATTCAACCACTTCCCCTTCATGCATAACCATG
>NZ_MCWZ01000107.1:4587-4877 GCF_002877365.1 Vibrio sp. 10N.261.55.A7
CTTCATGCATAACCATGACTTTATCGGTAATGTGCTTAACAATCCCAATGTGCTGCGAAACGTAAACGAAAGAAACGCCCATTTCTTCTTGTAGCTCTAAGAACAGATTGATGATTTGCGAACGCATCGCCATATCCAGTCCATTTAAAGCCTCGTCGGCGACGATAATCGAAGGTTGCAATATCAGAGCTCTTGCCAGACAAACCCTTTGCTTTTGTCCTGTCGCGAGCATTTGAGGGTAGAAGTAGGCATGCTCGGGTAGCAAACCCACTCGTCTTAATGTCTCTTTT
>NZ_MCWZ01000108.1 GCF_002877365.1 Vibrio sp. 10N.261.55.A7
GTATACCGCTGAAAACAAGAAGTTAAATGTTAAGAATGACAGCGTCGCTTGGTTGCAGGCAAACGTCTATTTCTAACCTCAATAGGGCTGCTTAGCAGCCCATTTAATCTCAATCTTCTTTTAACTATTCTTCTACCTCATGAACAAAGGATTGGTACTTATTATGATCAAATTCTTTATTGAACGCCCCAAATTCGCTGTCGTCATTTCGATTCTAATCACTCTTATCGGACTCATATCTGCATTGAGTCTGCCGATTGGTCGCTACCCTGACGTCGCTCCTCCAACCGTTGAAGTTTATGCCGTAATGGACGGCGCTGATGCTTCAATAGTGAGTAAAGTTATTGCCCCAACCATTGAACAAAAAGTGAATGGTGTCGATGGAATGCAGTACATGAAATCAACGTCAAACAGCGATGGTTCATACTCTCTAGAAATCACCTTTGAACTTGGTGTTGATCCAGACCAAGCGGTGACTCTTGTACAAAATAGAGTCAACATGGCGACGCCAGAATTGCCACAAGGGGTGGTTAGAAATGGCATCACTGTCGAGAAAATCACCAGCGGCATGATCATGGGTATGGCGATCTATGATCCGACGGATGCGCTAACTGATATTGAAATTAGTGGTTTTGCTGGTGGTAATTTAAAAGAAGCGTTACAGCGTGTACCTGGAGTATCGAAAGTTGATGTGCTTGCGGAAAAAAAGTACTCCATGCGAGTTTGGACTGACCCTGTAAAACTGGCGAAATACCGCGTTAACATCATTGATGTCCAAGACGCGATTGTCGAACAGAATCGGATTGCCTCTGCAGGTCGAATTATCGGCGGTGTGAGCGAATATACTTTATCGGTAAAAGGCGGCTTGTCTGACGCTGAAGAGTTTGAAAACATCATCGTTCGAGCTGATCACAACAGTCATGTCGTACGTCTAAAAGATGTTGCGCGCGTTGAACTTGGCGCTGAAACTTACATTGCCAATGCTTATATGCAAAATAAAGCGGGTGCCATTATTTTTATCTACCGCTCTCCAGATGCTAACGCGATGGAAGTCGGTGCGGGTGTAAAACAGGTACTTAGCGAAATAAGAATGCCAGGTTCAGTAGAAGCACCTGTTATTTATGATACGACTGAGTTCATTGAAGCGGCTATTGATAACGTAATAGAAACACTGGTTATTGCCGTTGCTATCGTTTCCTTAGTGACGTTGGTCTTCATGCAAAGCTGGAGAACCACCCTAATTACCATTGCTGCCATTCCAGTTTCACTAGTCGGTACCTTCGCAATCATGAGTGGCATGGGAATCAGCATTAACATCGTTTCTATGTTTGGCTTGGTTTTGGCGATTGGTATTGTCGTTGATGCGGCGATTATTGTGGTCGAAAACATTGAAAGGATCCTCCACGAACACCCAGACTACACAATAAAACAAGCAGTAGAGATCGGTGGCAAACAAGTCGTCACGCCTGTAATTGCCTCTGCTCTAGTGTTGTTGTCAGTCTTTGCTCCAACATTATTTCTATCAGGTATGACGGGCATTATTTATAGTGAGTTCGGTATTGTACTCAGTGCATCGGTCGTTGTTTCTACCGTCGTCGCTTTAACATTGACGCCTGCTATGGCCTCGATGCTGATGCGTCGTGAGCATAAAGGACGAATCGCTTTAGCACTTGAAAATACCATTCAGTTTGGGGTTAATCGATTTACTTGGCTCGCGAAAAGCGCGGTACGTATTCCTCTCATTGTATTGGCATTGTTTGCCGCAATGAATTATTTCAACTACGAATTAGGTACAAGTTTACCTTCAGGGTTAGTGCCCAATGAAGATACCAGTACGGTATTCGTGGCAGCGAGCTTTGATGCGGGTGTATCACTTCCTGTAACAGACAAAGTTATGTCGGAACTTGTCGAGTCGTTCAAACAAATTGACGGCGTAAAGGGCGTCGTATCTGGGGCGGGGCTCAATCTTATTACGAGCGCACCAGAAATGAACTCTATGATGATGGTGCTTGCATTAACCCCAATGGACGAAAGAGCGCTTTCGGATGTTGAAATTGCTGAAGTAGTCAGTGAAGAGATGAAAAAACATGAAGGTCTACAGGGCTTTGGTTTTACGCCTCCTGCTATTCCCGACCTTGGCCTAGTTGATGGTGTCGAGTTCGTTATCAAAGATGTAAACAACGTATCACCAACCGAAATGGGAGAGGTGGTGAATGACTTTATTGCGAAAATTTCTGAATCTGAGCATGTCGGTTTTGCTTCAACTCAATATAAAGTCGATAAACCAGGCATTGAACTCGATATTGATAGACTGAAGATCAAACAGCATGGGTTCAATGTTGACCAAGTGATTGACGCTCTACAAGCCTATACTGGCGGTATGTATATCAATACCTTCAACATGCAAGGCCGAAACTACCGCGTTATGGTGCAGAACGACAAAGAATACAACGACAATATTGAAGAACTTGGCAAGGTAAGAGTCGCGTATAAAACCGGTGTGACCATTCCTATCGCCTCTTTGTTCAACGTTGAGCATAAACTTACGCCAACGTTCATCACTCGTCACAATGCACAGCAAGCTGTTGCGATTAACGTAATACCAACAGTCAGCACTGGCAGTGCAATGCAAGCGATTAATGATATTGAGCTGCCAAAGGGCTTTAAAATTGAATACACAGGTATCTCTAAACAAGAAATTGAAGCCGGTAACGCTGCGCTTTATGCCTTTGCCATGGCCCTTGTCATCACTTTCTTAGTACTTGTTGCGCAGTATGAAAGCTGGTCAATCCCAACCATTATTATGCTGACTGTACCGAGTGCAGTGATAGGCATCATTGGTGCTGTGAATTGGATTGGTGGCGACTTCAATATTCTTACGCAAATTGCGGCGATATTGCTCGTGGGCATGACGGTTAGAAATGCCATCTTGATCGTTGAATTTGCGAAAGACCTAAGAGAAAACCAAGGCTACAGTATTGAAGACGCAGCGGTAGAAGCGATCAAACTCAGAACGAGAGCGGTTGCGATGACGGCACTGAGTTTTGCGGTTGGTGTTGTTCCACTTATGTTTGCCGATGGTATTGGTCATGGTGGACAAAATGCGATTGGTTTTGCAAGTTTCGGTGGGATAATCTCAGCCACACTGATTGGTGTTATCTTGTCGGCCGTTTTCTTTGTCATCATTCAACGACTGCGAGAAAAAATTAAACGCACTGCATAGAGTTAAGGAGTTCTAGAGTTTAGGATTTCAATTCAAATCTCGTTCTAGGTGACTAGGACGAGATTTTTTGATTCCAAGATAGGCGAGGGAAGGGGATAGTCTTTTATATAAACGAATCGTAAGGGTATTCATGAAGTTGTTTGGTTAAGTGAGGGTAGTTAGGTTGAGTAGAAAGTAGAAAAATGGCGTGAGTAATATGAGTTACTTACGCCATCATTTAGAGGGACTTATTTATCCAGGTTTATTGAGCTGTGCGTTTAGACAGACGTTCACGCATTCTTTGTAGTGCAATGAACAGAACCGGAACGACTAAACAACCGATGAACGTCGCAGCAAACATGCCGCCTAAACTGGTGACACCAAGCGCATTTCGGCTTGCCGAACCTGCTCCGGACGCGATAACAAGTGGAACCACGCCTAGAATGAATGAAAGTGCCGTCATTAATACCGCTCGGAGACGAAGTTTTATCGCTTCTTTACCTGATTCAATGATGGAAAGCCCTTTTTCTTCACGCAAGACTTTAGCAAACTCTACGATCAGAATTGCGTTACGAGAGGCCATACCAATTAACAAGATGAGGCCAACCTGAGTATACAGGTTTACTGTCCCACCGCTGATGGCAACCGCGCTGAACGCACCAAACAGTGCAGTAGGCACACACAGTACAATGGCTAACGGAATGATCCAACTTTCATATTGTGCCACTAAGAATAGGTAGGTAAACAACAGAGCTAACCCGAACAGCGCGAGCGCGCCGTCGCCCGCTTCCAATTCTTGATAAGTGATGCCCGTCCATTCGGTGGCATAACCCGCCGGTAATGATTGCTTCGCAACATCTTCCATGACTTTAATAGCATCACCCGAGCTGTAACCGTCAGCAGGCATAGCAATCACTTGCGCTGTATTGTATAGATTGTAACGAGCCGTGTTATCTGAACCGACTAGCGGTTGATACTGAGCAAAGCTCGCCAGAGGAATCATTTGGCCTTCGGCGTTTTTCACAAATACCTGATTAAGGTCTGACTCCTCATTACGATAGGCCTGCTCTGCAAGTAAGTTAACTTGATAGTTCTTGCCGAACTTGGTGAAGTCATTCACATACATGTTACCCATCATTGCCGCGAGTGTGCTATTAACTTCGGCTAAATCGATGCCGAGAATCATCGCTTTCTTACGGTCAATATCTAAGTACAACTGCGGAACATTTGCGCTATAAGTGGTAAACGCCAATGCAATTTCAGGACGACCATTGAGCTCACTAAGGAAGGTGTCTAAAGTCGGGCCCATGGCTTCGACACTTCGACCATTTAGATCTTCAACTTGCATCGTTAAGCCGCTAGCAGAGCCCATTCCTGGAATAGCGGGCATAGAAAACGCCATACCTGTGATGTCTATATTCTCATCAATCAAAGCTTGGGCTTGAGCGACAATCGCGAATTCAGAGGTTTCTGGTGTTTGACGTTCACTCCAGTTCTCTAAAACAACAATCATCATGCCTGAGTTTGACGCTGCCGCCCCCTTGAGAAGGCTATAACCTTTAGCAGCAACGACGTCGGCAACGCCATCAAGACTTTTCACTTTTTGAATCATGTCTTTGACCATTTTATCAGTGCGGTCAAGAGATGCTGCTTCTGGCAGGTTCACATCAATCATGAACGAGCCTTGATCTTCTGATGGAATGAAGTCAGAAGGTAACTGATTCGCTAGGAAACCAGTCCCGGCAATCAGTGCAATGAATAGACCCGCTGCCACAATCATACGGCGAGCAAAGAAGTTGACGCTAGAGACGTAGCCTTGAGTCAACTTTTCAATCGCCTGATTAAATCTAAACAAGAAACCGCTTGTCGGTTTTTCTTCGTGGCGCAGCATGATTGCGCACAAGGCTGGGGTTAATGTCAGTGCAACAACAGTGGAAATAATGGTTGATACAGAAATAGTCACACCGAACTGCTGGTACATTTGGCCAACCATACCGGGCGCAACAGAGACTGGCCCGAACACTGCGAGTAATACCAAGGCTGAAGCAATCAGTGGCGCTGTTACCTCTTTCATCGCTTCCGATGTTGCTGTTTGAGCATCAAGGTGTTTTTCTTCCATTAAACGCTCAACGTTTTCAATTACAACGATCGCAGCATCAACAACAACACCAATCGCAAGAATCAGACCGAACATTGAAATGGTATTGATATCGATACCCATCATTGCCATGACAACAAAGGTGCCGACTAATGAAACCGGAATGGCAATACTTGGAATGAGCGTTGCTCTCCAGCTTTGCAAAAATAGGAAGGTAACAATAACAACTAATGCAACGGCGATGTAAAGCGTTTCGAACACTTCATCCATTGATACTTTAATGAACTCTGTGGAATCGTAAGAGATTTTGTAATCCATACCATCAGGAAAACGCTCGCTTAATGTTGCCATGGCGGCACGAACATCTTCACTCACTTGGATAGCATTGGCTCCAGGCGCTTGATAAATTGCCATGATAGGGCTGTCGTATTCGTTAATGCTCGCGAACGCGGCATATTGTTCAGCGGCTAGCTCAACACGAGCGACATCTTTTAGATAAATGATGCTGCCTTTATTGTCGGCTCGTAAAATGATGTTTTCAAACTCAGTGGCATCCGCTAAACGTCCCTTTGTTTGGATCGTATATTGGAATACTTGATTCCCAGGGGAAGGCCTTTCGCCAAGTTTACCCGCAGCAACCGTCGTGTTTTGAGCCGAAATAGCGTGTGCAATATCGTTTGAAGAGATGCCTTTCGCGGACATTTTCTCAGGGTTTAACCATACTCGCATAGAGTAGTTTTGCTCACCGATCAGCTGTACTTTACCAACACCCGAAACGCGCAGTAACGCATCTTTAATATTGAGCGAAGCATAGTTAGAAAGGAATAAGTTATCGAATTCATTGGTTTCTGAAAAAGTGTTCACCGTCATCAAAATTGAGTTAGCGACTTTCTCAACCGTTACACCTTGCTGCTTTACCTCATTAGGCAATTTTGCCATTGCTTTGTTAACGCGGTTTTGCACCAATACTTGTGCTTTATCGGGATCTGTGCCGATTGCAAACGTTACGTACGCCACATAGGTGTTGTCGTTATTAGACTTAGATTCAATATAAATCATGTCTTCAACGCCATTGATTTCCTGTTCAATCACTGTCGCGACCGTATTACGAATCGTATTGTGGTCAGCACCAGGATAAACCGCAAATACTTCAATTGACGGTGGAACAATGTTAGGAAATTGCGCGACAGGCATTTTCATTAACGTTAATAAGCCTGCCAAAGTCATTACGATCGATAAAACAATGGCGAATTTGGGTCTTTTTATAAAGAAATCAGCCATTGTCTTTGTCCTCTAGCGTGACGACGGTGCTTCCAGGTCTAACTTGTTGTATACCCGTAACGATGACGTGATCGCCGACATTCAGGCCTGAATTAACAAGCCACTTATCATCAACACGTTGACCTAAATCTAGGTAGTTTGACTGCACCAATTTATGTTCATTAACCGTTAATACAAATCGGCCGCCTTGATCTTCTTGGACGATAGACTGAGGGACAAACATTGCTTCTTCAGCCTGTGTGCTTTGCATGTGCAAAGTGACGTATTGCCCTGGCAAAAGAAGGTGTTCTGGGTTGTTAAACTTAATGCGAACGTTGATGCTGCCCGTTGTCTCATCAACTTGATTGTCGATGAAATTAACTTTCCCTGGTTGCTGATAGAAAGAGCCATTTGCAAAAGCTAACTTTATTGCAGGGGGACTAATATCCTCACCTTTCTGAAGTTTGTCCTGAAGCTCATTAAGATATTGTTGTTCATTTATTTGTACCTGAACGTACATTGCTTCGTTACTGACTAGGTGGGTCAGTGATTGGCTTCCTTGTGTAACCAGATCGCCAACGCTCACGAGGCTCGCACCTATTTGACCAGAGAATGGTGCGGTCACACGTGTATGTGAGAGTTGAATTTGAGCTTTGATCAATTCAGCGTCGGCGGCTTTCACTTCGGCAAGCATCGCATCCGATTCCGCTTTAATTTGTTCTATCTCAAAGCTACCCAGCGCATTCTTCTCACCTAATAGTTGCGCCTTTTCTAGTTTCTTTATCTGAAGAGCGTATTGGGCTGATTTTTGTTCTTTAAGGGCTTCTAATCGCAGTACTTCCGTTTGGTATGGGGCGGGGTCTATCACGTAAAGTAGGTCACCCTTATTGATTTGGCTCCCTTCAATAAAAGCACGTTGAATAATGTGGCCTGAAACCTTAGGAATAATGTCCACACTGTCGATCGCGCTTGTTTTGCCTACAAATTGAGTTTGATAGAAAGAGGGTTGTAGAGCGATTTTTTGCGTCGCTACCTCAGTCGGTTCGTTGACAGTGACACTCGATATTTCTGTACCACATGCGGACAATAGAAGTGGAATTGCTAGAACTAAAGACGATTTAAACGTGCTCATTTCGGTACCCATTATTATGTGATTTTCGCGAGCATAGCGCTTATTAATTAACAGAGGGTAATTAGTTAGTATGTGAAAAACCGATAGGACAAAAATTGGCTTAATGGCTTTCATCCAAGGGTTTGAAGGGTAAAGAAGTTTATGTTTTATAAAAATCATTAAGTGACGTGGCGTCCAGTATTTCTCAAGGGGATATATATGTTGAATTCTATATTTTACGAATTTCATCTATTAACTATCTAGATATA
>NZ_MCWZ01000109.1:0-1902 GCF_002877365.1 Vibrio sp. 10N.261.55.A7
TATAAAGGCAAGCGAGTCATCCAAGGAGGCCGCTCCCAAGTACGGACTGTTCTATACATGGCGATGATGTCTGCCATGCAATGTAATCCCGTATTTAAAGCGACTTACACTCGTTTAGTTGAGGCAGGAAAACCGAAGAAAGTCGCCATCATAGCGTGTGTGAGAAAGATGGTAGTGATATTAAATTCAATGTTAAGAGATGGCGTCATGTGGAATGAAAACACGGCTAAAAATTAGTTATTGACGCCATAGTCGTTTGTTAGTTGCACAATGCGCACTGAACTTTTTGTTTATTTTCAGTGATGTATTCTATGTCATTTAGATAGGCTTGAAGATGACCTTGCTCTATGTTTTCAGCAAAGGTTTCATTACCATTTTCAGCTTCACTGCGCATGAACAAAACTAAAGCCTGTAATCGCTCAATCATTGCGTCCGCTAGCTGATTTCTTTCATACGTAGTTGCACCGTAACTATCACAGAACAACTTAGCTCTAGTTACCTGCTCAGAGATTGTGCCTAACTTATCATTGCTGTTAGTTTTGAAAGGCGACCAACAATAAACTGAATATGCTAAATCCCATATTCTTGGCGCAGGGTGAGCAGTATCAAAGTCAAATACACCTACAACTGTGTTCTCGGATAGAGCAACATTGTATGGGGTAAAATCCCCATGGCAGATAACTTCAAAAGGCTCTCTTGGCTTTAGCATCCACTTGTATGCATTGACATCTACTTGCTCCAAAAGTGGCACAGTTGAGTCATGTATTTTACGCAATAGTTTACCTGCTGATGTGAGTGCATCCACAGTAGCAATTGCACCGACTAGAGGGTAGTTATAAGTATTACCAACGACAAAACTTAGGACTTCTTGTTCTTGGTTAACACCAAGAAATCTTGGACATTCATCTACATTTTCTCGCTCGAGGTGTTTCAAAATAAGGTGAATTGTAGGACTCCACGGCTGAAGAGGACGATAGACAACTTCACCATCTCGATATATTGCTGATTCTCTTCCACCTGACAATTCTTCCAACGAAACCTCCTCGTGCAACTAACGCCTCGTTAAGGTGCGACAAACGTGTGCAATACTAGAGCGAAGCGAAAAATGCCACGCGTTGGGAGTCACTCTTAAACGATTTGTTAGGCGCCTCTTGCGATGAAGTCCAGATAGTACCATAATTAGGTACTATTCGGTATTTAAGGCATTATTATGGCTAAGAACACAAGCATCACACTAGGAGACCACTTTGATGGTTTTATATCCAATCAAGTTCAAAGTGGCCGTTATGGTTCAGCAAGTGAAGTAATCCGTTCCGCTTTACGCCTGTTAGAAACTCAAGAAACGAAAATGAATACCTTGCGCCAACTTCTCGTTGAAGGCGAAGAAAGTGGAATGGCTGATTATGACCTAAATTCGTTTATCAATGAACTAGATAGCGAAGAGCAAAAATGAAACCATTTCAGCTAACTCACAAGGCGAAATCAGATTTAAAAGATATCGCCCTATTCACATCTCGCCGTTGGGGAAAAGAACAGCGTAACATTTACCTCAAACAATTTGATGAATCCTTCTGGTTATTGGCTGAAAACCCTGACATTGGTAAAGACTGTGATGAAATTAGAGATGGTTATCGTAAATTCCCACAAGGTAGCCATGTGATTTTTTATCAACAAATTGGCAGTCAAAACATTCAGATAATCAGAATCTTACACAAAAGTATGGATGTGAATCCGATTTTTGGCGCATAACGCTTTAATAAGTGGCTGTTACCACTGACTTTACCGAGCATATCAGACTCCAAGCCGAGAGTGCCCAGCGTTGATAAGTCCACTTAATTAACTTGTTAGTGGGCGGTTTCGCCATTGAATACTGATTATTGGTGCAGCCTTTATTATTTGAAC
>NZ_MCWZ01000109.1:2670-4079 GCF_002877365.1 Vibrio sp. 10N.261.55.A7
CTTACTTAGGCAGCAACTTGGCATTTAACTCGGCCAAACGAAGCGCCCTAAATTGAACATTAGCA
The DNA here is from genome assembly GCF_002877365.1 of Vibrio sp. 10N.261.55.A7. Taxonomy (GTDB): domain Bacteria; phylum Pseudomonadota; class Gammaproteobacteria; order Enterobacterales; family Vibrionaceae; genus Vibrio. Next base: position 2,736 of record NZ_MCWZ01000109.1, read on the forward strand.
TCATGCGACCCCGAACGATAAAGAGCTTTGCCAGTAAGACAATATTGCGACAATTACCAAATGAGCTTTAACCTCAAAACTTTTCAAAGCCTTAGACCACTAACGCCCAATTAAGTAGCTGACAACGCTACCAAATACACTCAAATTCACCACCGTAATCACTGAAGCTAATCGAGTTGAAAATGCCACGCGTTGACAGTCTGCTTGAATTGCTTGTTATGTGCGTAGTTGCGATAAGTAGAAAGCTCACCATTTACCTTAATACTTTGAATGTTATGAAATACAAGCCATTTTCGTTTGGATAGATTTTGCGAAGGATCCATTTGAGAATAAAAACAAATGGTAGATTCTCAGCTTTGGCATGCATTTGATTAAGTTGTTCGAAAGCTACTGGTTCATTACCTAGAATTTCTAGGTTACAGATTTTTCGATTGTCTTCGTACGTATAAGCCTCAACAACCTGCCCAATAGAGTAAAGGCTTTCTGATTTATCACGAATAGTCGCAACCTTCCGACCTGCCAATATCTGACGTTCCATTCGCGAGAAAAAAGTAATTTTATCCAATGAGTTACTCCTATTTTCTGATAAGCACATAACGCTTTAATAAGTGGCTGTTACCACGCACTTTACCAAGCCTATCAGACTTCAAGCCGAGAGTGGCCAGTGTTGATAAGTCCACTTAATTAACTTGTTAGTGGGCGGCTTCGCCATTGAATGCTAATTATTGGTGCAAGCCTTTATTATTTGAACCAATGCGCGATATTTGTAGAACTTACTTAGGCAGCAACTCGACATTTGACTCGGCCAAACGAAGCGCCCTAAATGGAACATTAACATCATGCGACCCCGAACCGCCAAAAAGCTACACCAGTAAAACAATATTGCGACGAGTGCAGAACAAACTTTAACCCTAAAACCTTTCAAAGCCTTAGACCACTAACGCTTTAATAAGTGGCTGTTACCACTGACTTTACCGAGCCTATCAGACTTCAAGCCGAGAGCGCCCAGCGTTGATAAGTCCACTTAATTAACTTGTTAGTCGGTGGCTTTGCCATTGAATACTGATTATTGGCACAAGCTTTTGTTATTAAAACCAATGCTCGACATTTGTAGAACTTACTTAGGGCAAGGCTATGCGTTTAACTCGGCCAAACGAAGCGCCCTAAATTGAACATTAATATCATGCGATCCAGTAGCGCCAAAAAACGTTGCCAGTAAAACAATACGCGAAAGTTACTGAACCAACTTTAACCTTAAAACCTTTCAAAGCATTAAACGACTAACGCTTTACTAAGTGGCTGTTACCACTAACTTTACCGAACATGCCAGACTTCAAGCCGAGA
>NZ_MCWZ01000110.1 GCF_002877365.1 Vibrio sp. 10N.261.55.A7
GGCCTATCTGTTGCAGCTGACTCACTGTCTGCTATTAAGTACGCGACAGTTAAACCAATTCGTGACGAAGACGGCATCGCAACTGATTTTGAAATCGAAGGCGATTACCCTAAATTCGGTAACAACGATGCTCGCGTTGATGACATTGCATGTGCACTTGTTTCTACGTTCATGAACAAGATCCGTAAACTTAAAACTTACCGTGACGCTGTTCCTACACAGTCAGTTCTTACTATTACATCTAACGTTGTATACGGTAAGAAGACAGGTAACACTCCAGACGGTCGTCGTGCTGGTGCTCCTTTCGCTCCTGGTGCTAACCCAATGCACGGTCGTGATGAGAAAGGTGCTGTAGCTTCACTAACGTCTGTAGGTAAACTACCGTTTGCTGATGCTCAAGATGGTATCTCTTACACTTTCTCTATCGTGCCTAACGCACTAGGTAAAGAAGAAGACAGCCAACGCGCTAACCTTGCAGGTCTAATGGATGGTTACTTCCACCATGAAACTGGCATTGAAGGTGGTCAACACCTAAACGTAAACGTTCTTAACCGTGGCACTTTAGAAGACGCTGTTAAGCACCCTGAGAAATACCCTCAGCTTACTATTCGCGTATCTGGTTACGCTGTTCGCTTTAACTCTTTAACGAAAGAGCAACAAGCTGACGTAATCGCTCGTACATTCACTGAATCTCTATAATCTAGAATTTGATGAATAGAAAAACCCCGCTCATGCGGGGTTTTTTATTGCTATGAATTACCTGTTTTGGGCGTCAAATAATCGCAATTTGAGTGATCGCACAATTTTATCTACTGTTATTTCAATTTATTACACTGGTCCTGGTTTTGCTGTACTATCGAGAATCGACCAATAGCCGTAGAAGTAGAATGAAGTCTCGTTTTTTCCTAGCATTAATTATTGCCTCTTCAAATGTTTCCGCATCTGAGCGTTCCACCATCGCCTTTTCGTTAGATAACGATGGCATCTTTGGTGTTGACCAAGACTATACCAACGGCCTATTTCTCTCCTATACATCTGGGGCGATTAACACGCCTTGGCTACTGACACCGTTAAGTTTGTCTGCCTGGGGAGCAACGTCTCTTGATAAATTTGAGTTCACACTAGGGCACAAAATGTGGACGCCATCAGACATAGAAGTGTCTGTTCCTCTGGCTAACGATCGACCTTACGCGGGTTACTTCCACGGTGAGTTTAATTTCATTAGCCTTCATCCACAGCAAGCCCAGCGATTCAACCTGACGATTGGTACAACGGGTGAGAATTCATTGGCCGGGCAAGCACAAAAGCTCGTGCACAGTATTACGGGTTCAGACGACCCCAACGGCTGGGATTACCAAGTAGATGAAGGTATGGTTGGTAGTGTTGGTTACCTTTCTCACTTTAACCTTGCCCGATATAATTCATATGGCGGTACGGAACTCGAATTTTCAAACGTGAGTGAAGGGAATGTGGGTAGCTTTAGAAGTGATTTATCTACTGGGCTGATGTTGCGATGGGGTACTGACCTAGGGGGTAACATGGGCGCAGCTAATATCACGACAGAAAATCCGTTTCGCCCTGGTATGATTGGTGCTTCAAATTCAGCATGGTTTCTCTTTACAGGTATTGAAGGTAGATATCGTTTCAATGACGTGACAATTGAGGGCGAAAGACCAAACATTTCTGACCCGGAAAACTACCCAACGACATTAGAGAACTGGCAATCCACGGCCGTTATGGGTGCCGTTTGGTATAACCAATACGTTGGCGCTAGCCTGACATTCACCGCGAAGACACCAGATTATAAAGAAGCGCCAAGCTCCATATACGGCACTGGTGGACTTTCACTGTTTGCGTTCTTCTAATAAAACTTACCATGTCCTTGTATATGAATTATTAGCGCTCATTTGTAGCGCTATTGATTCACACGCGTCATATCTTTACTTATACAACAGTTTTTCCCTTGTTTTTTGGCTTGATAAAGCGCCTCGTCTGCAAGAGCGAAAAAATCTTCCTGTATCTTTTTATCCCTTGGGATAACGGAGACTAAACCAATAGAAAGTGTCACAGTTTCATACTGTTCTTCCAGTATTCCGCTGAAACTTTTACGTAATTTATCCAAATGAGAAAAAGCAGATTCGGGCATAACGCCAACTAGAATAACCGCAAACTCGTCACCACCTAAACGAAAAACTGTTTCTGATGCACGGTGACAAAATAATTGTAAGAATTTTGATAATAGTTGCAGAAGTTCATCGCCAGCTTGATGACCGTACGTATCATTCACCATTTTAAAGCCATCCAAATCCATAACAGCTAAAGACAAATAACCGGCCGATCGCCATTGTTGAAGCCAAGACTTAGTCAGTTCTTCTTCATACGCGCGTCTGTTTTTGAGCATGGTCAACATATCATGTTGCGCGATACTGTTTAATTTTCGATTTACAACTTCAAGTTCATGTGTGCGCTCTGCAATTCGTCTCTCTAGTGAATTGTTAGCTTCGATTAAAGATTCTTGTCCCCTAATTCGCATCACCATTTCACCAACATTATTACAAAACAGCTGCAGCAACTGCTTGCGTTGACTCGTTAACACCCGTTTATGCACCAAATTATCAGCAAATACACAGACCGCATTAACATCATTTACGCGAACTAAAATACACGCATTCCAACCATTACCAACAACTTCATTGTTGTAATAGAGTGGCATGTCATCTAGTACAAACAACTTGTTTGGCGTATCTTGTGCTAATAAATTGAGTTCGTTCTCAGGCATAGCCAGAACAATATGTGATTCATCACTAATATTACCCTCGGTATCAACACCGTATGTACCTTGTACCTGACTAATATCACCATCAATAGGGAGGAAAAGACCGACTCGATCAATATCTAATTGCTCAACCGCAAATTCCACGGCATGACGACATAGGTCGTGCGTATTTTCTGCCTGTGACATAAAGCTCAAGGCCTTACCTAACATTCTAATTTGAGAATTATGACGAATTTCTACAAGAAAACGGGCGACTGTCTTACCGAAAATATTAAACGCTTCATTTAAATTCACGTCGAACGGTTGTTTGCTAGAGAGGTTGTCCATAGCAAACCAACCTAATGGTTCTTGCTCATTTCGAAGTACCACCATACCATTCCAGCCAACGCCAACAGGCTGATCGACATAATACAACGTTATATTATCTTCGACATGAAGCAACTTCTCCTCATCAAAAAGTACCGTTGAAAACGATAATGGTAGCTGCGTAAATTTATACACATCTTGGCTTTCATCACGATACACTCCATCAGGGTCAATTCCGTAAACGCCACGATACTGGTTTTCTTTCACATCGATGACAAACGCTCCAGCCCTATCGATACCCAATTTTTCATGAAGAATATGAATGCTTTGTTGCAGCAACTGGTATTCATCACGACAAGCAGCCAATTCAGCCAAACCTGTCGCTACGATCTCCATCGCTTGGTTTTTTCTTGTTTCACCTTTTAGCTGGTCTAATACGATTCCATACTGTTTATCTATCCGCTTACGAGCATTTCTTGACGAGATTTCTGACTGCCGCTGTTGCCAGTAGTTCTGCAGCAACAACGTAAACATTGGTATATGCTGTGATTCTTTTCGCCACTCACTGTCGGGGCGATATACAACGACCAGTGCAAAATGCCCCTCTTCATCACGACTTAATATACATATATCGTAAGCAAGTTCATTTGTTGTGTTTAGCATATTTATTGGAACAGTAAACATGCCTTTTTTCTCATTAATCGAATCAGTCCAATGAAAAAAAGACTCCCATTGGTCAGCCAGCGTATCTTTGTTTAAAGTTTCACCGTCATGAGCAAAATCCAATTTTTTAGTAGATAAATCACAAATCTGTACCCCCTTAACAGCCAGAGAAGTCTTCAAACTTACTGACATATTATGAGCCAACTCATTGATTTTCCGTTCATCCTTATCAAGATTCCGCAGCGATATCGCGGCAGTATGCAATGAAGTCGTAGATAAATTAGCAGGTTCCGTCATTTGCTCACTATCGAATAATAGAATTACTGTATGACTTGATTATCATACATACTTGTCAACTAATCCAAAAACTAACCACAACAACTAAAGTATTGTGCTTAATATTCAATATTCTCTGGGTGTTACTTTCTCTGTTTCTTCACTGTATTACGCTGGTTGCAAGTGCGAAAAGAAGCAATACGTTGGTCATATTTCGGTTAAGCCTTAGTCACTGACTTTGGAATACCAGCAACTCTATTAGATATAAGATGGGCAGACGCTCACAGCTGAAGGAGCCTTTCATAAACGCACCAAAGTGGATGATGGAGTATTAAAAGCAACCGTTCGTATATTCTTCTTAGAAACGCTCTAAATAGTAAAGCGCTCACAGTCAGTATTTAAATTACTTGAGCGCTGATCCACCAATTGGCTAGTTTGACGCAACTGCTCATTGTTATGTTCTAATTCCTTCATCGCTGAAGATATCTCTATCATGTTGTTTGCCATTGATTGACTGGTTGTCGCCAACTCTCTAATGGAAGCAAATATCACTTCAGTCTGATGCGCTGCATCGTCCGCTTTCTCTGTGATTTGGTTGAGCGCTTCCATTGCCTCATGACCCTTTTGTTGGCCTGCGTGGATTGAGCTTTCGGACTGTCCGATGTACTGAATCACTTCAGCACTCTCTTTTTTCATCGTTTCAATGGTGCCAGAAATCTCGCTAACAGCATCAACGGTGCGTACTGCAAGGTTTCTTACTTCATCAGCAACAACAGCAAAACCTCTCCCTTGCTCTCCTGCCCGAGCCGCTTCAATGGCTGCATTCAGTGCCAGTAAGTTGGTTTGTTCAGCGATTCCATTGATGATCTCCATGACCGAGTCAACTTTTGAAGAGGCCGTTTCCAGCTGCTGAATATGTCCGGCAGCGGATTGAAGAATACTATTGACGTCTTCTAAAGAATCAATGGCCGCTTTAATCACTGTCCCACCATCTTCAGCCGCCTGAGTAGAAGACTTACTAATATCGGCGACAAACTCTAACGAATTTGAAACCTCTTGAGTGGTGACACTCACCTCTTCCGTTGCCGAAGCTAACAGTTCAGTCTGGCCCAAAACCTTCGACTGGTTGTGAACAAGCGTATCTATACCATTATTAAGCTCGGCAGCATCTTGAGATAACGCGTTACTGCTGTGCTGAACACCTTTGACCAACTCGCCTAAGTTTTCACAGCTCTCGTTGATCGTCATCGCGAGCTGATTAAATTCATCATTCGCATTCTCTCCAATTTCCATTCTTTGTGACAAGTTACCTTTAGCCACTTCTGAGAGAATTGAACCAGTTTGCTTTACGGAACGTGTTAGCGTGACACTGATCGTGATAAAGATCGCTATCGTGAAGACCGCGAGCAAAGCACACGCAATAAGAACATACCATTGAGTTTGAGTGGCGCTGTTTTCGGCATTGTTTTCATACTCAGTGGTTATCCCAGCCAGAATATCAGTCACATTTTTAATCACCGTTGTCAGGCGTGACTCACTTTGAAATAACTGCTCTTCTGTCGTTCCTATTTGCTGAGAAAGGTCGGCCACACGCATAAACGTCTCTTTCATAACATCAATTTCTTTTTCATAAAGGTCTAACATTGCGTACGTGTTGGACATATTGACGAAACCAGCCATGGCTCGATTGAACAGTTTCAGGTTTTGCTCGTTCGGTTGTAGAAGGTAGTTTTGTTGCGCTTTGATCATCACTTGAAAGTCAGAATTTAGCGTGACCATTCCGGTTTCTTCTATTTTCATCTCAATCGTTGCAGCGAGGCCTTTCAATTGGCCCAATTTACCTTCATCAACATTGAAGCCTAGTTCTGATTTGATCTCTAACCAAGGCATCAGTGATTGATAAAACCGCTCAACACTTCCAGTTAAATCATCCGCCTCATTCACCAATTTGAGCTCTTTCAAGAAAACCGAGTTGTTAGAAACGAGACCTTTAATTTTCTCGACTTTATCTCTCACATGCTGCGCATCGGCTGCCGTGACTTTATCAAGTTCAGCAGCAATGGTTAAAAGCTCACTTTGTGTTTTATGAATAGCAATAGACCCTGCAGCGACTTGTCCGCTACTGTGATACTGAGTCCCCATAATCGACAACCGACTAGAGGTGAAAACACCAAGGCAAATGAATCCAATAGATAAAACAACCAAAAACAACGTGATTTTTTGTCGTTGAGATAGAGCAAAAACTTCCATGACATACCCTTATTTATCATTTAGATAAATAGATTAAGCGAAATATAAGTAACTTGTTTATTAT
>NZ_MCWZ01000111.1 GCF_002877365.1 Vibrio sp. 10N.261.55.A7
TGCAGTGTAAATTAAATTAGAACTCAACACACCAACAAGAAAAGAGAGGAATAAACGAATGAACAAATTCGCCGTGTTGGCCTTGTTAGCTACGCCGTTGTGGGTTTTTGCAAATGACTATGAAAAACAGATCGATGATAGGCAGGCCGCATTTAGTCACATAGAACAGGAACTCGATAGCGCTAAGCGATTAATTAACGGCAGTAAAACAGATTGGGTTGAATTAAAGCAGCACAGTGAATTACTGAAACAATATGGCCTCGTGCTGAATGATTCTTTTCCGGCTGGCAGTCATACCGGCAGCAAAGCAAAAGAGAAGATATGGGATAGTCCTGGTAAGTTTGACCGGTTACTCAGACAAATGACAATGAGCTTCTCTGATCTCGAAAAAGCGAGTCAACGTCGTGATCCAACCATGGCAAACGACGCAATTGAGAGTGCTAACTCGACCTGCCGAAACTGTCACCGAAGCTACCGCTCTCGATGGTAACGACACGAGCAATCAAATAACTATTCGTCACGAAATAGACCTAAATAAGGAAGAAGACCATGAGAACATCAATAAAAACCCTACACAAAATTGCCGCTATTATCGCGTTTCTTATGATACTGAGCTTTTTTACCAGCACAGTGTTAGTGGAGCTGCTAGGCAGTCAACAGAACATAATTGAAGTGAAAAGGGTCATTTCTTATGCGGTGCTCTTCTTGATTCCGACGATGGCGGTTGTGGGCATAACCGGAACAAAAATGGCGGGTAACAGCCAAAATACGAAAATTGTTGCGAAGAAAAAGCGTACACCCATTATTGCGCTAAATGGCCTGTTAATCCTGACCCCTTGCGCCTTCTATCTTCTGTATCTCGCTGAACGATTGCAGTTCGATGGTGTGTTCTATTTAGTGCAAGGGATAGAGTTGGTGGCAGGTCTAGTGAATTTGAGCTTGATGGCGTTGAATATTCGAGATGGAATCGCGATGGGCAAGCGCCGCAAGTGAGATCGTTCTTATGAAGGGTTAAAACATTCAAGCATAAACGGGAATTTGGGTCAGGTGTCATTAATCATAACACTAGCGTTCAGCCGACTTTTGGGCACTCGATGGCTGGCCAAAAATATCAGGTGTTAAGTCAACCGAGCGACACAGTGAAGCGATATCAACAAGGGTGATATGGTTTCCGGATTCAATAATGTGCCCATCGATTTTGAGCTTTTTGATGGCTCGAGACAGTGTTTCTGGTGTCATACCGAGTTGAGTGGCTAACAATTTCTTTGTGACGGGAAGAGCAACGGTGCCTTCTTTCACTAGCTGAAGACGATAAATTTCAGCAAGTTTCATGACCAACCTTTGGTTAGCATTGACCTGAGTAAGAATATTGAGCGTGTTCATGAGATGGCATATTTTATTGCTCATGAATGCCATCACCTTAATAGAAAGCGCTGGAGAACCAGAAAACAGGTTTAGAACGTCTTGATATTCAAAAACTGACAGCTCTGTCTCTTGTTCCACTCTCGCGCTCATTGGGTATTTCCTAGGATCCATAAACATCGCCATCTCTGCAATGAGCTCTCCAGCAAGAAAGACTTTAAACAGCTTCTCATCGCCGTTTGGCATTAGGCGATACAGCGAAACCTTACCTTTATCTACAAGAAACATACGATCGGCGCTGTCTCCCTGATCAAAAAGTTGGTGACCCGAAAAGTATTTAATGGACTTACGTGCGGCAAATAACTGTTTTTTCTGTTCCCCGTTCAGCAGAGAAATAATGGAATCCGGCACTGTGCAATCCTTGTCTTGATAATAATCAAGCAGAGTTTCTTATGTATAGACATAGAATGTAAATAATAATCATTATTATCAAAGACGCAACCACCAGTAGAAGGATTCGCTATGGAAAACCTCAGCCCTGCTTTTCAATGGATAGCTATTATTGCTGTTCTCATGTTGATGCTGCCAATCATTCTTTCTGCCTAGGAGTCGATATGTCTGGAAAATTAGCCATGCCAAACGAAAGGCGTGAAGTGTCAAAAACGCCAGGGCACTGGGTTCTCGCTCAGTTAGGCAAAAAAGTCCTGCGGCCGGGAGGCAAAGAGCTGACCCTGAAAATGCTTCAGGGTTTGAAAGTGACACCCTTTGACAAGGTGGTTGAGTTCGCTCCAGGTATGGGTTACACAGCGCGTTTATGCCTCGAAAATGCACCAGAAAGCTATACGGCAATCGAGCAAAACGAACAGGCCGCAGAGATCGTACGTTCATACTTAAACGGTAAAGAACAGGTTTGTAAGGTTGGCAATGCCCAAGACACGAGTTTAGATAGCCATGTCGCGACCGTTGTTTATGGGGAAGCCATGTTGACCATGCAATCGGATGCGAGAAAAAACGAGATTGTCGCTGAAGCCGCTCGAATTCTAGAGCAAGGTGGGCGCTACGGTATTCACGAACTCTGTATCTCTCCTGACAGTATTGACCAAGATGTAAAACGCTCGATTCAGAAAGAAGTATCAGAAACGATTCAGCATCCAGCCAAACCACTTACGCCATCTGAGTGGAAAAAACTGATGATCGACAACGGCTTTGAGATTGAATTTGAGGCGGTGGCTCCGATGCACCTCCTAGAACCAAAGCGAATGATCGATGATGAGGGAGTCATTGGTTTTCTGAAAATAGCCAAGAACCTGCTAACAAAGCCCCAAGCTAGAAGCCGAGTCAAAGGCATGCGAAAAATCTTTAGAAAACACAAAGAAAACTTGGCCGCTATAACCTTAGTGGCAAAGAAAAAGGGACATTCATGAATTCTGAGTATATGTTTTACGAAGATTAGGCTGACACTCAGGAGATTAAATGAGCAAGAACGAAGTAGACAGAACAATTGAGCAGGTACTGGCAGACAGTGTTACGAGTGATACTCCTGTCGATAAGGTCATCATCGGATTGAATTGGACAATGGTGAGGGCTGGTGGTCTTTGTGGAGTGGCAAGAAGTCCAGACAGAGGAACCGAGGGGGCTCGTACGGTAAGACCGCCTGAAGGCTTTTCTGGTAAGCCCATAAGCGAACTTGCCTCTTACCTATGTTCTACAGACTCCCTGATGCGCTCTTTAGGATTAGCGGCTGTCAATGCATGGTGGAACCGCAAAGAGTGTCTTCCGCAAGCGGAGAAGTACGCAACAAAAACGGGTGGGTTATCTGCGATAGAAGCTCCGGGAGAAGGTGTCGTGATTGTGGGCGGTTTCAGAGGAGCGCAAAAACGTTTACCACTATCACGAATCGTAGAAAGAGAGCCTAAACCGGGTGATATTTCTGTCGAAGAGGCGCCAAAAGCGTACGCGGAAGCTAAACAGTTAGCGATCACCGCTCAGACGCTGATGAACGGCAGTTTATCAACCATTCTTGACCAGAGCGCGATGGTGCCAAGTCGCTTGCTTGTCGGGCCAAGTACACCCTTGTGCCCTCTACTGTTTGACTTTGGCTTAACTGACTCAGTGGGGCTGTGATCATAGACCCCGATGCGGCAGAAACGTTTATTGCTGAATCCGGCACCATGATTATGTTGGATCACCTAGCGGTTAGCCGGTACATGAAATTATAAAAGGATTTTGAATTTATGTCTGAACATGCGAGTCAGTGCGGGAAGCACTTGTGAACAGGCAACGTTGGTGACCTCTTAATTTAAAGCGATGTTGTACTTCGTTGATTGAATCAGTGAGAAGGTGTGGTTGACCCATGTTGATTGAGTGCCATCGATTTGAGCAATAATCCCGATTTTCTGAGGCAGCACAACTCAATAGAACTAAAGGCTTAGAATTTGTTCTATTGAGTTTGGAAGCCTTTAGCTGAAACCGATAAGGCCTCACTTCGTGAGGTGGCAGGGCGTGACTTATCTCACCTCTAACCCTAGGTTGTATTGCGCCAGACAACGAGTGACGTAGCTTATTTTAAGAAAGGCTGCGATGACAATAGTGCTAATGTGGGCTGCGATCTGCACGGGCAGTGAAAACTGATTCGCTAACGGGTATGCGATGACGATACTGCCAATCATAAACAGAATCGTGATAGCCAAAACGATGTTAGACACAGAAAGAAGAGTTTGAAAGCGCTGAGTATTGTTTGACATGTTAATCACCTAAATCGTAATAATTACTATTTAGTATTGCGATAACTGTGCCAACTTTTAAAAGCTATATATTTCAATGGTATAAATATTTCATTGATCTAAATCATGTTAAAGTGACTCTTTGTTTGGGTGTGTCGTAATGACTTTTATGTGTCAATTACCAGCTTCTGAAGCCACAGGTGTCAATGTGGAAACGAACACCAGAATAGAGCCCAAGCCCCACCTCATTTTTTTGCCCGACTTTCGCATGAATGGCTTTCAACTTTTTGTGTAAATCCTTTCGAGATATGTCAGAGGCAGGCACTAAATCCAATGCGCAAAATTCCAGATGTTTACTTTGAAGTGCGCCGCCTGCCTGTTGGTTATAAAGATCGGTTCTCTCTCCTGAAACGGGTATTACTACCCCAATTTCGGGCTCGATATGGGTTTGTATAAATTTGAGCGTGCGAATCATATTCGGTAAGTGCTTTGCGTTAGGCAAAGAGAATAAGGTGGTATTACTCATCACCCAATCCGTGCCTTGCAAGAGAATGAGGTGCAGTGGCATGCTTTTGGTTACACCTGCATCTCGAAGCTGATGACCAATCTTAGTGACTTTCTCTTCGGCGTGATTTAACAGAACCCAACCTCGAAAAGCCGCTCTTGTGGGTAACTTATAGCCATGCACATCCACAACCAGATCGTCGTAGTTGATTTCCGTTTCTTCAGTGTAGAGTTTTTGCAGTTCCTCTGAATGAGGCTGAGTGGTGCTCAGTAGCAGAGCAATGAAAAGATGCGAATACATAGTTATGCCTCATTGGGAAAGATGCATAGAGTATAGGTGTTTGTTTCACAATCGCTCAATTGAAGGTAAAGCACTATCCCTGACAGAAACGCCTGACAGACACGAATTATCATCAGGGAAGTGTGCGGCTAACTCATCTATTGAAAGGTCACTTTCTGTTGATGAGGAGAGATAGGGGTCACCGATTCAATCTTAGCGCCAAAATAGTATGGCTGTAGGTTAGCCATGTTCAATCCCTCAAGCTCCTCAAACGCGTAGTAGAGTTGGAAGGGTTGATTGGCCAATTTGTTGGTGGTGATAAACCCGACCAGAGCGTGTTCGAATTGGTGGTAACCGTTGCCCCAATGGAATGCTTTGGTGGATTTGGGGTTTAAACCCACGCCACCAAATTTATGATCGACCCAAACATCCATGAATGTACGTGTAGTGTAGTGAAGCTCTTTTCGCAATTGATTGTGATGCATGGAAAGGGTCATGGCCGCTTGGTCAAGCTCTGCCCATTCCCATGAAGCAGCACCATTACTATTAGGTCGAGCTTGCCACGCAGGCACAGCATGTCCTTGCCATTGGGTTTGATTCATCTCAGAGAATCGTGAAGCTACCGTCTCAAATGGTGCGGTGTATTGAGCGCGCTCTAAGATGACCTCCATCCCTTGAATAGCGAATGACGACCAGTCTTTGTTCTCTAATCGCCCTTGTTGCTCTAACGTTTGAGCGGTTAAATAGGTCATCCAATAGGCTTTGATGGTGTGGCCAAAATCATTGTGTTTAGCGTTTTGCATTTTGGCCGCTTTGTGGTGAATCGCTCCGTAAAATCGCTCTTCTTCACTAGAGTGATACGAGTTAACCATTATTTGGGTCAGCCATTGTAAGTCGTCTAACCAACGTTCTTTTGCTTTTTCTGGCAGTAAAGGGGCAACCAACAGCAAATAGCCATTAATCTGATCAAGTTGTGCGACGAGCTCTCTTTGTTTGGCGCTTTCACCATCACCATCGCTGAGCACCCAGGCTAAACCTTCGGTATCTGAGACACGGTACTGGTCGAAAATAAAGGCTTGCTGCTGAATGAGTGCCGTTTCTACTTTTGGGTCACGGGTTAAGTAGTAATACATGGCAAGCCCAACCAGCGCATAAGCCTGATCTTGTGAAGTTCGCTGATGCCAATCAAGGCCCGCTTTTCCATCTTCCGTAAAGCTAATATAACCGCCGTTTTGCGAATCTTGCAGAGTGTCGATGAGGTAGTAAGCGCCTTGTTTTGCGAACTCTAGCGCTGCGTTATCACCCGTAAGATGGTAAATAACACCGTATGCGTAAGTTTGGCGAGATTTCATTCGAGTATATTCGCGACCAAAATGAGGCGTGATCCAGCCGGCTTTCAGTTCAGGGCAGACATCGGACACATCAAGTAATTTTCCGTTGTCACAGCGGAAGGTAGGGAAGTTACCCACGGGCACACCCTGTGCTTCTTCCATCATCCAGTAAGGTTTAAGCCCAGTGTTGACGTGCTCTAACCACGCATCACTAGTGGGCAGGGTATAGGCGTTAGGCTCAACGGCAACGACATTTGTTGCGAGCGCCAAGGCAGTAAGCGAGAGCAAGGCTCTAAGTGATTTCATAACAATAACCATTTATAAGTATTTGAATTAGAAGATAACTGACTCAAATATATCGACTTGGACTTACGCATACTGTCTGTGTAGTCACAAGCTTTGTTGGAAAATGGTTGGGGGAAGGTGATGAGCAAATCACTACGTATAGAAAATACGGGGTATGGCACCATGTCACTTCAAGAGGGAATGCGCGCCAATCAATCTGTTTTCGCGCGCATTGTACGTCAGTAAGCTAAGCAATTGCCCTAAATTAAACTATCACTTAATACTAAAAGTTGAGTGATTGTTGTTTTACTTTGCGGACATTCCACCTAGTCGTTTCTGACGTAGCTTTTCGAATAACCCTGTCGGCGGTAGCTGAAACAATACTGGTCGAATTAATGGCAGAGTAACCAGAACAAAGGCTATACAGATTAAAACAGGAAAAACGAGTACGCCTAGTTTTTCATGGTCTTTACTAATATCAATAATCCCTGCGGTTATCATGGCAGTGCTCAATGCAATAAAGAACTGATGCGTGAGAAATATCTCTAGGGAACAATTGCCTATTTTACCAATCAATTTTGAAAAAACACTCACATGGCTAAGCAAAATCATTATGCCAATGAAAGCAAAGGTACCTGGAATATACTTAGTTAATAAGTGGCCATAATCAGAATCAGAGTCGAAGAAATAGTTAGTTACCGCATACAACAACAGCATAACCAAGGTTGAAGCAACAACGCCACCTATGTTTCTCGAATGCTCCAATACAGGCTTAAAGAATAGCGCTCCCAGCATGAAAAATGGAATAGCTTTGTAGGCTAAGTTTTTTAGCAACAAGACATTAACGGCTTGTTCTGGCGGAAAATAAGTAAGGCACAAGTGCACTGTATATGAAAAACATAGTGCTAGAGTAATTTTTACTACCGTCTGGAATCGATCAACTATTGATGCAAAGTAACTCACGACCAATAAAGCGATGATGAACCAAAGGTTCCCATAAGGGGCTAAGAATATGCTCCCTTCTGCAAAGAATGGGAAAGATTTCCAAGGGTATAGGTGTAACCCTAGTTCTTCACTTGCTAATGAAATCAATGTCCAAATAAGGATAATCCAGACCATGAATGGGAAACGTTTTTTGAAGAACCATTCGGTTTTTTTTCCTTTCACAAAGGAGAAAATGATCCCACCAGAAAGGAAAAATGCAGACATACGAACATGCGATGCATGATAGTTGAAACTGTTTAAAATTGGATCTATCCAAGTATACGGCAAGGACATTGATAAGAGTGCCAGATAGGAGTGGTGGATCGCTACCATGGTTACGGTCACGCCTTTTAGTACATCTAGCCAGTTAAGCCTATTTTTTTTTGTGTTTGAAACAACCACTTAAACATCCATGAATTAAATTGTAGTAAGAATCATGTAAGCACCTAATAGTACTCACAAAACTAGACTATTAATTGCTTGCCTGCCCCTCAATAGTCAATTGGTCTTTGTTTTGATCGTTCAATGATCTCAAATACAATGGCACCACTCTGAGAAAATTACACATAACGGACTAGACCTTTGGGGTGAAATTAAAGTGATGGTGGCGCATAGTCAAAGGAAATCACGGAGAAATACCGTGTGTCTTAATTCTAAAGCAAACGCAGATAATAATTTGAGAGTGATGCCTAGTGAGAGGGTGTTAAGTTATACGTAGCTTGATATGGGGTATCTAGGTTGGTGTCTTTTTTATAACGGTTTTTGAGCCATAAAATAAAAAAACAGCCCTCAATTGGGCTATTTTAGCGATCATAATAGAGGCTAATTAAGCTTAGTCGCGCCAGAATACTTAACCCCAGAAAGCATTGCCATTTCGCGGTTCCAAGTGGCGAGGTCATTCGAGTTGAACTGGCTGAGCGCATCGTGCCCGCAAGCGCGAGACATGACTTGCATAAGCTCGGTGGATGCCTCAAAGAAGTTCTGCAGTTGCTTAGACGCTTTGTCTACGTTCAAACGTTGGCGTAAATCGGCTTTCTGAGTGGCAATGCCGGCAGGGCAGTTATTGGTATTACACATTCGAGCCGCGACGCAGCCTATGGATTGCATGGCACTGTTAGAAATCGCCACCCCATCAGCGCCGAGGGCCATCGCCTTCACGAAATCCATTGGTACGCGCAGCCCACCAGTAACAATAAGAGTCACACGGCCACTGGTGTCTTGTTGGTTAAGATAGCGCCTTGCGCGAGCTAACGCCGGAATGGTTGGAACACTGATATGATCGCGGAACATTTCTGGCGCAGCGCCTGTACCGCCTCCACGACCATCCAAAATAATGTAATCGGCTGATGCGTCGAGGGCGAATTGAATGTCTTCCTCTATATGGTTCGCGCTCAATTTAAAGCCAATGGGAATACCCCCTGTTACTTCACGTACCCGATCAGCAAATCGTTTAAAATCTTCCGCGGTGTGCAAGTTGGCAAAGGTTGGCGGCGATATCGCAGGTTCACCTTCTGGAATCCCTCTAACCTGAGAGATTTTACCAATGTTTTTATTACCGGGTAGGTGACCCCCTGTGCCTGTTTTTGCCCCTTGGCCGCCCTTAAAA
>NZ_MCWZ01000112.1:0-9688 GCF_002877365.1 Vibrio sp. 10N.261.55.A7
GTTTGGGACCAGAGGGTCGGGGGTTCGAATCCCTCTTCACCGACCACCTTAAGAAGCCTCAGTCGAAAGACTGGGGCTTTTTTACGTCTGTACATTTCATTCTTCCTCAATCCTCCCCTATGAGCTGGTGTTTTTATTTTCCCGAGTAAAGTCAGTGGTTTGATGGCTATTCTGCACTGAGGTGTATCATTCTCAGACTATTATTAGCGCTGTCACCGGGTGTGAGGTTCAGCACTGAGCCACCTTGTGTAATTCCTTCTTTTTTCTAGTCTGTTTTCTTATTGTCCTAAATGTTTTTAACCGTGATTTTCTCTTCACTATTTTCTATAGAAAGCAGTACTTCACCCTTTCTGAACAACGAAAACCTGTTGTTCAATGTCAGCATGTCGTGTGAACTTCTCCAGTCTAATGGCTTTGGGTTTTTTACCTGACAGGCTTTCGGTGCTTTATTTACCTCTTTCATGATAAAGCAGAGCGGTTTGAGGTTGGGAAGCGGGGCAGATATTGTGGAAGTAGAACAGTAAAGAAGGAAATCAATGCTTCGCGAATGATCGGGCTAGAGGGGGCGCCTTTTACGCTGAGTTGCTCACTGATTAATATCTATTCGATTAATGAGATGGAGATTAAATAAAGCGGGGTTAACAAGCGCGATTTCTTTTTTGAGGCCTAATTGGTATTTTTGAACTCAGTCACATGCTCGTTTCAAATATAGGCTAACCTATATTCTCCTTAATAAAAGATACACACTTGCCATTAGTCTATTTACCTTTTAGGTATAGATGCTGCATTTGTGATATATGTCTAGTTTGTTATCCTGCTCTTATTCAATCCTGTAGTCGATGTTTCCGTTCTGTTAATTTTTTACTGTATATTTCGCTTGATAATTTATTCAATGTGGGGTTTTTATGATCTTCGGGTTTGATTAGTTCTTTTAGGTGATAGTGCTAGTGACAACCACATTGGTGCAACATGCACACAATTGGTAATACCAATATTTAATTCACTTATGTTGAATAAATATCCACAGGTATTGCTTTAAAAATGTTCGATATCGAGTTTTTATCCTCTATTTGTTGCTTTTCTGTGAGTTTTTTGCCAAATTGATGGCCTTATTAATTGTCAGAATAATCTACTGACAAGAATGGATTCAATATATACCAGTATGTTTGCGCACAATACTGGTATCAGACAGGGCAGAAAACTGTCAAAGCAGTAGAGGTCTGATAAATGTCGCTATTAGAAGTACAAAACCTTCGCATTGAGTACCCGTCTCGTCACGGCGTTCACGCTGCGGTTAAGTCACTCTCGTTCAGCATTGAACGTGGTGAGATCGTGGGCGTTGTAGGGGAATCAGGAGCGGGTAAGTCAACGGTAGGTAACGCTGTTATTGATCTACTTAGCCCTCCAGGTTTGATTGCAAGCGGAGATGTTTTTTTAGATGGAGAGAAGGTATCAGGCCTGTCTCCTGAAGAGATGAGAAAGGTTCGTGGATCCAAGATTGGTTTCATTTTCCAGGATCCGATGACGTCTCTAAACCCGTTATTTACGGTAGAGCAACAGCTGACCGAAACCATTCATGCCAATATGAAGGTTTCCGATGATGAAGCGTATGAACGTGCTTTGTCATTGATGAATCAGGTGGGCATTCCACAGCCTGAAAACCGTTTGAAACAATACCCGCACCAATTCTCTGGTGGTATGCGTCAGCGTGTGGTTATTGCAATCGCGCTTGCAGGTGAACCTGACCTTATCATTGCCGATGAACCAACCACGGCACTCGACGTTTCCATCCAAGACCAAATTCTGAGTCTGATTCGCGACCTGTGTATTGAGAAGAACGTAGGGTGTATGTTGGTTACGCACGATATGGGTGTGGTATCCAATGTCACTGATAGAGTTGCGGTTATGTACCGTGGTGATTTGGTTGAGTTTGGTCCAACAGAAAAAGTATTGGGTAACCCTGATCACTCTTACACGCGCAGCCTAATCTCTGCCGTTCCTCGTTCAGATGTGAAATTAGATCGTTTCCCATTGGTGAGCTACATCGAAGAAGCCCACGAAATGGAACCTCTCGATGTTAAAAATCACTGGCTAGGTCAAAGCCAAGATCACCGTGATTACACAGGGTCTTTGCTCAGCGTTGAAAACGTAAACCTGCGTTTCGTGACCAAAGATTCTTTGTTTGAAAGCCGTCGTGAGTTTGTCCAAGCGTCGAATAACGTCAGTTTTGATGTTGTCGAAGGGGAAACCTTTGGCTTGGTGGGCGAATCAGGCTCCGGTAAATCCACCATTGCTCGTGTTATTGCTGGTCTTTACGCGCCAAATTCAGGAAAAGTCTCGTTTGAAGGTATCGACCTTACGGCGATGAAATCAGAGAAAGAGCGTCGACCTCTTCGCCGTCAAATGCAAATGGTTTTCCAGAACCCTTATACGTCGATGAACCCGCGTATGAAAATCTTCGACATCATTGCAGAGCCTATTCGTTTTCATAAGCTGACGCGAAATGAGACGGAAACACGCCAGATCGTCAACGATCTACTTGATCACGTTGGTTTGGGGCAAATGTCTGGGGTGAAATACCCGCACGAGTTCTCGGGTGGTCAGCGTCAACGTATCTCCATTGCCCGTGCATTAGCAACAAGACCTCGTCTGCTCATTTGTGATGAGCCAACGTCGGCACTGGATGTCTCTGTTCAGGCTCAAATCTTGAACCTTCTAAAAGACTTACAAGATGAGTTGAATCTCACCATGCTGTTTATCAGTCATGACTTACCGGTCATTCGTCAGATGTGTGATCGTGTGGGTGTGATGCAGATGGGTAAACTTCTAGAAGTGGCGCCAACAGAGCAACTGTTTACCAACCCACAGCATGAATACAGCAAACAACTAATTTCATTAATGCCTGAGTTCTTGGGCTTAAGAGAAGAAGTAAAAACGGCATAAGTCGTTTCGAATTACTGACTGGTCTCTTTGGGCCAGTTGGTGTCGAAAACTGGGCGGCTTGGCAACAATAAGCACGCTTGGAATAAAAAGCAGAAGCAAACACAACAAAACAACTAGGGATTCGGATTCCCGCATAAGGAGTTATGCAATGAAAACCATGAAAAGCAAACTAGCGGTCGCATTGATGGCTGCAGGTCTTAGCTTTAGCGCAGCAGCAGCAGACATTAAAGTCGCATACGACGCAGATCCAGTATCACTTGACCCGCATGAGCAGTTGTCAGGCGGTACTATGCAAATGTCTCACATGGTGTTTGATCCATTAATTCGTTTCAATCAATCAATGGAGTTTGAACCTCGATTGGCAGAGTCTTGGGAGCGTGTAGATAACGAAACAATGCGTTTCAATCTACGTCAAGGCGTTAAATTCCACTCAGGAAATGAGCTAACCGCGGACGATGTTGTTTGGACTTTCGACCGTCTAAAGAACTCACCAGACTTCAAAGGTATTTTCAGCCCATTAGTTGCACTTAACAAGGTTGATAAGTACACCGTAGAAATCAAAACAGACGACACTTACCCTTTGATTGAGAACGTTGCTACCTACATCTTCCCGATGGACAGCAAGTTCTACTCAGGCACGACAGCTGAAGGTCAAGACAAGTCAGAAGTTGTGAAGCACGGTAACTCGTTTGCTTCTACTAATGTTTCAGGTACTGGTCCTTTCATCGTGACAGAGCGTGAGCAAGGCGTGCAGGTTGTATTTGAGCGTTTTGGTGACTACTGGGATAAAGACACAGGTAACGTTGACAAGCTAACGCTTGTGCCAATCAAAGAAGCAGCGACTCGTGTTGCGGCTCTTCTTTCTGGCGGCGTTGACATGATTGCTCCTGTTGCACCGAATGATTACAAGCGTATTGAAAGTGCAAACCAGATTGATTTGTACACGATGTCTGGTACTCGTGTTATCACATTGCAAATGAACCAAAACAGCAATGAAGCATTGAAAGACGTACGTGTTCGTCAAGCTATCGTTCATGCGATTAACAATGAAGGTATTGTTAAGAAAATCATGAAAGGTGCCGCGACAGCCGCAGCTCAACAAAGCCCGGTTGGTTATGCTGGTTACAACGAAGATTTGAAACCTCGTTACGACCTTGCAAAAGCGAAACAGCTAATGAAAGAAGCAGGCTATGAGAAAGGCTTTACACTTTCAATGATGGCGCCAAACAACCGTTACGTAAATGATGCGAAAATCGCGCAAGCGGCTTCAGCAATGTTGTCTAAGATTGGCATCAAGGTTGATCTGAAAACAATGCCAAAAGCACAATACTGGCCTGAATTCGATAAGTGTGCAGCAGATATGCTGATGATCGGTTGGCACCCAGATACGGAAGATTCCGCGAACTTTACTGAGTTCCTAGCGATGACACGTAACGCTGAGACAGGTAAAGGTCAGTACAACTGTGGTTACTACTCAAATGCTGAAATCGACGCTGCAATCAATGCGGCAAACGTAGAAACGGATCTAGCGAAGCGTGGAGCGATGCTTAAGCAAGTTGAAGCGACACTGTACGACGAAGCTGCGTTTGTTCCTCTACACTGGCAAGATCCATCATGGGCTGCGAAAAGCAACGTGAAGATTGGTCCAATCGTAAATGGCATGAACTTCCCTTACTTTGGCGACCTAGTTGTAGAGTAAGCGATTTAAGGCATCCTAAGCGCTGTTTGTCATTTGAAAATAGTGCTATGGATGCTGAGTAATTTTTGGCGCTTAGCTTTGTTTCAGTCGGCTAGGTGCCATTTTTAAGACTGGATTTTTATTTCTACTTATATTGAGTAGAAAGTCATGGATAGTTAAAAGGGGCAAGGAATGTTTTCGTTTCTGGTCAAGCGCCTGTTTCAGGCACTGATAGTGATGTTTGTGATCAGTTTGGTAGCGTTTTCCATTCAAGATAACTTGGGTGATCCGTTGCGTGAGCTTGTAGGTCAGTCGGTTTCAGAAGCAGAGCGTCAAGAGCTGCGTGATGAGCTAGGTCTGAATGATCCCTTCATTACAAAATACACTCGCTTTGTTGGCGCTGCCATGCAAGGTGATTTAGGTACGTCTTATTTCTTTAAGCGACCAGCCGTTGATGTCATCATGGACAAGCTGGTAGCCACATTAGAGCTCGTGTTTGGCGCATCGATTATTATCGTTGTCTGTTCCATTCCTCTGGGCGTCTATTCTGCAATACACCCAAAAAGCGTCTTTACGAAAGCGGTGATGGCATTCAGTAGTATCGGTATTTCGATCCCTGTCTTCCTGACGGCGATTATGTTGATGTACGTATTCTCGATTGAGCTAGGCTGGTTACCGTCTTATGGACGAGGAGAAACGGCGAATGTGCTTGGGTGGGAATCGGGTTTCTTCACGATTGATGGCTTACGTCACTTAGTGTTGCCGTGTATTGCGCTTGCATCAATTATGCTACCGCTCTTCATTCGATTAGTGCGTTCTGAAATGCTCGAGGTACTGAGCTCTGAGTACATCAAATTCGGTAAGGCAAAGGGCCTTGCACTGAACAAAATCTATTATCAACATGCGTTGAAAAACACCATGCTGCCTGTATTAACAGTCGGTGGTGTACAAATCGGTACTATGGTGGCTTACACCATTTTGACTGAGACTGTTTTTCAGTGGCCAGGCACCGGCTTCTTATTCTTAGAAGCGATTAACCGTGTGGATACGCCACTTATTACCGCTTACGTTATCTTTGTTGGTCTCATTTTCGTTGTCACCAATACCATTGTTGATTTGCTCTATGGCGTGATCAACCCAACAGTTAACTTAACGGGTAAAGGATCTTAATCATGAGTGAAGTAGCAGCAGCTCCAAGTCATTGGGAGCGTTTTAAAAATTCAGACATCGTTTATTACTTCTTGCGTGATAAGGTCGCGATGACCAGCTTTGCCATCTTCCTGATGTTCTTAGTCTTAGCATTGGCCGCCCCTATTTTGTCACCAACGGACCCTTACGATCTGTCATCGATTGATATCATGGACTCCGAGCTTCCTCCGTCATGGATGGAAGGCGGGGAGGAAGATTTCCTTCTCGGCACCGATGAGCAAGGTCGAGATATTTTATCGACCATTCTTTACGGTTCACGTCTATCACTGACGATTGGTTTCCTTGCGGTTGGCCTTCAGCTCACTCTGGGTATCATCATCGGTCTATCGGCGGGTTACTTTGGTGGCCGTATTGATAGCTTCTTGATGCGTTTTGCCGATGTTCAGCTGTCGTTTTCTACCATGATGGTGGCGATCATTGTCTCGGCGATTTTTAAAGCGAGCTTTGGCAGTGACTTCTACAGTCAATATGCGGTGGTGATGCTGGTGGTTATCATTGGTGTCGCGGAATGGCCTCAATACGCACGTACTATTCGTGCATCAGTATTAGCAGAGAAGAAGAAAGAGTATGTCGAAGCGGCACGTGTGATGGGCTTTAAAGCACCTCGCATCATGTTCCGTCATATTCTGCCGAACTGTCTATCGCCAATTTTGGTTATCTCAACGGTTCAGATTGCAAATGCGATCATGTCTGAAGCGGCTCTGTCGTTCCTAGGCTTAGGTCTACCTGTTGACCAACCGTCACTAGGCGCATTGATCAGCATTGGTTTTAACTACATCTTCTCTGGCGCGTGGTGGATTACCGCTTTCCCTGGCGTTGTATTGATTACGCTTGTACTCGTCATCAACCTACTGGGTGACTGGTTACGTGATGTATTCAACCCTAAGATCTACAAAGGGTGATCGAGCGAATTGATTTTTAATCAAAAATCTAACTAAACTAGAGCCGTAACGTATTACGGCTCTTTTTTTGCATTCATTTTTGTGAGCCAGTCACGGCGTGATGATTAAGGTTAAAGGAAGTATGGATACGAAGTTAGTGATCAGACCTAGAATGATCGGAATAAAGCTCCTCAGCATCACTGCAATGGCCTTTCCATTGCTTTTTCAATCTGCCTCTGCAGACGAATTTTTGTGCGACGCGACTCAAGCGTCGACCAATGAATTACCGGTTTTAGATACCTCATGTCCCATTGGTAAAGGGCTGTGGGGAAACCAGAAGCCAAGAGGCGAACAGTCTAGCTTTTGGATTCAATGTGGTGTCCTTTCCAAGCCTTTGTCATTGGCGAAAGCGAAATCCATCTATCAACACATTTCAACGGATGTGTGGTCAAAGCCAGAAAGCAGCGGCTACCGTTGTTTGATTGGGCCTTATGACGATTTTGCTCGCGCGCGTAAGGAGCTTGCCGCGGTTAAAACAGAACCTGTTTACAAAGAATCTTTTATTCGCGAAGTGGTGAAGGGTGCCAAGCCTGAAGTCAGTCAAGCTTCTCCAAAGAAACCATCGACGAGTAAACCTGCCATGGCTAAACCCGTGGCGAAGGAATCAATGGCCGTCGTTGCACCCGCTCTGCTTGCCCCTCCAGTGGAAGCGCCTGCGAGTGAGGAAGAAAAAGTCGTCGTTCGCTTGAAAGCAACCATTGAAGGGCTTGAGTATCGTTTACCTTACAGTAATTTAAATGACAGCCAGTTTTATATGGAACATGGGTTGCCTTGGAACCGAGTGAGCTACGAATCGGCAACCGATATCTGTCATTCTATGGGCATGCGATTGCCGGTAGAGAACGAATGGACGAAACTGCTTGAGTCTAACGTGATGAAAGGTGACAACTGGCCAATGCACTTACCTTATTGGGGTTTTGAGCGAAAAGGCATGTTCACTAGCGGCAAGATCAGTCAGTTGAAAGGTACCTCTCTACTCAACGTGCTGTGTGTTAAATAACGACTAATAGCCATCGAGTTTAGCTATCAAGGTTAGTCACCAAGGTTAGCTGTCGATGACTCAGTAAAGAGTAGCCTGTTGAAAAGTAGGGCATGTAAATCCTTTTCTAAGATGGCTTGTCGCTCTCCATTTCTTTGACCAAATCAAGGTATTTGTTCTCCACAAAGTCCTTTTCTTTGTTTAGATGCTGCATTTGCTGTTGAACTTGCTCGAGCTCTTGACGCATCGCATCCATATCTTCGCTACTGCCTCCTTGTTCTGCTTGCTGTTTGTATTCTTCAATGGTGTTGAGTAGCTGCTCTTTTTCAGTCTGATACTGTATGGCCAGATCTTGAAACCCACCCGCTTCGCTGATCTGAATGTACTCTTGTTCGAGTTTTTCGAAATCTTTCTCTAACGCGGCATTCTCTTCTCGCAGGCTATCCACCGTATCGGTTTGAGTGAAGAGTTTTTTTCTCGTGACCCTTAAACCTTTGACACTTTTATCGAGATCACCCTTGAGCTTACGGATGAGTTGGTGGGATTTATTCAATTTTAGGTTGAGGTCGTCGATGGACGCTTGTTCTTCAGGAGTAATGTGTTGCGCGGTTGAGCTACGAAGCATGGCCATTTGGCTCTCTAACGCCTGCTGCAGCTGAATCAAGTCGTTTAGAGTGTCATTATTCTCTGAGGTGTAATTGAGAGCATTATCAACCGATTGCTGGCACATTTGGAGTGTGTTCTTATCCATACCTGGGCTTTCTTTGGTAAAGCTACGAGCAAATTTTCGAAATTCACGGATGATGAGCAGCAGGATAATAAACCAGCCTGTCAGAACCAATAAGCCTAGGTCAATGGCGAGCATCCCTAGGATTTCTTCCGTCATTAGATCGGCTATCGACATATTTCTTACCTTTCAGCATTGCTTACTTAGCTTGTAAGTTTAGTTGTTATAAAAATTTGTGCCTATACTTTGAACAGGTTACGAACAATTAGTTGAGAACTTGTGAAGGTTTTAATCGTCGATGATAGCAAGGCAACGTTGGAGATAGTCCGACGAGCCCTTGAGACATTTCCTTATAAGCGTTTGTCGATCAACAAGGCAGACAGCGCTGCTGAAGCTTTGGTGCTCGTTGAAGAGTGGAAGCCTGATATTTTGTTGACGGACTGGCATATGCCGGGAATGTCAGGAATAGAGCTGATTGAGGTCATTTCCGAAATGAACCCGGATATTAAGACCGGCATGATCACCATGGTCGATGATGAGAAAATGCTCATGAAAGCCCAGAAAGCGGGCGCACTGTTTGTTCTCTCAAAACCTTTTGAAGATGCAGACCTGCATAAAATGCTAAGACCGCTCGTCACTACGATAGGCGATCAAGGTATGCTGGCCGAACCCACCGAGTATAAGGGTGACTTGGCCCTTCCTCAGGTGTCCAGCTTAGAAAAACACATGCAGCGAATTGTGGCTGATGACATGACCCTTTATATGATTCATCCGCAAGAGTTTGACGAGAGCAAGCTGCCGTGCCTCATGGCCATGTACGTGGATAGCGAAAACCAGAAACCCAAAACCATCGCTTTACTCGACCTCCAGGCGATCTGCCTATTCGCTAAGGGCAATAAAAAGCTCACTGAAAAGGATTTCCAGCACGCGATAAAGAGCCGAACCGTGAGCAAAGAGATACTCGATAGTTGCCATAAAACGATGACGGACACAGCGCTGGCCTTTCTTGATAATCGAACCAAGAAGAGTTTGCGTTTGAAGAGTGTCAGCTTGCTCCCTCACTCCTTTGAAAAGCTTGAAAAGCTATTCGCGAAAGGGCCAGAAGAGCGGGTCGATTTTTCTTGCCAGATAGGGGAGTCGGAACTGGGTAAAGTTACGCTGGTCGGGTATTAAGAATGATAAAATGGAGACTAAATAAAAAGGGTTTAAGT
>NZ_MCWZ01000112.1:10288-42647 GCF_002877365.1 Vibrio sp. 10N.261.55.A7
ACTTAAACCCTTTTTATTACCCAAGAGAGACTATCTCATAGTAACGAATTCTTCAGACCCAGTAGGGTGAATCGCAACAACCGCATCAAAGTCTGCTTTGGTTGCGCCCATCTTCATCGCAACGGCAAAACCTTGAATCATTTCATCCACTGTGAAACCAATGCCGTGTAGACCCACAACTTTCTCGTCTTCACCAGCACAAACTAGCTTCATTTTACATGGTTGACGGTGCTTAGTGACCGCTGTGTACATTGCTGTGAAGCCTGATGTGTACACCTTGATGTTGTCTTTGCCGTATTGCTCTTCCGCTTCTTGAGTCGTTAGACCAATCGTGCCGATAGGTGGGTGACTGAAGACAACCGTTGGAACCAGCTCGTAGTCCATTTTTGCGTTGGTTTTGCCATTGAATAGGCGTTCAGAAAGTTGACGACCGGCCTTAACAGCGACTGGCGTTAGCTCAATGCCGCCTTCCATGATGTCACCAACACAATAGATGCCTTTCACGTTGGTTTCTTGGTATTCATCAACTTTGATGTAACCGCGATCATTGGTTGCTACGCCAGTGACGTCTAGGTTGATGGCATCCGTTGCTGGGTGACGACCAATCGCCCAAATTAGAGTATCAACGTTTTGGCTTTCACCGTTTTCTAGGTGAAGCGTTAGGCTGCCATCTTCTTCTTTAACCACTTCTTTTGGCACAGAGTGGGTATGAAGCGTTGGGCCTTCAGTATTCATTACTTCAACAAGCGTTTCTACGATCATTGGATCGAAGCTACGTAGCGGTGACTCTTTACGGCAGAATAGGTGAGTTTCGCTGCCTAGGGAGTGCATAACGCCTGCAATCTCAACCGCGATGTAACCTGCACCAATGACGGCTACGCGCTTTGGTTGCTCCATTAGCTCGAAGAAGCCGTTTGAATCAATACCGTGCTCAGCGCCTGGAATATTTGGAATCGTAGGGCGACCACCAACGGCAATCGTGATGTGATCTGCTGTGTAAAGTTCACCGTTTACTTCAACAGTCTTTGCGTCTACAAACTTAGCAAAGCCTTTGATGACGTTGACTTTGTTGTTTCCTAGTACGCGATCGTAAGATTGGTGGATACGGCCGATGTACGCTTGGCGGTTTTCAATCATTTTGTTCCACTTGAACTCTTTCAGTTCAACGTCGAAACCGTAGTCTTCCGCGTAGAGGTTGATGGCTTCTGCAACCTGAGCGCCATGCCACATGACTTTCTTTGGTACACAGCCAACGTTGACGCAAGTACCGCCAAGGTCTTGAGCTTCAATCAGTGCCACTTTTGCGCCGTACATAGAAGCACGGTTTGCTGAAGCGATACCACCAGAGCCACCACCGATACAGATATAATCAAAATGCGTTGCCATTACGTTCTCCGAAAGCTAATTAATTCCATTATTTTAGTAACAATACATTGGGGTGTGGAGTGATAAACTCAATATGACCGCAATGTTAAGTTGAATTTTGCTACCCATACTATAAATCGAGTCTAGCAACTTTACCTAATGGGAAAAAGTAAGATTGATTATGACTAATAGCGATGAAAGAGAGGAAAGTGGAATAAGGCCTATTCCGCTTTTGTTATTTTAACTCAGGCGTTCAGCCCTGAACCTTAACATTAACCGCAGCAGTTGCTGGTGGCGCAGCTACTCGGAGTTTGTGCACCTTTACTATCAGCAAGGTAAGTGTTGGATAGATAGAAGTCGCCAAACCGCTGAACAAAGTCATCAGAAACCGTTTTCTCTACGAGGCCTGAATCTAGAATGTTCTTTTGCCATGCCTGCATTTTGGGCAAGCCACAGAAGAAATCGTACCCAGAATGCGCTTTCACAATGGCCGCACGATGAAGTAAGGGTAACCAAGCGATATCGACATTGCTCAGCGCGTCCGATTTAAAGAACTGACTCTCGCCAGTCAGCTGATTTTCTGCTTTCTGGAATGCCTTAATTAATTTCTCTGCGCGTTCTTCAAAGGTTTGTTGGTCTTTGCTGCCCATGGTTCCACATTGAGGCAAATAGTGTTTCGTCCCCAGGTAGCTCCACGCTCTGTCTAAAGCGCGCTGCTCATTGGTGATCCCTTGCTCTAGTGGGTCAAACTCATCCTCGATGTATTCAATGATCGCATCGGATTCAAACAGTGCGGTACCAGAGTCGGTCACCATAACGGGCACTTGGCCGTTTGGAGATATGTCTAAAAACCATTGTGGCTTGTCTTTTAGGTTGATGTATTCAATCTCATACGGAACCTTCTTGGCTTCTAGCGCGGCGGTGACACGTTGAACAAATGGGCAAATTTTAAAGCTGATGATTTTTAGCATGTTCGTTTCTCTCGACTGATTTTTTATTGATACTTTTAAGACGTAGCTCAGTGAGGAAAGACGATGTTGGGATAAAAAAACGCAACGAGAATATCGTTGCGTCATAGATGGCTAACTAGATGGCTAACATGGAAGGTTGCCGAGTATGTCTATTCCGGAACAATCCAATCGACTTTGAAGTGGCCGGTTGCGGGGGCAATGGCGTCTTGTAAGAAAGGCAGAATTTCGTTCATTTGGCTTTCCAGCTTCCATGGCGGGTTGATGACGATCATGCCGGATGCTGTCATTCCGCGTTCGTTGGTGTCTGGGGAGACACCTAATTCGATTTGCAGAATATTGCGGATGCCAAGGCTTTCTAGCCCTTCAATCATGTCTTCGATGTCGCAGCGATTCACCACTGGGTACCAAATCGCGTAAATACCCGTTGCCCAGCGTTTGTGGCTTTGTGCGATAGCAGTGACGACATCGCGATACTCTTTCGCCAGCTCGTATGGTGGGTCAATCAATACCAAACCACGACGCTCTTTAGGCGGCAGGCTGCCTTTTAAGCGTTGGAATCCATCTTCTTTGTAGATACGCACTTGGCGATCGCGGTGGAATTCTTGCTCAAGCAGCGGGTAGTCGCTCGGGTGCAGTTCGGTCAATACCATGCGGTCTTGCGGGCGGAGGTGCGCGCGAGCAACGCGTGGCGAACCTGGGTAATAACGCAACTCTTCACCACTGTTGAGCTGTTTAATCGCTTCAAGGTAGCTTTGCATCTCTGCAGGGACATTATCTTGCGCCCATAAACGAGCGATACCTTGTTTGTACTCGCTGGTTTTTTCAGACCATTCGTGAGTTAAGTCGTAACGACCCACGCCAGAGTGCGTATCGTGGTAAACAAAGGGTTTCTCTTTTTGTTGCAGAGCGTTCAAGATCAGGCTCTGAACAATGTGTTTCACAACGTCGGCGTGGTTGCCGGCATGAAAACTGTGGCGATAACTTAGCAAATTAGACTCTCAAACACTCATCGATGAAGTGCGCATAATTAAAATATTCTGTTAAGGGGATTATACGCCACTATTGAAATTTCCATAACCTACCTATATTTAGTATTTACTATTAAATAATAAATTCTGAGGTAAGCTTGCTTGCTCTCTCATATTTAGCCTCATCGTAAAAAGGAACGTTTATGTCGAACCCGCTTCTGTCCTTCACCGATTTACCCCCGTTTTCTCTTATTAAGCCTGAACACGTAAAACCTGCCGTTGAGCAGCTGATTGCCGATTGCCGTGAAAAGATTGAGCAAGTATTAAAAGACAACAGTCACCCAAGCTGGGAAAACCTGGTCGCGCCGATTGAAGAGGTGGACGATAAGCTGGGGCGTGCATGGTCACCCGTGAGCCATTTGAACTCGGTAATGAACAGCGAAGAACTGCGTGAAGCGTATGAGAGCTGTTTGCCAATTCTGTCGGAGTACGGCACTTGGGTGGGTCAACATAAAGGGCTATTTGAAGCGTATAAGAGCATTCAAGTGAGTGATGCGTTTGATTCTTTGACGCAAGCACAAAAGAAGTGCATTACTGATTCTCTGCGTGATTTTGAGCTTTCTGGTATTGGCTTGCCTGCTGATGAGCAACATCGCTATGGTGAGATCAGCAAGCGTATGTCAGAGCTTGGCTCTCAGTTCTCAAACAATGTGCTGGATGCCACCATGGGCTGGAACAAACACATTACCGACGAGAAAGAGTTGGCAGGTATGCCAGAGTCTGCGATTGCCGCAGCCAAAGCCGCTGCTGAAGCGAAAGAGTTGGATGGTTACCTACTGACGCTTGATATTCCGTCATACCTTCCTGTCATGACCTACTGTGATAACCAAGCCCTTCGTGAAGAGCTATACCAAGCGTACGTGACGCGAGCTTCAGACCGAGGCCCAAGTGCTGGCAAGTGGGACAACACCGAGATCATCGCTGAGCAGCTAAAATTGCGTTACGAAATTGCGCGCATGCTAGGTTTCAATACCTTCAGTGAAAAGTCGCTGGCAACGAAGATGGCTGAAAACCCAGAGCAGGTATTGGGTTTCTTGAATGATTTAGCAGTGAAAGCGAAGCCACAAGGCGTACGTGAAGTCGAAGAGCTGCGCCAGTTTGCTGAAAAAGACTTTGGTGTGACTGAGCTAAACCTATGGGACATCGCATACTACAGCGAAAAACAGAAACAACATCTGTTCGAGATCTCTGATGAAGACCTTCGTCCATACTTCCCTGAATCAAAAGCAGTGAGCGGTTTGTTTGAAGTCTTGAACCGTGTGTTTGGCATGAGCGTGAAAGAGCGTCAGGGCGTGGATACCTGGCATGACTCTGTGCGTTTCTTCGATATCTTCGATGGCAACGATAAGCTTCGTGGCAGTTTTTACCTTGATTTGTACGCTCGTGAACACAAACGCGGCGGTGCATGGATGGATGATTGCCGTGGTCGTCGTATCACTGCGAATGGCGAACTGCAAAGCCCTGTGGCGTATCTAACGTGTAACTTCAACAAACCTGTCGGCGACAAGCCAGCACTGTTTACGCACAATGAAGTGGTGACTTTATTCCACGAGTTTGGTCATGGTATTCACCACATGCTGACGCAAGTGGATGCGGGCGATGTGTCAGGCATCAACGGCGTGCCTTGGGATGCGGTTGAGCTACCAAGCCAGTTCTTAGAAAATTGGTGCTGGGAAGAAGAAGCGCTGGCGTTTATCTCTGGTCATTACCAAACGGGTGAAGCGCTGCCTAAAGAGATGCTAGACAAAATGATGGCAGCGAAGAACTTCCAATCAGCGATGTTTATTTTGCGTCAGCTTGAGTTTGGTCTGTTTGACTTCACGCTTCACACGGAATTCGATCCTGAGGTTGGCCCTCGCGTTCTAGAGACGTTAGCAGACGTGAAATCAAAAGTATCGGTACTGCCTAGCCTAGAATGGAATCGCTTCTCACACAGCTTCAGCCATATCTTTGCCGGTGGTTACAGCGCGGGTTACTACAGCTACCTATGGGCAGAAGTGTTGTCTGCAGATGCGTTCTCTCGCTTTGAAGAAGAAGGCATCTTTAACAAAGAGACGGGGCAAAGCTTCCTGAATAACATCCTTGAGATGGGTGGCAGTGAAGAGCCAATGACACTGTTCAAGCGCTTCAGAGGTCGTGAGCCACAAATTGATGCCATGCTACGACACGCTGGCATTGAAGCGTAAACGAACACACCGATAACGGAGAATAACGATTGTTGAGATAATTTTATCCGTGTCATAAAACAAACCCACTCTTGACGTAAAAGTCATCGAAAGAGTGGGTTTTTGTTTATAATCTCTCGATAATTTTCAGGGAGATAGATTGATAATGAAATTAGTAACGTCTGTATTGATGGGGTTATTGTTGCTCGGGGCGAATGGTTGTGCGGAATTGAAGGAAGTCGGTACCGTCATTGGCCACACGACTCGCGATGCAACCAAAGCGATTGGTCATGCATCGCGAGACGCGGTGAATTCCATAAAGGAAGACATGAGCGACGAAGAGTAAACGCGAGTTATGCGCTGACTTTTTGTTTCAGCCACTTATCTACTGAGAGAGGGCCTGCGCCCCAAACGACGTTGATAAGAATCATCAATCCCCACAGTTGATGATCAAAGAATCCGCGTTCCCATAGCAGCGGATAAGAGACAACGGCCGTGATGTTGAACACGAACAAGATGGCGGCCATGGGTCTGGTGAACAGGCCTAACGCTAAGAAAACAGGCAGTATCAATTCGGCTGCAGTTCCCATGTAAGCCGCGAGTTCCCAAGGCAGTAAAGGCACGACATATTCGTATTCAAAAAGATACAAGGTGCTGTCCCATGAGGCTATTTTCACCAGCCCTGAATTGAAAAAGACCCACGCGACCCACAAGCGGCAAAAAAGCAGCAACAAAGGAATAAACGCACCTTGCAGTTTGACGACCAGATTGTCGTATTGGTTGACTAGATTGGTTAGGGAATTATTCATGGTCGGGCTCCTTGGGGTCATCAATCGTGAATCCGATGACCAAATTTAAACTGATGACTGCTTCTAGTTGTGCCAACAACGGCTCTTCAATCTCAGACAAGATTGCACCCTCGTTTAGCTTCACTAACAGTTGATGTTGTTCTTCATTGAGTGCGGAATGCCAAACCTCGCCATTGGGTTGGCAAGCGATGACGCCTTGTTCTGTATTGTTCAATTCCAGTCCATCGAATTGTTCCGTCATCATGGCGTGTTGCAATGAAAAAATGGCATGGTGAGAGGAAAATGCAATGGCGCTTGGCTGTAAATGAAATCTGAGGTGAGCGTGTTCTTCACTCGCGATATGGCTCAAACTCCCCAAAGGTTGCAAGTTGTCGATGGACTGATTCTGGTGTGAAAAAATTTGTTGAGATTGATCGATAAACCACTCAAAGCGAGCGACTTCCGTCAGGTACGGGGCCGCTTCAATAACCGCCGGAAAGTGCTCGATGGATTCTACGAAGCCTTCGCCATAATGGGTCACATCTCCATGCGTCAATGGCTGCGTGAGCACATGCTGACGTGCAAGTTGCGTAAAGCACTCTTCGCCAACCAGCTCGAGTATCATTGGGTAGGTGACTTCTAACACCTCACTCAGGCTGATAATGAAATTATTTCGGTAAATCTGCATGCGTTCATCAGCGCTGAAGTGATCACTGGTGATCAGGCAGTCTTCCCCATTTGCTTGGTAGTGAAGGGCATTGGCAAACTGCTGTTGTACATGCGCAAGTGAGGTATTCATGACGCTTCTCTTTGAGGCAGGCTCGCCAATAGCAAGTTGTTGGCTTTTTCTGCTTCTTGAAGCAAAATTTGTGGCTCTGGCAGGTCGAGATCCCATTCAATGAGTGTATGGCGGCTGCCATTTTTCTCTATCCATTGTTGATACAACTGCCAAACCTCCTCGCTGACGGGTTGGCTGTGCGTATCAATCCAGATTTCACCTTGTTCAAGCTGCTTGATGGTAAAGCCCGCCAAGTGAATCTCGTCGACGACGTCTGCATCAATGGCATTGAGATACGTTTGGCTGTCGAAGCCATGATTGAAGGCAGACACGTGAACATTGTTCAGATCGAGCAATAATCGGCAATCCGTACGCTTTTGCACCTCAGATAGAAAATCCCACTCTGAAATGGTGGAATGATTGAATTTTAGGTAGCTTGACGGATTTTCAATCAGCATTGGTCTTTGCAGTGCATCTTGAACTTCTAAGACATTACGACTGAATACGGCCAGCGCTTCTTCGGTGTAGGGCAGCGGCAGCAGATCATTAAAGTAGTGCCCGCCGTTTTCGCTCCAGCTTAGATGATCAGACACCATGATAGGGTCCACCTCTTTCACCAGTTGCGTAAGTTGGGCGAGATGTTTTGCATTGACTCGTTCAACACTGCCAAGTGATAAACCGATGCCATGACAGCTTATTTGGTAGTGGTTAAGAATGTCTCTTAGGCTTTGGCGCGCAGGAGAATTGGGTTGAAAGTAGTTTTCACTGTGGATCTCAAGCCAGCTTAGCTCCGGCTTTTCAGTTTGAAAGTAGGCCAAGTGTGGGCTTCTTAATCCAACGCCGATGTGATCGTGATAGGTTGTCAAAACGAATCCCTTCCTACTTTTTGTCTAAGTACAAATTATTCATGTACGAATTACTTATGTACAAATGAGTGCTTATATTGAGTGTAGCGTGTCTATTGAGCATGGTGGTTTGGTTGAGTAGAACGATTGAATCTTGTTGCGGATTATTGCTAGGTCTATCTGTTGAGCAAACAGACCTAGCAACACTAGTAGGCTATTGAGCTTTATGCTGATTCAGTGCTACCACCCGCTAGCTTGCCACATAAACCTTTAGGTAAAACTACGAAGGCATCTTTTTGATTGTCAGCTTTTGCTGTACCTGCACAAGAGCTTGTTTTAGTCGCACAATCATTTTTACCTGCTTTAGAAACGCCGTAGCACTTCTCTTTTTCAGCAGCAACCGCGTGAGTTGCGGTAAGCATAGTGCCACCTAGAGCGATAAGACCTGTAACAGCAGCAGTAACGGCAAGATTTGATTTTTTCATTGTTATTTCCTCTGACTTAATTCCTTGGTTTAATTCGCAAACTTTATTGGCTTGCTTAAGTTAGAGGATAGAAAACCCAGCAAAAAACTTTCAATTTTTTTATGAATTGTTTGCAACTAATGTTTTTTGTTTATGTATCTTGTTGATTTTTAGATTGAAAATTATTCAAGAAATATGTGATTTTTTGTCTCATCCGTCAGGGCTGTTTAGGTTATAATCACATTCTATGTATAAATAACCAGTAGCGTAGTGTGATGGACCCTTCTTTATTACTTGATGGCCTTAACGACAAACAGCGAGAAGCGGTCGCCGCTCCGTTGGAGAACCTTCTAATACTTGCAGGTGCAGGCAGTGGTAAAACCCGTGTGCTTGTTCACCGTATTGCGTGGTTGATGTCGGTTGAGCAAGCCTCGCCATTTTCAATAATGTCGGTGACGTTTACCAATAAAGCGGCGGCAGAAATGCGTGGGCGTATTGAAGAGCTGATGATGGGTAGCTCTTCGGGTATGTGGAACGGCACATTCCACGGTATTTGCCATCGAATTCTGCGCGCGCATTATCTCGATGCCAAGCTTCCTGAAGATTTCCAAATCATTGATACCGATGATCAAACACGCCTGCTTCGTCGTCTGATAAAGGCGCAAAATCTGGATGAAAAACAGTGGCCAGCGAAGCAAGCGGCCTGGTGGATTAACGGTAAAAAAGACGAAGGGTTACGACCTCAACACGTTGACGCCTACCATGATCCAATTGCTAAAACCTACCTACAAATTTATGCGGCTTATCAAGAAGCGTGTGATCGTGCGGGGTTGGTGGATTTTGCTGAGATCCTGTTGCGCGCCCATGAACTGCTTCGCGATAACAAGTTTATCCGAGAGCATTATCAGGCTCGCTTTAAACATATTTTGGTCGACGAATTCCAAGACACCAACAACATTCAATACGCTTGGCTGCGCATGATGGCAGGGCCAGATAGCCACGTGATGATCGTGGGCGATGATGACCAATCAATTTACGGTTGGCGCGGCGCTAAAATAGAAAACATTGAGAAATTCACCTTAGAGTTTCCAAGTGTTAACACCGTTCGTCTGGAACAAAACTATCGTTCAACCAAAACCATTCTTGAAGCGTCGAACACACTGATCGCAAATAACACAGAGCGTATGGGCAAAGAGCTGTGGACAGATGGCGTCGAAGGCGAGCCGATCTCGGTGTATTCAGCGTACAACGAATTGGATGAAGCCCGCTTCACCGTGAGTAAAATCAAGGAGTGGCAAGATAAAGGTGGCGCCCTGAATGATGCGGCGATGCTATACCGAAATAATGCCCAATCTCGTGTTCTGGAAGAAGCCCTAATTCAAGCCGGATTGCCGTACCGAATTTACGGCGGGATGCGATTCTTCGAACGTCAGGAGATCCGTGATGCGCTCAGCTATCTGCGTTTGATTTCTAATCGCAATAACGATGCCGCATTTGAGCGCGTCGTGAATACGCCAACGCGTGGTATCGGTGATAAGACTCTTGAGACGATTCGTTTCGCGGCTCGTGATCGTGGTGCAACCATGTGGGAAACCTGCGTTGCCTTACTGGATGAAAAAGTACTCGCAGGTCGCGCTGCCAGTGCGTTGAGCCGTTTTGTTGAACTGATTATTGCTCTTGAAGATGACACGATGGAAATGCCACTGCACGAGCAGACGGACCATGTGATTAAGTCTTCTGGCTTATTTGCGATGTACGAGCAAGAGAAGGGCGAGAAATCGAAGGCGCGTATTGAAAACTTGGAAGAGCTGGTGACAGCAACGCGCCAGTTCGAAAAACCCGAAGAAGCTGAAGATTTAACCTTGTTAACTGCATTCTTGACTCATGCCGCGCTAGAGTCGGGTGAAGGGCAAGCCGATGAGTTTGATGACGCCGTGCAATTGATGACGCTTCACAGCGCGAAAGGCTTGGAGTTCCCAATGGTCTTTATGGTCGGTGTTGAAGAAGGGATGTTCCCAAGTCAAATGTCGGCAGAAGAGGCGGGCCGATTAGAGGAAGAGCGTCGCCTGTGTTATGTCGGCATGACACGAGCGATGGAAAAACTCTACATCACCTACGCAGAGATGCGTCGCTTGTATGGCCAAGATAAGTATCATAAACCGTCACGCTTTATCAAAGAGCTGCCAGAAGCTTGTTTGGACGAAGTTCGAATGAAGGCACAAGTGAGCAGGCCAACCAGCGCAGGTCGCTTTAGCCAAACGGTGGTGAAAGAAAACTTTAATGAGACAGGGTTTAGTTTGGGCTCTCGTGTTAAACACCCTAAGTTTGGTGAGGGCACCATCATTAATTTTGAAGGCAGCGGCCCACAAAGCCGAGTTCAAGTCGCCTTTAATGGTGAAGGTATTAAGTGGCTCGTTACGGCTTACGCAAAACTAGAGCAGATGTAACTCTATGGGTGTCTAATGAAGAAAGGGCTGCTATTCAATAGCAGCCCTTTTTCTATTTTATGTGACGTCTTTAAATAAGTTTACAGTGCGGCAAGTGCAGCATCGTAATTGGGCTCTTCAGCAATCTCAGCCACAAGCTCGCTGTGAGTCACCTGGCCTTCCTCGTTCACTACAACGACAGCACGTGTCGTCAGGCTCGCTAAAGGACCTTCAGCAATTTCAACACCGTAGCTTGCTGAAAAAGCAGGTGAACGGAATGTTGAGGCATGCTGCACACCTTCAATGCCTTCAACCTCGCAGAAACGACCCGCTGCGAACGGCAGATCGGCAGAGATACATACAACCACCGCGTTCTCTTTTTCTGCCGCTTTTGCGTTAAAGGTACGAACACTTTGCGCACAAGTAGGTGTATCGATACTTGGGAAAATGTTCAGCACCACTTTCTTACCTTTCAAAGACGATAGAGTGAGTTCTGATAGATCGCCAGTGGTTAACGAAAACTCAGGTGCTTGTTTTCCTACTTGAGGTATCGAGCCATTAATTTTTACTGGGTTACCTTTGAACGTGACTTGAGACATGACTTGTCCTTAATATTTTTATGGATATGAGGTTTATCGCAATGTCGCTAAGTACGTTACTTGAATGCCGGGTGGAAGTGAATAGCCGAGGTGAGAACTTTTCGTGATGGTCTGCCCAAGTTGCATATATAGAAAAGCGACAGATAAAGAAAAACCCCGAGAGCTTACGCTCATCGGGGTCTATAGTCTTACTCGCAGCAATCCGGCTACTATAAGTGCTCCATGCATCAAATCCATGATAGTGTGCTGTAATCCGTCAGCTTATTCCTTTACATCGCCATCCTAGCGGTGTCCTTGACCTTATCCTGGTCTGCCAACAATCCTCGTTAGCGCGCTTCACTTATTCCTTGAGCGGTGTCCTTTACATCATCCTGATGTTCAGTCCTTGCCTCATCCAGAGGTGTCCATTGTCTTTCCATAGTAGTAACCATCCTAGTTACTATTGCGTCCATTCAATGTCCAATTCGCTTTCCTTGCCGACCATTCATCCTGAATAATCGAATCTTCATCCTGAAGATAACCTAGTCCTTGGAGTATCCTGTTCCGTGTCAGATTCCTTCCGACAGGGTTAATATTACGCTTTCTCTGTTTATCATCAACGCGGCTTTTGGGCTATTTGGTGTGTTTATTATGAGTGAAAAATAGTCGTATCTTTTATTATCAATAACTTATGATTGTTTTGGTGCTTATCTCTAAGCGAAGAAGTGTCTTTTGCTCACTTGCTTGTGAGAGATCTCTTACAAGCAAGTGAGCGGATTGGCGTATAACTCTGTGTGACTTTATATTCATATAAAGAGCATATTTATATGAATATAAAGAATGGTGGCGCCCAGTGTAGTGAAAATAGAACCACAGAGAAGACCAATATAAACCGTTAAGCTCTGCACTCGTTTCTGCACTCAGCGAGTGTGGCTAAAATGGTGACCTCATTTATCGGTAACTCTCAGGCGGAAATTTTGGTTTTAAGTTAGGGTGATAATAAAAGCTTGGCGACGTTATCACCAAGCTTTGCAGGGTATTGTTTGTGGAGGGTAGCCCAAGAGGAGAGCGCGAGTTAGCGCAATCAATGCTTCACAACATCGATGCTTCTCAACATCGGAGATTCACAAAATCAGTGTTTAGACAGGCGCTTCTTCTTATTGTTAAATCGAAAAGCATCGAAGGTGAAAACAATAAGGGCTCCCCAAATGAAGGCAAACGTCACCATTTTGTCTTGAGTAAATTCTTCACCGTAGATGAGAACTGCAAGCAGTAACATCAAGCTTGGGCCGATGTACTGGAAGAAACCCAGTGTTGAAAGCTTGAGGCGGGTGGCGGCTCCGGTAAAGCAGAGCAAAGGCAACGTCGTTACAACACCGGCAGCGAGCAGTAAAATATTCAGGTTCATGTCGTTGTTGACGAGGTTCGACGTAGAAGAATCAGCAATGAACATG
The DNA here is from genome assembly GCF_002877365.1 of Vibrio sp. 10N.261.55.A7. Lineage (GTDB taxonomy): Bacteria > Pseudomonadota > Gammaproteobacteria > Enterobacterales > Vibrionaceae > Vibrio. The sequence goes on from NZ_MCWZ01000112.1 coordinate 23,151, forward strand.
AGGTAAATCAGCGCAACAGGCAGCAAGACGAGGGTTTCTATAAACAGGCCAGTTTGCGCATCTAGGCTGACTTTTTTACGCAAAAGGCCATACAAACCAAAGCTCATGGCCAGTGTCATCGCGATGATTGGCACAGAACCAAACGCGATCAATTGAACAACGACGGCGCAAGCGGCTAAAGCCACGGCAAACCACTGTAAGCTTCGAAGCCGTTCACCGAGAAATAGCATGCCTAGCAGGACATTGATTAACGGATTGATGTAATAACCCAAACTCGCATCCAGCATGCGATTCTCATTGACGGCCCAAATGAAGATAAGCCAGTTCAAGGCGATGACAAAGGAGGTGGCAAGAAGGTAGGTCATCTTAGTTTTGGATTTCATGACATCGCGGACATCGCGCCAACGTCGTCCTACATGCAGTAAGCCGGCTAGAAAGAAAAAGGACCAAATCACTCGGTGACTCAGTATTTCTAGGGCCGCCACACCATCAAGCGATTTAAAGTAAATGGGAGCAATACCCCACATGGTGTAGGCACCGACAGCAAACAAAATCCCTTGTCGCGTTCTTTGTTGTTCTTCTGTTTTCATGAACGGTCGCTTATTAATAGAGAGGAGAGATGAAAGATCCGCAGTATACGAGTCGGCTAGTCATTCACCTAACAAATTTGCAGTTTAATTCCTCGGCGTTCCCCTCTACAATGTCGAGCCAAAAGCGGAATATACTCGGCTTGAAAGACCCTTATTTGAGATATTGAATGACCTCCACCTTGCTCGCACAACAAGCAGAAACTTCTCCCCAAAGCATTTTAGAAGATGTGTTTGGCTATCAACGTTTCCGTGAAGGGCAGTTGGAAGTCATTGAATCGGCTTTAAGTGGCCAAGACAGCATGGTCATCATGCCGACGGGTGGGGGGAAATCCCTTTGCTACCAAGTCCCAGCTTTGCTTCATTCTGGATTAACCTTGGTTATCTCCCCGCTGATATCGTTGATGAAAGATCAAGTGGACCAGCTTAAAGCGGACGGTGTGGCCGCCGAGTGCGTAAACTCGACCATGTCGAGAGAGGCGTTAATCAATGTGTATAATCGTATGCACAGCGGTGATCTAAAGCTGGTTTATATCTCGCCTGAACGTGTCCTGATGCAGGATTTCATTGAGCGCTTACAGAATGTAAACCTATCGATGATCGCGGTTGATGAAGCGCATTGTATTTCTCAATGGGGACACGATTTTAGACCCGAATACGCCGCGATTGGCCAGCTGAAAACCTACTTCCCTAACGTCCCTTTTATGGCCTTAACGGCGACCGCCGATGATGCGACGCGTGGTGATATTACGCATCGTCTCAATTTGGTTGAGCCACATGAGTATCTTGGCAGTTTTGACCGCCCCAATATTCGCTACAACTTGGTTGAAAAGCATAAGCCTGTTTCGCAGGTCATTCGTTTTGTCGAATCCAACAAAGGTTTATGCGGCATTATTTACTGCGGTAGCCGTAAGAAAGTGGAGATGGTGACGGAAAAGCTGTGCAATAACCATATCCGAGCGGCGGGTTATCATGCGGGGATGGATGTGGATGAACGGTCCTATGTGCAAGAAGCCTTTCAGAGAGATGATATTCAAATCGTCGTTGCCACCGTGGCGTTTGGTATGGGCATCAATAAGCCCAACGTTCGCTTTGTGGTGCACTTTGATATTCCACGTAACATTGAATCGTACTACCAAGAAACGGGTAGAGCTGGGCGCGATGGTTTGCCTGCGGAAGCCATGATGCTGTATGACCCGGCTGATATTGGGTGGTTGCGTCGTATTCTTGATGAAAAAGACGAAGGGCCGCAGAAGCAGGTTGAATCTCATAAGCTCAATGCCATGGTGGCGTTTGCCGAAGCGCAAACCTGTCGTCGTCAGGTCTTGCTTAACTACTTTGGTGAGTATCGAGAAAAGCCTTGTGGTAACTGCGATATTTGCCTAGATCCACCCAAGCACTTTGATGCAACCAAAGAGGCGCAAAAGGCGCTTTCTTGTGTCTATCGCGTCAATCAAGGCTTTGGTATTGGCTATGTTGTGGAAGTTCTGCGTGGCATGCAGAATATCCGTGTCAGAGAAAATGGGCACGATAAACTGTCGACGTATGGCATCGGTCGCGACCACAGTCATGATTACTGGGTCAGCGTTTTCCGCCAGCTGATTCACAAAGGCTTGCTGTCTCAGAACATTACCCGCAACTCTACCTTGCAGCTAACTGAAGAAGCGAGACCGGTTCTACGTGGTGAAATGGAATTGGAATTGGCGGTGCCTCGTTTGGATACCGCTGCCAGAAGCGCAAAGTCAGACAAGTTATCGAGTAAAAATTACGATAAGAAGCTGTTTGCCAAATTACGTAAGCTGCGTAAGAGCATTGCTGATGAAGATAGTCTGCCGCCCTATGTCGTCTTTAGTGATGCCACTCTGATTGATATGGCTGAAATTCTGCCAACGTCATACGGTGAAATGCTCGCCGTTAATGGCGTAGGGCAACGTAAGCTTGATAAATACGCCGATGCCTTCCTAGATTTAATCCAAGAGCACATAACCACACCTGGATGACACAACCATGATGGATCATACTCAAACTCAGTTTGGACTCGACGAATACTTGGCAGAGCAGGGGCGAATCCTCATTTCATCGCCGCGCTTTGATTTTGATAGCTTTTCAGAGCTGGCCGAGCGGTTGGTTACGTTGCTTTCCGCTGAAGTCGTTGAAAAGCAATGTGATGCGGATATTCATTCTTGGTTGGTTGATTTTGAAGGCTGCCATTTGTTCTTAAAGGGTGAGCACTACAGTGAATCCTTGTGGTTAGAAGCTTTGGCACCGAATGAAGCAAAAGAAGAGCTAGAGTATCTCAGCCAGTTATTGTCGAAAGGGTTTTAAAGTTAATCGTTTGCGTGATTTTTAACCGCTTGCAGCCTGTCTTGGTTACTGTATAATCGCCCGCCGCTACACTCCTGAACTTCATTTTTTGGATCAGGCAGTGAGCAAACTTTATTTATTACATTGTTGGTATGGATTCTCCCCATTGGGTTGAATTCAATTAGGGTTCCCTCGCCCCCTAACCAAACTAAAAAGGTCACGCATGAATCACTTTACTTCTGCGCAGCAGCGCAACGCCCTCTTTTTCTTGGTCTTATTCCATCTGATCATCATTGCATCCAGCAATTACCTGGTGCAGTTACCCTTTACTGTCTTTGGCTTTCATACGACTTGGGGTGCATTTACTTTCCCATTTATTTTTCTGGCCACGGATTTAACCGTTCGCGTATTCGGTGCTCAGCTTGCTCGTAAAATTATCTTTTTGGTGATGTTGCCTGCGCTTGCGGTGTCGTATCTGCTTTCTGTTGTTTTCTTTGAAGGGCAGTTCCAAGGCTTTGGTCAGTTATCTGAATTTAACTTGTTTGTTGCGCGTATTGCGGCAGCAAGCTTTATGGCTTACATGCTGGGCCAAATATTGGATGTGCATGTCTTTAACCGACTGCGCCAGCTAAAGCAGTGGTGGATAGCACCGACTTGTTCAACATTATTCGGTAATGCCCTAGATACACTCGCGTTCTTTGCGATTGCTTTCTATCAAAGCCCCGATCCGTTTATGGCTGAGCATTGGGTTGAGATCGCGCTGGTGGATTACGGCTTCAAACTTATTATCAGTTTAGGTCTGTTTGTTCCTATGTACGGTGTGTTACTGAATTATCTGATTAAGAAATTGACGGCTGTGAATCCTGATTTTAAAGCGGTTGGTTCAGCTTAATCAGTCAATCAATTGAGTCTTTCTGAAGTTGTTTTATTCAGTTCTTTTTATTGTATTAGCGTTCGTTGTAATAGCGATTAAGGGCTCTCGTAATAAGACCAACCATTATCTGTAATCTCGACGGTCTTTCCTGTCTCTATGGATTGTTGTGCTGCGAGTCCAATAATGACGGCTTTCAGGCCATCTTCGGCGGTGACTTCTACGAGCCCACCTTGAGTGATTGCCTGATGAAACTTCTGGTGCTGATAAAACGTCGAGCCGTTGTGGTCGCCAGCCGCCAATAGGGCAGGGTCCACGGGAATAGGGATCGCTTCTGGCCCAGTTGGGTTGCGCGGAGATATCACAACTTTCGGCGTTGGTGGCTCACCCAAGTCTTGATTCCAAAACCTTGTTGGGCCAGGCACAAACGCTTCTACCTTTCCTTCGCTGCCAACAACGGATATTTCCTCTTGATACTGTGATCCTTCTGCGAACATACAGAGCTCGAGCATGGCTCGTTGCCCATTAGCGAAATCCACAAGGACATAGGCGTTATCAAGAATGTCAGGTTGTTCGCCATTATAGCGTTCGTCAATGTGATTGGTGTGTTGGCTTCCCGTGGCATAGACTCGAATGGCTTCGCTTTGGGTTTGTAAACGCATTAAATCGAAGAAGTGACAGCATTTTTCGACCAGTGTCCCGCCAGTGTTTCGATTAAACCGGTTCCAATCTCCAACCTTTTCGAGGAAGGGGAAGCGATGTTCACGGATACTTAATTGGCTAACATGGCCAGCATTTCCACCACTGACCAAATCGATGAGTTTAGCGACCGGTGGCATATAGCGATATTCCATCGCGACCCAAATAGGAGCGGGGTGCTGACTCACCGCATCTCTTATTCGCTGAACATCTTCCACTGAGGTGACGATAGGCTTCTCGACTAGGACAGGGAGATGGGTGGTTTCTAATAGCGTTAATAGTTGGTTCGCATGGCAATGGTTGGGGCTTGCTATCACAATGGCATCGATATCTGAACGCTTGAGAAGCTCCTCAACGGAAGAGGTAAATACGATAGAGCTATCGAGTGTTTTGATCGCATCCTGCATCATTTTATCTGGCTCGAAAACGGCAATAACTGAAGCGCCTAGCAGTAACTGAATATTACGAATGTGCTCTTGCCCCATCATTCCACACCCAATGAAAGCGTATCGAATTGCCATGTTAACTCCTTTAATGTGTTGCCACGAATAGTGATTTAGTTTCTATAAAGCGGCCATTGTTATGACATTCTTGACACGTAGTGACACGTTTCAGGGTTGAACCAAGTTCTTGAGTATTCCTCGACTTTTTGTTCGTCCGTCCAACTGATACGTTCTATCCAGCCAACGGAGGTGTTAGCTGGAACGCCAAGGATATCAGCAGACCAAGCGTCTGCCTTTTTGATGCTAATACGGTCTTCAACGTGGCCAATCCAGAAGTTGAAATGTTCGCGATAATGGCGATACAGCGACTCATCGAGAGATTGAGCATTAAGTGCGTCACAATGTTCAGCGCGAATCCACATTTCTTCAGCCGCAATAATGGTTTTGTTGAGAAAACGTTGACGCTCTATTCGCCAAAATTGGGTATCTTCTGATACACCGAAGTGTTTGGCGACATCAACGTTTGGCTCTTTGCGTACACTCAGTGTGTTTGCGTGTGGTGTTCCGCCCCCGTCTAAAAGTTCTAGACGAAACAATTGATACGCGGCCTCTTTAGGTGGGTTTTTCACATAAGTACCACTTCCTTGCCGTCGCTCAAGTAAGCCCTTTTCTTCGAGTAAAGCCAGTGCTTTTCTCAGTGTGCCAACCGCAACATTTAGCTCTGTGGCTAAATCGGTTTCTACGGGGAGTCGCTCATTTGCACGCCAGTGCCCTGCATTGATCTCTCGTATAAGTAGTTCACTGATTTGAACGTACTTAGGTTTTCTCTTCGGCTGGTTCTGTGTGGTGTCAGTAGGGAAATCGATTTCCATTTTTATCTCGCACTATTCTTTGTCGCTAGCCAAATTGAAGCTACATATCACTTTCATTATCAATTCATTTACAATTGATTTACATGTTGAGATTACACTGTTAGGGTTGTCTTGCAAACTAAAATGTAAATGAATGGTGAATGAAAGTGGGTTTTCTCTCTTCGATTTAATGATTTGGTGAGCTGAAATTACTCCGCTTTAGCTCTGGGTGACTAAAGCAAATTGAAAGCTGGGGAAAGGAAAAATGAAGCTATTGCATGGAAGCTATTTGCTAATAGAAGCGCTCAATACTCGAATAATCTGGGCAGGCAGGCAGGTGGCTTGGGTTCTCGTCATGGCAATGGTTTTGACCATTTTATTACAGGTGTTCTGTCGATACGCATTATCCAACGCGCTACCTTGGCCTGAAGAGGTTGCTAGAGCATTAATGATTTGGATGATGGCGCTCGTCGCGGCGGGTGCGTACCGAACCGGTGGGTTTGTGGCAATCGAGATGCTGCAAGACTACTTGCCTACACGCTTAGCTCAGTGTTTAAAAATTACCTTATTGGTTCTTTCTGCCTTAGTGCTTTGGAAGCTCTCAAGTTTAGGTGTCGAGTTTTTTGAGCGTGGATTTCGAACTCGAGCCGCATCCTTTCATTTGTCTAGAGCGTGGATTTATCTCGCTATGCCCGTCTGTTTTATCACGATGTTGATGGTCAATATCGAACTGATTTTAAAGAATCTCCTGAGTGTATTTAGCCAAGGTTCAGAGTCTAAAACAAAAGAGGTTAACCCATGTTAGTTCTATTTTTGCCTTTGTTCTTAATACTTCTGCTGATAGGGCTACCGGTTTTCTTTGCCACTCTTTTTGCGCCAGGCGCAATGATGCTGGCTTTGGGCATGGACCGAGACTTACCGATGCTATTTCGTAATATCTATAACGGGATTGATTCGTTCCCATTGATGGCGATCCCTTTCTTTATGCTTGCTGGAGAGCTGATGAACCGTGGCGGTATTACGCTGCAATTGGTTAATTTTTCTCAGGCGTTCATCGGCCATGTCCGAGGTGGGCTTGCACACGTCAATATTTTATCGAGCATGTTATTTGCGGGATTATCTGGTTCTGCGGTGGCTGATACTTCAGCGCTCGGTTCTATGTTGATTCCTGCCATGGAAAAGAATGGTTACTCAAGGCGTTTTGCGGCAGCAATTACCGCGGCTAGCTCTGTGATTGGCCCGATAATTCCACCGTCTGGAATTATGATCATTTACGCCTACACCATGGAGGTGTCTGTGGCGGCGTTATTTGCCGCGGGTATCGTCCCTGGTTTGTTGATAGGGCTTGCGCTGATGGGGGTAACGACTCTAATGGCGAAAAAGCATGACTTTCCCGTTGCCAGTGAGAAAACCACTTGGCCTGAACGAGGTCAAGCAACACGTGCTGCGATATTACCATTGCTGACTCCAGTGTTGATATTGGGCGGAATTGTGGGTGGGGTGTTTACGCCAACTGAAGCGTCGGCGATTGCGGTTGGCTACGCGTTATTTCTCAGCTTATTCGTGCTGAAAACCATTAAGCTTAAAGAGCTGCCTGATTTATTTGCTCGCTCTGCATCAGCATCAGCGGTGGTATTGCTGCTTGTTGGCTCTGCCTTAGCATTTAAAACGGTTGTCAGCTTGTCTCATGCTGCCGAAGACTTAGCGGACTGGGTGTTGGCTATAAGCGACAACCCGTTAATGCTTCTGTTTGCGATCAATATTTTACTCTTCATTGTTGGGATGTTTTTAGATGCGGGCCCAGCCATCATCATTTTAGGTCCAATCCTTGCGCCCATATTCATTTCGATCGGCATCGATCCTGTTCATTTCGCCATTATTATGAGCGTGAATTTAACTGTAGGTTTGGCCACGCCACCAATGGGACTGGTGTTGTTTGTTGCTTCAAGCGTGTCAGGAGAAAAGGTGGAGTCGATAGCAAAAGAAATTCTGCCCTTTCTGGCAGTGGAAATGCTCGTCATTTTCCTCATTACCTTCTTCCCATCCGTATCAATGACGGTTCCAAGGCTCTTTGGGTTGGTCCAATAAATTCTCTGTCTGTAGATGCAGTCGACAGAAATATAAGGTGAAAGGCCTTAGTGAAAAGGCGGAGTTGGGGAAAGCGATAACAATAAGCCCAACATGCCTATAAAAACAGAAAGTGAAACAATCAAAAGGAAATAGATTATGAAATTTGCTAAAGCGATGGCGAACGGCCTTACCGCGATGGTTCTTGCTGCTTCAATTACTGCTGTGCAAGCGGCTGATTTTCGTTTGAGGGCAGTAGCAAACTCGAACGAGAATGATGAGGATTATGATGGTCTTGTGGTTTTCAAAGACTTCGTTGAATCTCGCTCAAACGGAAAGATCTCGGTAGAACTCTTTATCGGTACTCAGCTATGCGGCAATGGTACGGAATGTGTTCAAGCTCTAGAAGATGGCTCGATCGACATTTACGTATCTACCTCGGGTGGTACTGCCAACATGTACCCTTACGTACAGGTTCTTGATTTACCTTATATCTTAGCGGATGACCGAATTGCAGAAACCGTGCTGAGTGGTTCATTTGTACAGGAAATGAGAAAAGACATCTTGAAGGATTCCGGCAATAAAGTGCGTTTGATGACCATTGGTAACACGGGTGGTTGGCGTAACTTTGCGAATACCAAACGTACAGTGAGGTCTCCTTCTGATATGGAAGGTCTAAAAATTCGTACTGTCGTTGCTGACCTTCCTCAAGAGTTGGTGAAGTCACTTGGAGCAAGCCCGACTCCAATCCCTTGGCCTGAGCTATACACTTCATTTCAGACAGGAGTCGTTGAAGGTTCGAAAAACGGCATTACTGACATCATGGGAATGAAGTTTCCTGAGGCTGGCTTGAAATACGTGACCTTAGATGGCCACGCATACATGGCCGCACTGTGGTTAATGAACAATGAACACTTTAGCGAAATGCCGGAGGGCCTGCGTAAAGTGGTGGTAGATGGTTTTTATGCGCTGCAGCAAGCAACCTTTGCGTCGCCAAAGCGTAAGTCAATTCAAGCTTACCAAGATTTCACAAAATCTGGCGGTACATTATACGTGCCAAATCAAGCGGAAAAAGACAAGTTTAAAGCGAAGGCTCAGCCGGTATATCAATGGTTCAGTAAGAACGTAGATCAAGGCGAGAAGTACTATCAGTTGCTTGTGTCAGAAGCGAGTAAAGCCGAGAAGTCGATAGCGGCAACGTACCAGACAGAACTTAACTAGAGTGCGCAATGAATCCTTTTCCATTAAGTCGTTTGGAAGGGGTTCTCTTTATTTCATTATGCGGGTATCAATCTGACATACCCGTACTCAGATGACTTGACGCTTTAAGTACTCACCGCTGTGAAAGTGTATAAACAGCTGTGAGCTTTTTTCATGCTTGTGCGGTAAGTCATTGGCATAAACTATTTTGGAAGGGCAAGCTAATGCTGAATATTGGGGAAATATCTGAACAAAAAAAAGTTAATGGACGAGACTTTCCATTAGTCGTTCTCCCACCCAACGAATCAGTGGCCGCTAATCCAGTGTCAATGTTGGACTGGTTCGAGACAAATAAGTCTGACATCCATAGTAAGCTTATCGAGCATGGTGCGGTTTTGTTGCGTGGTTTCCCCGTTGAGAGCGCTGATAGGTTCGAGCAACTCTTAGATCATTCTGATTATAAGAATAACCCCTACATTGGCGGTGCCGCTCCTCGTGTTCAAGTGACTAAGTCTCGTGTGGTGACGGCGAATGAAGCGCCTCCGTCAGAAAAAATCCCTTTTCATCATGAGATGGCACAAACACCGAAGCCGCCCGGTTATATCTTTTTTTATTGCGATACCCCCTCAAAAACGGGAGGAGCGACCTCTATTCTTCACTCGAATGAAATATGCCAGCGGTTTTTTGAGTTAGCGCCAGAGTTTGCTAAGAAGATAGAGGAACAAGGTGTTCGCTACATTCGATACATGCCAGAAGTCACTGATAATGCATCTCCGATAGGTCGATCTTGGAAAGAGACTTTCAACGTCGAAACTCGTGAAGAGTGTGAAGAGCTTCTTCGCGAACACAACATGAGCTGGAGTTGGGAAGATGCAGGTGTACTAAAAACAGAGACGTCGACATTACCCGCTATTCGATTGGATAAAGAGACGGAGCAGAAGACATTCTTTAACTCTATTGTTGCAGTCTACGATGGTTGGAATGACAGTCGTAATGTGTCGACTGAAGCCGTAGTGAGTGGTGCTGGTAGTTTGATGGATGCGGATGTCATGGAGAAAACCAAACAGGCGATGGACGAGCTCAGTGTCAATTTTAGGTGGAAAAAAGGGGACGTGTTATTGGTGAATAATTATACGGTTCTGCATGCAAGGCAGCCTTTCACTGGCCAACGACGTATTCTCGCATCGGTCGCCATAAAAGAGCAAAACGAGTAAGTTGCTAAGGAGTGAACGTAATAAACCTTTCGGGATGCAAGTGGAATGAGAGTAAGCCTCAAGCAAGGGTGTAAAGCGAATGCTCGAGGCGAATTCTATGTTCTTAGGTTGGATTGATTGACAGAGGCCAGCCAGCATCGGATTGGCGACTCGATTCAATTTCAAGCTCTGCGGCTGTTAGCGGATTCTCGGTTAACCATTGCTTACTTATTGAAAGCTCTAAGCTGTTGCCATTAGCTTTGATGGATACTTCAGGCTGCGTAGCGCTATCTCTTCGGTGAGTTAACAATACCGAAAGCCTCAGTAATCGAAGGATACGCTGGCTGCTCAATGTACTAATAGCCTGCTGGTCAGGCATTGGAGTTAGCTGTTCTCGGTAGCGTCGTGTGATTTCTGCAATGCAGTGCTTTTGTGCGCGAGTAAACCCAGGTAGATCGAGCTGTTGCAATAAATAAGCGTTGTGTTTTCCTGCTTGCTTGAAATCGATGGTTAGTCCAATTTCGTGCAGTTGACATGCAGTAGTAAGGATAGCTTTTGCTTGAGGCTCTGGAAGCCACATTTTCTGATCGCATTGCTCGAGTAGACCACTTGCTGTATCCGCGACCTGTTGTGCGTAAGCGATATCCATTTGGTAGCGTTTTTGTACACTCTCAATTGTTCTAGAGCGTATATCGCTTTGACGTAGTTCAGGCACCATTTCGTAAGCCATTCCTTCACGAAGTGCTCCGCCAGCCAATGTCATGGATTCAATTTCTAGCAATTCAAATATCGCAATGAGAATCGATAGTCCACTCGGGAAGACTAACGCACGCTCGAGTGTTAAGCCTTCAATTTCGAGTTCTTCCAATTGATCGGTGAGCATTGCCTGTTTCTGCAAACGTTTCAACTTAGCCAAAGTAATGACTTCATCCATTCCTTGCGCCAGCATGATTTCTTGTAGGGCCTGTACTGTGCCACTTGCGCCAACACATACGTCCCATCCAATCTGAGTGTATTGCTCTAGAATAGGAGAGATGGTTTGTTTCGCGGCACTAATGGCGGAATTGAAGTTTTCTTCGCTCAGTTGGCGATCTTTAAAGTGCTTTTCAAGCCAAGTCACACAACCCATTTTTAAGCTGGTTAGTGCTTTCGCATCAAAGCCTTTGCCGATAACGAGTTCTGTACTTGCGCCACCGATGTCGACCACTAAACGACGACCAATGCCTCCAGAGGTGTGTGCGACACCTTGGTAAATCATGGCGGCTTCTTGTTCGCCTGAAATGACGTGAATCTTGTGACCTAATATCTGATTCGCTTTCTCTAGAAAAACATCCACATTGGTGGCCGTACGAAGTGTCGCAGTGCCCACGATGCGGATGTTTTCTGTTGGTATATCTTGTAGTCGCTCGGCAAAAAGACTTAAGCAATCCCATCCACGCTGCATAGCTTCCTGACTCAGCGCATTATCGCTGTCTAACCCTGAGGCTAAACGCACCTTGCGCTTTATCTTGGCCATAGTTTGCACGCTGCCACTGATGTGACGCACAACGAGCATATGAAAACTGTTCGACCCAAGGTCGATGGCAGCGTAAAACGCGGGTGAGACTGTTTGGTTCATAGTCGACTAAAGATTCCCTATCTATTGTTGACGAGGTTGGCGCGGACGACGGTTATTCGGTCTGCGATTTCCAGAGCGTGGGCCACCTGAATTCGAGCGACGTTGCTGTGGATTGCGAGAGCGCATGCGAATTGGTGCAGGCAGATCGTCAATCAACGCTGATGAATCATAATCAGAAACCGGAATCGAGTGTTCGATGTACTCTTCGATTGGCGGTAGGTTAATCGCGTAGTCTTCACAAGCAAAGCTAATAGAGTGACCGCTTTCACCAGCACGACCGGTACGGCCAATACGGTGAACGTAATCTTCACAGTCGTCAGGAAGATCGTAGTTGAATACGTGTGTTACCTGAGGAATGTGTAGACCACGAGCGGCAACATCGGTTGCAACTAGAATATCTACGTCACCTTTAGTGAATTGCTCTAGAATCTTCTCACGTTTCTTCTGTGGAACATCACCCGTTAGTAGGCCAACTCGGTGTCCATCAGCCGCAAGGTGTCCCCAAACAGAATCACACTTGTGTTTTGTGTTAGCGAAAACGATAGCGCGATCTGGCCACTCTTCTTCAACTAAGGTTTGAAGCAGTTGCATCTTATGTTCGTTAGAAGGGTAGAAAAGCTCTTCTTGGATACGATGCCCTGTTTTACGTTCAGGTTCGACAACAACATGCTCAGGGTTGTGCATGTGCTCAAACGCAAGCTCTTGCACGCGGTAAGAAAGCGTTGCTGAGAACAGCATGTTTAGACGCTCGTTTGGTGCAGGCATGCGGCGGAACAAGAAACGAATGTCTTTAATGAATCCAAGGTCGAACATGCGATCGGCTTCATCAAGAACAACGGCTTGAATGTGGTTAAGGTTAAATACCTTCTGCTTATAGAAGTCGATAATACGACCTGTGGTACCGATAAGGATATCGACACCCGCTTCTAGCTTAGATACTTGCTTATCGTAGCTTTCGCCACCGTAAGCTAAACCCGCTTTGATACCAGTGCTTGCACATAGAGATTCAGCATCGTTAAAAATCTGAATCGCTAGCTCACGCGTTGGTGCCATAATGATCGCGCGAGGCTGGTTAGCTTGGCGACCTTCATGTTCAGGCGTAGTCAGTAAGTGGTTAAAAGTAGCAGTGAGAAACGCTAAGGTTTTACCAGTGCCCGTTTGGGCCTGGCCTGCAATGTCTTGGCCGGTGAGCAGTACCGGCAACGCCAAGGCTTGAATAGGGGTACAAAATTCGTATCCATTTTTATTCAATCCTTCAATGACTTGGGCGTTTAAACCGAAGTCGGCGAACTTTTGCTCTGTGATATGCGTCTTTTTCATCGCTATAGAATATCAGCTTAAGCTTGCAATACGAAAGTAAATACATTCCAATAGGGCATCTATTTACTGATTATTACGCAATCAGTTGAGAAAAATACATTGGAGTGGAAGATGAGTGACAAGATTTTGCAGCTAACAGATGATGGTTTTGATAACGACGTGATCAATGCTGCAGGCCCGGTTCTTGTGGATTTTTGGGCAGAATGGTGTGGTCCTTGTAAAATGATTGCCCCTATTCTTGATGAAATTGCAGATGAATACGAAGGCAAGCTCACTATCGGTAAATTAAATATCGACCAGAATGCTGGCGTACCGCCAAAGTTTGGTATTCGTGGCATTCCAACATTGTTGCTATTTAAAGATGGCGTCGTTGCTGCAACGAAAGTTGGCGCACTATCTAAAACTCAACTTAAAGAGTTTTTAGACGCAAACCTATAGCGCTATAGAATAAAAAAGCCGTGCAGAATTACATTTCGCACGGTTTTGTTTTTGATAGATAACAAAATCTAGACTAGGCTACTATTTAGTGCTAGTTTATTGCACGTAAATTAAACAAGTGTTCACTTCTTGGTCGTTCCTGAGACCAAATCCATCTTACAACTAAAAAACAGATCCTATTTTGACTAAACAAGTATCAACTACAATGAATCTAACAGAACTGAAGAGCAGACCTGTGTCTGATCTTGTTAAGCTTGGCGAAAGCTTAGGCCTTGAAAACCTAGCTCGCTTAAGAAAACAAGACATTATCTTCTCCATCCTAAAAGCTCACGCGAAAAGCGGTGAAGATATTTTTGGCGATGGCGTTCTAGAAATACTTCAAGACGGTTTTGGATTTTTACGAAGCTCCGATAGTTCATACCTAGCTGGTCCAGACGACATCTATGTATCGCCTAGCCAGATACGTCGTTTCAATCTGCGAACTGGTGACTCTATTGCCGGAAAGATTCGTCCGCCTAAAGACGGTGAGCGTTACTTCGCACTACTGAAAGTTAACACGGTTAACCACGATAGACCTGATAACGCCCGTAATAAAATTCTGTTTGAAAACCTAACGCCACTTCACGCGAACGAGCGTATGGTGATGGAAGCAGGTAACGGTGCGACAGAAGATATTACAGCTCGAATTCTAGATCTTGCTTCTCCTATTGGTAAAGGACAGCGTGGTCTTATTGTTGCTCCGCCTAAAGCGGGTAAAACAATGCTTCTGCAAAATATTGCACAGAGCATCGCTCGTAACCACCCTGAATGTGAATTGATGGTTCTTCTTATCGATGAACGTCCAGAGGAAGTGACGGAAATGCAACGCCTAGTTAAAGGTGAAGTGGTTGCGTCTACGTTTGATGAACCAGCGTCTCGCCACGTGCAAGTTGCAGAGATGATCATCGAAAAAGCGAAGCGCCTTGTTGAGCATAAGAAAGATGTGGTTATCTTGCTTGATTCCATTACTCGTCTAGCTCGTGCATATAACACGGTTGTTCCATCATCAGGTAAAGTTCTGACTGGTGGTGTTGATGCGAATGCTCTACACCGTCCAAAACGTTTCTTTGGTGCAGCGCGTAATGTAGAAGAGGGTGGTAGCTTAACCATCATCGCTACGGCACTTGTCGATACTGGCTCTAAGATGGATGAAGTCATCTACGAAGAGTTCAAGGGTACAGGTAACATGGAACTGCACCTGAATCGTAAGATTGCAGAAAAACGTGTCTTCCCTGCTATTGACTTCAATCGTTCTGGTACTCGTCGCGAAGAGTTACTGACGAAGAAAGATGAACTGCAGAAAATGTGGATTCTACGTAAGATCGTTCACCCAATGGGCGAAATTGATGCAATGGAATTCCTCATTGATAAGCTTGCAATGACGAAAACGAACAATGAGTTCTTTGATGCAATGCGCCGTCAAAAGTAATTCATGAGTTTGTAGAAAAACGCCACCGATTGTTCGGTGGCGTTTTTGTTTGCATTCTATTTGTAAAGTGCCACAATGATTGAAATGTTAAAAGGAGGTTAACATGCGACAAGGATTGTTCTCTGTTCTCCTAATGTCATCATTGCTTATGAATTCTCTCGTTGCTTTTGCAACACAAATGGAACCGATTACCGTTAAGCAATGGTTAAAGGATGAACATATACACCGCAAGGTGAATGAGTTAATGCAATATGTTGAGAATGATGAGCTTGATTCTCTCAAGTTTGCATTGGAGCGCTTGGCATTACCACAGCAAGAAGTCGCTCGATTTGTGTTGCTTGATACGATTGAAAAGCAAAGTCGTGCAATCAGCCCCAAAATGTCGATGTTTTTGGATCGTCAGTTGGCGCTTGTCCCTGTCTATCAAGTCGTAGAAAGAGGGGATGGATATGAATTCGTCGTCCCTGCTTTTAATTACCCAGCGACGGCGAGTCGACTCATAAAGCGCTGGGAACAAGACCAAACCACAATGGATTTTGTTCTTTCTGCAGAACGGCAAGAACTCAATTTAAAGACATGGTTGTCGGGCAGTGATTTTCAAGTTCAATCGCGAGAAGCCTTGCTTAATAGAGAACTCGACAGTCTATCTCCTGAAGCAATATCAGCCTTAACTAACCAGTTAACCTCTCAAGCGATTACTAGCTGGCTTCCTTCTCCCAAGGTCATGGTTCAAATGGCTCGAGTCAGTAAAGACGAAGAGGTGTATCGCCTATTATGGCGTATGCGTGCCGACTTCTATAGTGAATCAGAACTGGTTAGGCTTTCTGAGCTCAATGACACGTTCTCACGTTCTCAGGTTATGATGGCTTCAGGTAACCCAGCATTAAAGCAAAAGGCCTTGACCGCTTTAACAAAAGCGAAGCCGATGACCGATGATGTGAAACAGTTTCTTGTGAATAAGATGCGAGTGGCTGAAGATGCAACCTTAGTGGCGAATGAACTCGAGAAGCAAGGCTACCGAAGCTGGCTAGAAGAGCTCGCTGATAGCAAAAATGGCTTGAACACCAACGCGATTCTGCAAGCATTATCCCAATAATTGATCGAAATCATAAAGAGGGATAGTGCGATCCTTTTTTGTTATACTGCTGTCAGTTTAATCAATTGATAGAAGTGCTATGAGTTTTAAGGATTTACGCGACTTTGTTGATCACCTCGAGAGTAAGGGATTGCTCAAGCGTATTACTCACCCTGTTGACCCTCACTACGAAATGACCGAAATCAGCGATCGTACGCTTCGTGCAGGCGGCCCGGCATTGCTGTTCGAAAACCCTATTGGTTATGGAATCCCAGTGCTGACAAACTTATTTGGCACAGCGGAGCGTGTCGCCATTGGTATGGGACGTTCAGAGGTGAAAGAGCTGCGTGAAGTGGGCAAGTTACTGGCCTATCTCAAAGAACCTGAGCCCCCGAAAGGCTTTAAAGACGCCATTGATAAGATTCCAGTATTCAAGCAAGTTCTCAATATGCCCGTGAAGCGCTTAAGGAAAGCATCTTGTCAGGAAATTGTATGGCAGGGAGAAGACGTTGATCTGGATAAGATACCAGTAATGAGTTGTTGGCAAGATGACGTCGCACCGTTATTGACTTGGGGATTAACCATCACCAAAGGACCGAACAAAAAGCGTCAGAACTTAGGTATCTATCGCCAGCAAAAAATCAGTAAGAACAAAGTTATCATGCGATGGTTAGCGCACAGAGGCGGCGCGTTAGATCTGCGTGACTGGATGGAAACGAACCCAGGTAAACCGTTCCCTGTTACGGTGGCTTTTGGTGCGGACCCTGCAACGATTCTTGGTGCTGTCACCCCTGTACCAGATACGCTTTCCGAGTATGCGTTTGCTGGGCTACTACGCGGTAGTAAAACGGAAGTGGTTAAATCGGTCAGCAATGAATTGGAAGTACCAGCCAGCGCTGAAATAGTCATGGAAGGTTATATCGACCCAAATGAATTTGCCGATGAAGGGCCTTATGGTGATCATACTGGTTACTATAACGAGAAAGAAAAACACCACGTGTTTACCATTACTCATATCACGATGCGTAAGGACCCGATTTATCACAGTACGTACACTGGACGTCCGCCAGATGAACCAGCTGTATTAGGGGTAGCTCTTAACGAAGTGTTTGTCCCTATACTGCAAAAGCAGTTCCCTGAGATCGAAGATTTTTACCTACCACCTGAAGGTTGTTCATACCGAATGGCAGTGGTCACCATGAAGAAGCAGTACCCAGGGCATGCAAAGCGTGTAATGATGGGTGTGTGGTCATTTCTTCGCCAGTTCATGTACACTAAATTTGTCATCGTGTGTGATGAAGGTATCGATGCTCGTGATTGGACGCAAGTGACCAATGCAATGACGGAAAATATGGAACCTCAATTTGATACCACCATGATTGAGAGTACGCCTATTGATTCGCTAGATTTTGCATCGCCAGTGGTAGGGCTAGGGTCAAAAATGGGATTAGATGCCACGAAAAAGTGGCCAGCAGAATTGGAACTGTCGGGTAGCTCTGTTCAGTCGCAAGAAATACAACACCTTAAGAAAATAGAAGTGGATGAGCTTGTCAGCCTTCTAAAAGCTGAAAGCCAAGACATAATTAATGTCTACTTGCCTCAAAACACTCGAGTTAACGGAATGGCGATTGTTTCTATCCGTAAGGAAATACCAGGGCAAGCGGAGTCGTTGATGAGAAAACTCGTATCGACTCTTAATAAGAAGATGCAGATTAAGTTTATTATCGTTTGCGATGATGATGTGGAAGTATCAGATTGGAATGATGTCATATGGGCGGTCACGACGCGTATGGACCCATCTCGAGACACATTAACGCTGCATACAGAAGATGACGATGGCGTTAAAAGTTCTGTCATGGGGTTAGATGCGACCAATAAATTAAATGGAGAAGTTAAGCGCGAGTGGGGAGTTCCGATTAAAAAAGATCCTCAAGTTGTGGATAAAATCGACAGTATATGGGATGAACTATCGATTCTATGAGCTACTCCGTGACGATACTGCCAAATGGCATTACATTTGCTGTCAAAGAAAAAGAGACGATTTTAGAAGCGGCGCTCAACAATAATGTAGCCCTTCCGAATCGATGCCAAGTCGGCGCATGTGCGATGTGCATGTGCAAGAAACAAGAGGGTGAAGTAAGTTATCACCTTGATCCCATGCTCACAGAGAAAGAGCAGAATCAAGGTTGGATATTTCCTTGCCAAGCCTTCGCAGAAAGTAATTTAGTCCTTACCTATAGTGAGTAAGTGAAAGGAAGACCATGACCATTAAATGTAAAGTAAAATCTATTCAACCATTAGCGTGTAATACTTTTCAGATTCTATTGCACCCTGAATCACCAATCTCATTCAAAGCTGGGCAATATTTGATGGTTGAAATGGGAGAAAGTGATAAACGTCCATTTTCAATTGCGAGTAGTCCATGTCGACATGAAGGTGAACTTGAGCTTCATATTGGGGCAGCAGAGCATAACGCTTATGCGATTGAAGTTGTTGAACTGATGAAGAAGGCACTGAGTAGTGGTGATTCTATTAACATAGATGCACCTCACGGCACAGCATGGGTTAAAGAAGGCAGTGAGCGACCATTATTACTCATTGCTGGTGGTACTGGGTTTAGCTACGTTCGTTCTATCCTTGATCATTGCGTTAGTATTGAAAAGAGCTCCCCTATCTATCTATATTGGGGTGCCAAGACGATAGATCAGCTTTATGCGAAAGAAGAGTTAGAGTTGATTGCGAAAAATCATAGTAATGTGCATTTCATTCCAGTGATTGAAAATCCGGAAGAAAACTGGGCAGGAAAGCTTGGGAATGTTCTTCAAGCCATTAATGACGATTTTGAGTCATTAGCCGATTACGATATCTATATAGCTGGACGCTTTGAAATGGCAGGAGCGGCTAGAGAGCAGTTTACGCAAAATAAACAGGCGGAAAGCGATCACATGTACGCAGATGCGTATGCTTTTATCTAAATAGTTAGCGAAATGTGACAAAAAAGAGAGCTTTTAGCTCTCTTTTTTTATGGTCTGATGCTTTTCTGGGCAAAGAAGCATTATTTTCGATATTTATTGGAAAAAGCCTTGCGCTATTATCGAGTCTGTCTATAATGCGCATCCACTGACACGGCAGACGCCACAAGGCCTCAGCAATGTTCAGTAAGACGGAAAGTCAGAAAGAATTAAATTTCAAAAAGTGTTTGACACTGAAACTTAAATCGCTAGAATGGCCGTCCGCTTTGAGAAGAAAGCTTCACAAAGCAACGCTCTTTAACAATTTAAACCTATCAATCTGTGTGGGCACTCGTTGATGATAATCAAAAAATGAAACTTCGGTTTCAACTTTGGTTTCAATGAACTGAGT
>NZ_MCWZ01000113.1 GCF_002877365.1 Vibrio sp. 10N.261.55.A7
GACTCGCTTGCCTTTATACCGACCACTCTCTTTGGTTATTGGTGCTACACCGATTAGTGAAGCGGCTTGTTTATTGGTGATATAGCCAAGTTCAGGTACGTTGCTGATGATTGACGAGGCCGCTATATTTCCAATCCCAGGAACACTTTGAAGAAGTGCATTCTTAGCCTGGTACTCTGGGCTCTCTTCGATTAGCTTTAAGAGCTTCTCTTCTATTTTTTTGATTTGGTTTTTCATTGCGGTCAGCATGGGTTTGATGGATGAATGTAGCTCCTTCGGTAATATCTGAAGTCGATTTTTCTCCATCGTTTGCATTGAGAGCAACTGGTTTCTTCTAATGACTAAGTCGCTCATTAAACGAATGTTTTTAGGCTTAATCTGAGTAATATTGGGCTGAATCGCTTCACCGTAGTGAGCAATAAGCTCCGCATCAAGTCGGTCGTTCTTTGCACGTCGTCCAATTGCACCGGCAAACCTCTTGATGTGGACAGGGTTGGCTCGAACGATAGGTAGTTGTGCTTCGGAACATGCGAGCACAAAAGGCATTTCTAAACGCCCTGTCGCTTCAATAACAATGCGAACTGGGTCGTGCTTCTTGATTCTTTTGAGTGCCGCTTTGATCCCTTTCTCTGTATTCTCTACAGAGAAAAATAGGTCTAGTGGCCTGATGTGGATGTCTAATTGTGATTTGCCGGTATCAACTCCAACATTGATGCTTTGATTGGTTTTGGTATTCATAATAAGCTAACTCTTGCTTGCGTAATGCGGGTTCGAGACCCAGTCGACTATTCGAGGTTTAGGCTTGGAGTCCTAGGTAGCGTTCATGTTTGTTATCGGTCTCTCGATAGAGGAGCCAGCATTTAAACGAACTGCTACATAGAAAGCTTTAGTTGCAGCTAAAGCCTGGGTCTCACATTACCCGATTGGAGTGCTTATTATCCATACAAGCATTTAAGAGTGATTCCTTACGCTTGCCGGTTTCGCTTCGCTCACAGTATGGCAAGCGCGCGTCACACCTTAATGCGGCGTTAGTCGTTTAATGCTTTGAAAGGTTTTAAGGTTAAAGTTGGCTCAGTAACCTTCGCCGTATTGTTTTATTGGCAACGTTTTTTGGCGCTACTGGATCGCATGATGTTAATGTTCAATTTAGGGCGCTTCGTTTGGCCGAGTCAAATGCCGAGTTGCTGCCTAAGTAAGTTCTACAAATATCGTGCATTGGTTCAAATAATAAGGGTTGCACCAATAATCAGCATTCAATGGCAAAGCCACCGGCTAACAAATTACTAAAGTGGACCTCTAAAACATACCCCACTAGTTAGCAAGGCATTAAACTAAGAAATCTATAACTGTAAGCTTATGAAATATTATAGAAAAATGATTGAGCACTATATTCCTGTCAATGATGATGAGTGGGCGCATGCTTGTGGAATATTTGAAATAAAACATGTCAAGAAAGGAACAACGATACATCGCGCTGGTAAAGTGTTTAGTGAAATATGGTTTATTAAAAGTGGTTTAGCCCGATCGTATCTTAGTGATATGAATGGCAAAGAACACACTTGGCAACTCTATTTCCGCGGTAACAGTAAACATGGTTTAAACCACTTTATGGACGATAGTGTCAGTTATTCTGAACAAACAGGGTCAATGCTTAGCTTTGAAATACTTGAAGATTCGGTTTTTTATGTGGCGTCATTGGAAGAACTCAATACGTTCCTATCACAAGAAAAAAAGTGGCAGCATTTAGCGAAGATATGGATACATGACACGTATTATTCTGCAACTTACAAGCGTGTCCTTTCACTCATGTCAGAGACTGCGGTGGAAAGATATGATCGTTTACTTAACGAATACCCTTTTATATTTGACCAAGTTAAATCTTATCATATCGCCTCTTATCTCGGTGTCGCTCCCCAGACATTGAGTAAATTAAAAAATGAATCTAGGTGAATGAAATTTGGTATTCCGTTGTTTACCATGTGTTTTTTCAATGGAGACTCACAATGAATACCTGTCAAAAATATAGAAACCAATATGAACAAAGCGCCCGATTTTACTTAGGTGACTTCAGGAATATCAGCAACGTCACTGAGCCTAGCCTTTTATCTACCTGGGGAGCATCATGATAGAACTTACACAGGTAGGCGCACACCTCATCTTCACTGGCATTGTCTTTTTTCTTGTCGGCTTAATACAGGGGGCATTGATACCGACTGTAGAAAATTCTCGGATGGCTCTTTCTGGTCACGTGACAGCGATTCAGTGCGGAATGGCCCTGGCGATCTTTGGGATTATCTGGTCTCTGGTTGAGCTGCCTTTATCTTTAGACGCATTTGTGGCTTATGGTTCTGCATTGGGGTTTATACTGATTTGGTTGGGAATTACTATTGCCTCTATAACAGGTGCAAGTAAAGCGCTTCCAATCGCTGGCGCTGGGTTTTCAGCAACCGTCACGACCGAGATTACGGTTAAGATACTGGTACGTACTGGTTCACTATTATCACTGATCGCCTGCACTTTGTTGGTTTTTGGATTACTGCCAATACTTCGATAATCGAAATAGATGCGCGACACATCAGTACAAGCCGCAACGTTATCTCTCTTCGAGTTCACCCAGCCAAAGTCGGTTGAATTGTATAAATATTTTGAAATTTATTTATACAATTAAAATTATTCTCTTTACCCTTTCTTCCACTATCGATAATAACGAGGGAGGTTGATGATGAGTGAAAGAAAGAAGAACCTAAATACTATTATTAGGAATGAATATTCGAATTTGTCTGGTCTTACCATTCTAATTAAAGGTCAACTTGAACATGAGTACTACTCTGATGGGTATGATGAAAACAGTACGGTGCATGTTGCATCTGTTACTAAGAGTATTCTTTCTATTCTCTTGGGTATTGCCGTAGACAAAGGGTATATAAATAGCATTGAAGATAACGTGTTGAATTACTTTCCTTCTTACAAGGTAAAGCGAGGCGAGAAAACGATACAACAGCTCACACTGAGGCATTTATTAACCATGAATGCGCCGTACAAATTTAAATCAGAGCCGTACACCAAGGTATATTCGAGCGAGGATTGGACAACCGCGGCGTTAGACCTTTTAGGGGGAAAGCGAGAAATAGGCGAATTTAAATATACGACGGTTGGTATCCAAGTCTTATCGGGAGTCATCGCAAACTCAACCAATCAATCCGTTCTCACTTTTGCCCACAAACATCTTTTTGCCCCATTAAATATCGAGGTGTCACGGAATATAAGAATCCGACATAAAGACGATTACCTAGCCTTTCTTAAAAAGAGTACCGGTAGCGGATGGATTGCTGATCCAAAGGGTGTAAATACTGCAGGCTGGGGGCTTACGTTAACGACGCGTGATATGGCTAAAATCGGTCAGCTACTTTTAAATAAAGGACGATGGAGAAACAAACAAATCGTGTCTTCGAAGTGGATAACAGAGAGCGTGAGTCAACAAAGCACGTGGGGCGATAAAGCATATGGATTTTTGTGGTGGGTTATTGACGATAGAACAGGCACTTACGCTGCTATAGGCGATGGTGGAAATATACTCTACGTATCAACCCAACATGAAATGGTTGTAGCTATCACCTCTCAATTCAAACCAAGAGCTAAAGATCGAATTGAACTAATAAGAAAGCGCATCGAACCCATTTTTCTTTGATGCTCATTGCAATGTTACATGGGGTTCAAGAATAACGATTTAATATCCCCCCTCTTTCTACTCGTATAAAATGCTGATATGTTCTGGTCTGTTTCATTGAACACATCTATAAAGGAACTTTATGAAGCTTAAGCTGATCGTGCTTGTTTTGTCAGCGGTAATCTCTGGTTGCTCACTCTTTGTCAGTGAAAACTCATTTGGTGAAAATTGGTCAGGCCACCATGTTGATGAGCTAATCGCTCATTGGGGAGAACCACATCAAAAAAGTGAAAATGAACATGGCGAGATTGAAGTGCAGTACAAGATCTTCAGTGATAGTTGCACCTATACCTTTTTTACTGATAGACATGGAGTCATCGATTCTTATCAGTACGACAGCACATTCTTAGGGACATGTAAGCCAATTGGCTAATGCACCAATAAATGGGTATTCCATTAGGCTAACTATTTACTTGGCTAGGCGTTATGTACTTTACGAGAGATCACATTCTTATGGATAACAACAGTGAAATTTGGCGTCAATATTATGAGAAGGCATTATCTCGCCCACACTCGAAACGGACTGAGATTGCCGCCCAACTTAATGAATCAAACCTCAACGTAGCGATTGATTGTGGCTGCGGGACTGGAAGCGATATTGAGTATTTAGAACAACGAGGTTACCAAGTCTATGGGTTTGATGTTAACCCCGACTCTATCGTCATTTGTCGAGATCGATTTGGGTCTAAGTCTGCCGTCGAAATTTCGGAGTCTTCATTTGAATCTTTTCATTACCCAAAAGTTGGGGTGATTATAGCCAACTCGAGTCTATTTTTTGCTGATCCGAACCATTTTGAATCCACTTGGAACAACATCAAATCATCGATTGAAATTGGTGGCGTGTTTGCAGGTGATTTCATGGGTAAGAAAGACAGTTGGGCATCAGATTATCGCAGCCCCACAACGCCTTTGTCAGAGTCACAAGTTAGAGACTTATTCTCAGGCTTCGAAATCGTAAAGTTCTCTGAGCGTGACGAGCAAGCTAAAACATCGTTAGGTCGAATAAAACATTGGCACACGTATTCCGTGATTGCGGTAAAGCGTACCGCACAAGCCAAAACAAGTCTTTCAATTTAGTTTAGCTTCAAGGATTTCAATGATAAATTTGAATCTGTTTTGGCGTGGCTAATGACGAAACCAAGCAATTAATCCAAGATTTGAGCAGAGCTAAGGAGAGAGAATGTACAAGGGAAGTTGTTTATGTGGTTCGATCCAGTTGTCCTTGAATGGTGGAATGACCGATATAATCCATTGCCA
Source organism: Vibrio sp. 10N.261.55.A7 (assembly GCF_002877365.1). Classification (GTDB taxonomy): domain Bacteria; phylum Pseudomonadota; class Gammaproteobacteria; order Enterobacterales; family Vibrionaceae; genus Vibrio. The sequence continues at coordinate 4,985 of NZ_MCWZ01000113.1, forward strand.
CTGTTCTTTGTGCCGTAAAGCGAGCGGAAGCGCCTATGCGACTAACGCTTTTATTGAAGCCGACAGCTTAAAAGTAACGGATGCGGACGGCACGCTTACTTTTTACGAAAGCAGTGAAGGTAAGCGTAAATACTTTTGTAAAACGTGCGGTAGCCCAATCTATAGCTCAAATTCCACATCGCCTCAAAGACTTCGGATTCGCTTGGGTATACTCGACAGTGATATATCAGAGCGCCCTATTTCGCATAATTTCGTTACTTCAAAAGCAAACTGGGAAGATTTGGATGCAGACCTTCCACGTAGCGAAGCCCATGAAGCGGGTAGAAAGTAAACGCTATTAAATGACACTCGACTGACCCATTCAATGCTCGAGGTCTCCGCTTATTCATCGATTACCTATTACTGATTACTGATTACTGATTGCCTAATACATAAGCTCGCTTCTCTCGGCCGGTTAACTTGCCATTAGGTCATTTTAAGGTCGATAAAAAAGGGAACGGCTTGTGCTTCGCTTTTAGGGCAATATTCAATCTGAACCCCGTCTTAACTTTGTCCGCTTTCAATAATGACACAGCTGTATGAAACACTGTTCATGGTTAATATGATCAGATATAATTCATAACTGCAATGAATCATTTCGAGAGGTAATAGTAAATGAAAGCATGGGTTTTTCTCATCTCCCTTTTCTCCGCGTTGGCGCACAGTTCACCAAATCTTACGACGTATGAATATGAAGCGACCGATTCTACCGTAATGGAAGAACAACGTGTTGTTTGTGAAAGCGTCGTATGTAACTCCCTAGTTGAAAAAGAAGTGGTGCCTAATCCGGGTGACGCCCCCGTCAGAGAGGGCAATAAAACGATAGAAACTCTCACAAATGCCATGTACATCGTTGGTGAAATCGGCTTAGCTGAGAATTTATCGACCGCAGATGAAGAAAGGTTTAACGCCGACTAAATCGCAGCATATAATCACGTTTTTTCGAACATGTGACCGCTATTTTTTAAACATGGAGTCATACTAGTGAAAACAGTGGAAGCCTTTATAGTTCAAGCCTTTACTGCTAATGGGACTGGTGGAAACCCTGCTGGGGTTGTTCTAAATGCCGATACTCTATCCAACGATGAAAAGCTAAAAATTGCCCAATCTGTCGGCCACTCAGAAACCGCATTCGTCTCTAATGCTCACGATGCCGACTTTGAGTTGTCTTTTTTTACAGTAACCGATGAAGTTGATTTCTGTGGCCATGTCACCTTGGCTGCCTTTTCCATCATGCATCAAAGAGGGCTAATCGCCGACAAGCGATACACTCAGCGTACGAAAGCGGGGCTACTTTCTGTAACGATAGAATCAACGGGGCGAGTCATCATGGAGCAAAAATTACCTGAGTATTCTGAACAATTAGATTGCAACACGATTTCAGAACTCATCGGTATCGAATCAGACATCCTTGAATCTACCCAGTTACCCATTCAAGTGGTTTCGACAGGCTTGCCTGACATTATTGTTCCAGTGCCACAAGGATACCTAGATAGGATCCAAATTGATGAACGCTTGCTCAGCCGCTTTTGTCTAGAACACGGTGTTATCGGGATCCATGCGTTTGAAATGTGCGATAAGAGCAGCGATGTAACCGCAAATTGTCGTAACTTCGCTCCGTTATTTGGCATTGCAGAAGAAGCCGCGACAGGCAGCGCAAGTGGTGCACTAGCATGTTATTTAACTAAATATCTTTTCGATGAACATGCCAAGAGTTTTACTTTTGAACAAGGCAGAAAGATGGGCTGTACTTCCGTGATTAGCGCTGAAATTCAATCGAATGAACTCGGAATAACTCAGGTTTTAGTTGGTGGTTTTGCTCATGAGGTTGGGAAGCAAAGAGTCTCGATTTAGCCGATTGAACGCCTGGAAAGAATGTGGGAATATAGGAATAGAAGAATAGAGCCGCAGCTTGTTTAAGCGATCGCAATGCAGTGGCAATTAAAAAACTCTGGCTAACAATAGAAAAAGTCCCTACGTTAGCCAGAATATGATTGATAGATTGTGGTGCAGATTAAAGAACCGCCCTGCCCTCAAAGCGCATTCCTGCCACCACACCCTCTCACTGATTGTACTTTAACTTGAATTAAGACTTGTCAGCCAACTCTTTTCTCACTATTTCAGCCCCCGCACTCAACGCGTTCAGTTTGGCTGCAGCGACAGGGCGTGCTAACGGTGCCATACCGCAGTTAGTGCAAGGGTAAAGCTTGTCTGCATCAACGTACTCAAGCGCTTTTCGAAGCGTATTGGCGACGTCCTCAGGCGTCTCAATATCATTCGTCGAAACATCGATAGCGCCAACCATCACCTTCTTTCCACGAATAAGCTCTAGTAGTTCAATCGGGACGTGAGAGTTATGACACTCGAGCGAGATAATATCAATGTTCGACTTTTGCAGCTTAGGAAAGACTTCTTCGTATTGTCGCCATTCAGTTCCTAGCGTTTTCTTCCAATCTGTATTGGCTTTGATACCGTAGCCATAGCAAATATGAACGGCAGTTTCGCACTTAAGACCTTCAATCGCCCTTTCTAGGCAAGCAATTCCCCAATCATTAACATCATCAAAGAAAACGTTAAAAGCTGGCTCGTCAAACTGGATAATATCAACACCTGCGGCCTCAAGTTCTTTCGCTTCTTCATTAAGAATTTTGGCAAATTCCCAAGCAAGTTTCTCGCGGCTTTTGTAATGATCATCGTAAAGCGTATCGATCATGGTCATAGGGCCAGGTAATGCCCACTTGATTGGTTTGTCTGTTTGACTGCGTAAGAACTTTGCGTCTTCCACAAACACGGGCTTCTGACGGCTCACAGGACCTACAACCGTCGGCACACTTGCGTCGTAGCGATCACGAATTTTCACCGTTTCACGCTTCTCAAAATCAACACCGCTGAGGTGCTCAATAAACGTCGTCACGAAGTGTTGGCGAGTTTGCTCACCATCGCTGACGATATCAGTGCCCGCTTGCTGTTGCTGTTGCAAAGACACGCGCAAAGCATCGTGTTTTCCGTCTGTGAGTTCTTCGCCTTGCAGTTTCCAAGGAGACCAAAGTGTCTCTGGTTGTGCAAGCCAAGACGGCTTAGGTAAACTTCCAGCCGTCGAAGTAGGTAATAATGTTTTCATAGTATATGCCGCTGCCTATTTAGATGGATGATTAAGCGTAATTCGCAGACCATTGCTCAAGTACAACTTGATATGGTTTGATGAAGTGCTCTTCGGCAAACTTCCCTTGCTCTTTAGCCAATTGGCTACGCTCTTCACGGTCATAAACGATTTGAGTTAACGAGTGATCTAAATTCTTCAAATTTGGCTGATAGCGTTTTCCTGCCACCGCATTCGCATTGTAAATTTCAGGGCGGTAGATTTTCTGGAACGTACCCATAGTGCTGATGGTGCTGATGAGTTCTAGGTTTGTGTAATCATTCAGTAGATCACCAAAGAAATAGAAAGCCAATGGCGCAACACTATTTGGCGGCATGAAATAGCGAACCTGTAGGCCCATCTTCTTAAAATACTGTTCCGTCAGCGACGATTCATTGGGTTGATACTCAAAGCCTAAAACAGGGTGTTGATTCTCCGTTCGGTGATAAATTTTATTATCTGAAACACTCAGACAAATAACCGGTAATTTTTTAAAATTCTGCTTATAAACATTCGAGTTCACAAAATATTTAAACAATTTCCCATGCAGCTCACCAAAATTATCTGGAATGCTGAACTTCGGTTGTTCTTTATTATGGTCTAGCAGTAAGACGCTGAAATCGTAGTCTCTCACATAAGAAGAGAAGTTATTTCCTACAATACCTTCAATACGTTCGTTCGTTTCACGATCTAGAATGTTTGTTTTTAGCACTTCAATAGAAGGAAAGGCTTCGCCACTGCCTTCAATATCCATATCAACGGATACGATCTCAAGCTCCACAGAATAGCGGTCACCATTTGGGTTATCCCAATGCGCTAAGGCATTGAAACTGTTATCAATCATTTTTAGCGCGTTACGCAAGTTTGCCTGGCGGCAGTTTCCTCTCGCCAAGTTAGCGAAGTTAGTCGTGATACGCGTGCTGTCTGAAGGTTGATAGTTTTCATCAAGACTAATGCTCTTAATTGAAAAATTGAATTCTTTATTCATCGTGTTCCGATATCCTATGTCCTGAGAGAAATGCTGACTTTATTCCTTACTCTCGCTGGGGTTTATTTTTTGTTTCTTTATGTTCCCAGTTTATTCTCGACTTATTTTCTTTATTGGAATCTCATAAAGTGAAATAAATGTGCTTGAGAGAAGAGCCTCATTTATAGCGTTGATCGGTCTTTGATTAACAATGGTATTACTTCACGATCAACATGAGAAATATTCATGTTTCATTATTTTTTAAAAAGTTATATTAGCTAGCTTAATTTGAACATGACTATTTTTAGACGTAATTACCCCTAATTAATATAAGGTGAAATGAGTGAGTGAATTGCTATTGTTAATTGTATTCTGCGCAATATTGGGCAGTGTTGTTGGCTTCCTGGCTGGGCTATTAGGTATCGGCGGAGGTCTCGTTATTGTCCCTGTATTGAGCAGCATTTTGCTTCACTTTGAGGTATTACCAGCTAACCAAGTCGTTGTGGCTGCGATTGCCACATCACTGGCATCGATTTTGTTCACGTCCACTTCTTCCGCCATTGCTCACCATAAAAATGGCAATGTGCCATGGGGTATTGCCCCTTGGATAATGATGGGGGTGGCTTTTGGCGCATTAATTAGTGGTTTCATGGCTGCACTCTTACCAGAAAAGATTGTTCGCATTATCTTTGCCGTTTGTGTCGTACTCATTGCACTCAAAATGTTCTTAAGCAGTAAGAGTGACGCTCCGAAAGAACGCAAAATGCCCAATAAAGGTCTGTTGACTATTTTCACCACAATCACCGGAGGATTGTCAGCCATGATAGGCATTGGCGGTGGTGCACTCCTCGTTCCATTACTGACGTTTTTCTCCCTAGACATGAAAAAAGCGATTGGTTGTGCCTCTGCTTGTGGCATCGTCATTGCTCTGTTTGGCTCTGTCGGTTACATCAGTTCAGGCAGCAGTCAGTTTGCTTTAGAAGATGGGTTTGCAGGCTTCGTTTACTTGCCGGCTTTGCTAGGCATTGTGTGCACATCTTGGTTTACAGCCCCACTAGGCGCTAAATCGACGCAGCATTTACCTGTTCCTACAATAAAGAAAATCTTCGCGGCATTGTTGGTGGTTATGGCTGCAAACATGTTGACCAAGTAGTCGATATATCATCGAATCACCGCCCAATTCCCCAAAACGTTGGGGGATTGGAGCTTTGGTTACCCCACTCACTTTTATGCGCCTCACTATTCAATTCAATAGACAGATTCAAGAACGCCGTTCCCATTAGGCCCCATTAAGACTCAATCCAAACTCTCTACCTAGAGGTCGTTCGCATAACAAAGCAGACAGGTTCCAAATGGGTACTACCCTTGTTTATGATGAATGAACAAGCTAATACTTCAGAGAGAACTGTTTTGAATACCTATCTATCGAGCGGTAAAAAGCTGCTCCTAGAGTTCCTGAAATACTACCTTGCCACAGCTATCGTTCTTGGTCTCAAAGGTGAACTGTTTAATATCGCACTTAGAGTTTGGTCCGATAATCGGATGTCTTTCTATGTTGATGGCTTATGGCAATTGACCTTTATACTCTCTTTCTTTCTGACCTGTTGCGTCATGTTGAATAAGTATACTGGGGGCTGAATTTTGTCTATGAGCCAACTTTTTCGTTCAGCCATGGAAAAGAGCCTTGAAATCGAAACCTGTATTAACAATGAGAGCGATGCTCATTCGCTAGAAAGCGCCATTTATTACAATGGTGATACCCCAGTAAATGCTTTATAACTGACACGGTACCTTATACTCAAATAGCATTTGAACTCATGGAGAGAATACCGATGCCAAGGCTTATTTTGGTCAGTGGCCCAACTGGGGCAGGAAAGACAACCTATTCAATCTCTCTTAGCAAAGAAGTGGGCGCGGTAAAGTTCTCCATCGATCCATGGATGCAAACTTTATTCGCTAGTGACATGACTTCTCTCGATTACGAATGGATGATAGAACGTGTTACCCGATGCTATGAGCAGATTTGGGAAGTCAGTGAACAGATATTAAAACTCGATGGGAACGTACTATTGGACTTAGGGTTCACGACGAAAGAGCAACGCGATCTATTTGTAAGCAAAGCCAACGCGTTAGGTATCGACGCTGAAATCCACTACTTGAGTGTCGCTCAAGAGGTACGTAAAGCACGTGTCAAAAAGAGAAACACCGAAATGGATCCCAGTGTCTATGCATTCGAAGTGACCGATATGATGTTTGAATTCATGGAACCAAGGTTTGAAGAGCCCACGGCTGAAGAACTCATCCATGGCTTAACCGTACAAAAATAATCATGGTTAGCAGCGCCAGTGCTTCTCACTGAGCTAAACGTTATATTTGTTATACCGTTATGCTTGGTGATTGCATATAAAATGACACGCAATCTGCTTTTGCCATACCGCTTATTTCATCCATACAACGATCATGTATGGGCTTTTTCAGCGTGAGCGCGACCACTGCTTAGCTCAGCGTTAACACCAGGAATTACTATGAATAAAAGTCAAATTAAGAACGTTGTGTTCGATGTTGGGAACGTTATTGTCCGATGGTCACCACTGGAGATCATTCGGCTGACCTTCGGGGACACCGCATCTTCAGAAGATCTCGCTAAGGCTGTTTTCCAATCAGAGACATGGCTTAATCTCAATAAAGGTCTCATGTCAGAGGAAGAAGCAAGCGCAATTTACCAACGTGATTTAGGATTCAGCGAACTGGAATGTCATCGCCTGTTTTATTACATAAAGCAAACCCAGATTGTTATTTACGGGACGGTTGAATTGATGCAACGGCTAAAACAAGCCGGATACAAGATCTACGCGCTGACAGACAATGTTCACGAGATTGTTGCCTACCTTAAGTCAACCTATACATTCTGGCCGATCTTTAATGGGGGTATCGTCTCTGCTGACGTTGGGTTGTTAAAACCGCAAGCTGAGATTTATCAATCACTGCTCGACCAAAATCGAATTGAGGCGTCAGAATCTGTCTTTATCGACGATATGCTGCATAACGTTGAGGGTGCTATCTCAGTAGGCCTTGCTGCTATACAGTTTAAGAACTCCGCTCAGTGTGAAAATGACCTAAAAGCGTTGGGCCTGAGCTTTTAAGTGAACACTGCTACCCGTTGAAAATTGGATTCCAACGGGTAGCAAGTGATAGCGACTGGTTTCACCAATATTTCACCAATAGTTTTCGCTCGAGAAGTGCCCAGGTTTTCGACGTAAATGCTTGCTCAGCCCTAGATTAATAAGCGCAGCACTTGTGTCTTTCACCATGACTGGGTTACCACATATGTAAACAAAGCTACTTGGAACAGTAAGATCACTTCCGACTCGGCGTTGAATTTCTTTATGTTTCAATAACTCTGGCACTCGCCCACTCAAACTTAAATCATCATTTTCACGGGATACGACCGACACGTAGTGAAACTTGTCGCCAAGCGCGCGCTTCCGTTCAGCAATCGAATCCGAATACACCAACTCTTGTTTTGTTCGAACGGCGTGAACCAATACAATTTTCTTGAATCGACTCTCCATCGATTCATCTTCTAACATGGAAAGAAACGGCCCTATTGCAGTACCGGTTGCAAGCATCCAAAGTTCGTCGGCGTATTCTGGGATCTCCTCTAAGGTCATAAACCCAGACGGCTGTTTACCAACATACAAAGAATCGCCTATGTCAAGAGCATTTAGCCTGGGTGACAATTGGCCATTATCGTCGGCGATGATTAAGAATTCCATACGGTGAGAGCCGTGTGCGTGATTTGGGTGATTGACCATGGAATAGGCTCTACGTATGCATTCACCACTGTCAGTTGTTAACCCCAACTTAGTAAACTGGCCTGCAACGTAAGTCTCTACGGGAGCTTCAATTTCTAGACTGAACAATTTGGTAGACCATTGCTTTCTCCCTACAACGCGCCCTTCTACCAAACTGTTACCTATATTTGGACTGTTACCTACATTTGACATCGTTACCTCCTAATGAAGAAAACATCAGCACTATCATCATACGGGGTAAATGGTGGAAATTTAACCTTCAGTTTGAAAGATCTTTCACGTGAATCACCCGCTTACTGGCACTGCAACCCAAGTGATTGTTTTAACCTACTGATTAGTGAAAAGTATTATTCGAGTTCGACTGAACTTTTCACCGACCTTGTGCGTATAAATCAGGTGAAAACTCACTACACAGGCATTACTATGAATAGAATAAATCCCGCAAAGCTGTTTAATAGCAAATGGACCGCCATCAAACCACTCAATAGAGAGAAGCACTTTCTGATCTCTGAAGTAAGTTTTGATGAAGAAGGTTTGGTTACATCTTGTACGATAGAAGCCATTTTATCGAAGAATGAATACCCGATAGATTGGCATGAGTTAAAAGACGCTAGCCAGTGGGCACAAGGATGGAAATAAGCAACCCAATTTGATTAAGCATTGGCCTAAAGAGCTATGGCTGTTAGAGCTTGGTTGTTAAAGCTATGACCGATAAAGTTATGGCAGCAAAATAGTGGCCTTCAACGTAATGGAGATACAACAATGGTGACATGTTATTTACGGTATGTACTCGACCCAACTAAAATCGGCGACTTTGAAGAGTACGCCAAGATGTGGATCCCTTTGGTGAACAAGTTCGGTGGCCAACACAATGGTTACTTCTTGCCTTCCGAAGGCGCAAATAACATCGCCCTCGCGCTATTCACCTTCCCAAGCCTTGCCGCGTATGAAGCCTACCGCACACAATCATTCAAGGATGCTGACTGTATAACGGCATTCAAATTTGCCGAGACAACAGGCTGTATCCTCAGTTATGAACGAAGCTTCTTCCGCCCAGTTTTCGAGTAAATAGACACGCTACCAAGGAATTTCACTCCCATCAAAGCTGTACAAGTGTCCCGATTTCTTGGTGTCAGACGATTCAATGAATTCCGCTAAACAACGTGCCACGTATTCAGGTTTGAACAACTTTGATTCGGGCACATTTTTTTGGAAGGGTTTCGATAAATCCGTATCCGTTGTTCCTGGGTGGAACGCGAACACTCGACATTTGGACAACTTATGCTGCCACTCGATGCTGATTGTCTTAATTGCCATGTTCAGTGCCGCTTTCGACGATCGATAGCTCACCCAACCGCCAATACGATTGTCTTCAATACTTCCAATCCGAGCAGACAGCGACACAAAATGCGTGTTTTTATCTGATTTCAATAACTTTGAGAAGTGTTTCGCCAGCAACATCGTCGGAAGCACGTTCTTTTGTACATTGAGTAAAAAGAAATCTGGGTCAAATTCGCTGATGCTTTTCTCTGGCTTTCGCTCATTATTATGCAGAAAACCCGTTGTATTCAGTAAAATGTCTAAGTTTTTGGTTTCTTTTGATAGCCGCGCGGCAAGCGCTTGAACCTCTAGATCCGACGTGGCGTCTAACTGAAACCATTGAAGGCGATCATGATCTTTTTGAGGTTGTTTCGAATGATAAGTCGCAAACACGATTGCGCTCGGGTTGGTTTTTAGAAAGTGGTCCACTAAAGCAGAACCAATCCCACCTGTTCCGCCAATAATCAGTATTTTCAATTAATTACACCCGAAATAAACGTTTAAGTAAGCATAGAGCAGGATGAAGAGTTGTGCACCCGATCTCCCACTGTCCAAATTCACGCATAGTCACAAATCGTTGCTAGCAAGATCGACTTGCACCTAGTGAGATAACGGAATCTTAAGCAAATAATCGATTTCTACTCCACTTTATCACACATGCTAAGCGTATTTAGATACGATATCCTTCCCTGCATATCAAAGGTTTCATCATGGATTACTCACAAGAACATTCCAATGCCATTCCTATGTCGCTTCTCCTTGAGGCAGATCCCAGCCAAGCCAGTATTGAGTCTTATATAAACGGAGGTATCTGTTTTGTTGCAAAAGAGAACCTAGACATTGTGGCCGCCTGTATCGCTAAGCCAACAAATAAGAATGTCATCGAGATCTTCAATATTTCGGTCTCCCCTGACCATCAACAGCGCGGCATAGGGACACGTTTACTGCGCTATTCTCTAGAACAATTAGCCAATAAAGGCTTTGTGCGGGTTGAGTTGGGTACCGGTGCCTTTGGCCACCAACTCACCTACTATCAAAGAGCGGGGTTCAGAGTAGACGCTGTTGCCAAAAATCACTTTATTGACCATTACCCTGAGCCCATTTTTGAGGATGGTATCCAGCATAAAGATATGCTGAGACTGTATATTGACCTGAGCGATGCAGAATAGTTATTAATGCCATCAGCAAAACTCAAGACATGTCGCTGATCGGAGAAAACAAAGCAAGGCAGGGTAAAACAAAGAAATTCGTACTACTGCAAGCAATGACACCTATGTTTATAGTGAAACTGCACGAGTATCATTATTACGACAGTTAGGCCGTTGAAAGCGATTTTAAACTCATTATTCTGGTGACAGAATCATTTATCCTAACGTCATGGACCTCGAAATGGCAAAATTTTACTTATTTCTTACTCTGGTTGGTATCGCTCTACCTTATGCCGCTTTACTGCCTTGGTTGTTTATCCATGGCGTTGATATTTTCCGACTTTTCGAAGATGCCATTGTGAACCCTATCAGCATTTTTGCGTGGTTAGATGTCTTTGTTTCGGCCATCGCACTGCTCGGGTTCATCATGGTAGATGGAAAAAGAAATAACATTCGGTATCGCTACATTGCTGTTATAGGTACCTTGTCTGTTGGTGTGTCGTGCGGTCTGCCTCTCTACTTATATCTAAAAGAAAAACAATCACTTTAAACTTGGATACGGAGATTAAATGAAAAAGATTCTAGCCACATTCTGCCTGACACTGAGCAGAGTACTTAGCGGCACAGTACTCAGTAGCCTTGTAATTAGCGGCCTTGTACTTAGCAGCGTTGCGTTTAGCGCCTTCGCAGATGACGTTAAACTTAAACACGCATTCGAGAATCACCAAAGTGAAATGCAGGTTCTTGGGGCAGGAAATGTCACCCGCATCCTTCCTGATGATAACCGAGGCTCTCGTCACCAAAAATTCATCCTTAAGCTGAAAAGCAAGCAGACCCTTTTAGTTGCCCATAATATTGACCTAGCTCCGAGAATCGAAAAATTACGTGTGGGCGATCATATTGAATTTTATGGCGTTTATGAGTGGAACAATAAGGGCGGTGTCATACATTGGACTCACAAAGATCCTGGAAACCGACACATTCACGGTTGGCTTAAGCATGAAGATAAAGTTTACGAGTAATCACGAATGGCCAGGAAGACTTGCCCGCTGCTCTTGTTGGCAACATTACCGTCACTGACGCCGATTATCTCAATTCTGTGTATTGATACGAAAAGCCTGTGAAAGCGTCGGTAATGGCGTTGGTTTTCGCCAATGGCAAGGTTATTATTTACCTTGAACAAAGGCCCAACCCTTTAATCGCCACTATTTTAGTAGGTAAACCCAAGGAAAAAACATTGAACAACTGGACGTTAACCAACACAATCTCTTTCGATGGAAGAACCGTAAAATACGATTCTAAAGGGGAAGGCGAGCCCTTAATCATCGTCCATGGAACACCTTGGTCATCGTACAATATGCGCCACCTAATAGATGGATTAGCCAGACACTATAAAGTCTATTTCTTTGACCTTCTTGGGTACGGTGAATCCGATAAAAGCGATGCCGATGTGTCTCTTGGCGTACAAAACCGTTTATTGGCTGCATTAATACAACACTGGGGTTTAGAACGACCGTTCATTGTTGGCCATGACTTTGGCGGAACCACGGTATTAAGAAGTCACATACTGAACCAATGCCAATATAAAAAAATGGTCGTGATTGACCCAGTTGCGCTATCACCCTGGGGCTCCCCATTTTTCAAACACATCGAGCAACATGAGACAGCATTTTCAGGCGTTCCGGACTACATACACACTGCAATTGTCGAAGCGTATGTAAAAACGGCGGCCTACCAAGCGTTACCGCAATCAACCCTAGATGGCATTCTTAAACCTTGGTCTGGTGAGGTTGGGAAAAAAGCGTTCTACCGACAGATCGCGCAAGCCGACTCCAAATTCACGGATGAGTTTCAACATCGATTTGATGAAGTTAAGGCTCCTACTTTGATTCTATGGGGCGAAAAAGACACCTGGATCCCTTGTGAGCAAGCTTACTTACTGAAAGGTAAGATTAAAGGCTCACAACTTGTGACTATTCCACGTTCAGGTCATCTCGTTATCGAAGAAGAACCCAGCCAGTTAATACACGAAATAGATGAATTTTTCCGTCAATAACTAATCGAGATAACAAGCTTGACTGCATCGATCAAGTTCGAACAATCAAGCTCACTTATCACCATACTTTAACTATTCAGTGCAAAGGAACTGTATGAACTACAAGCAAATAACAACACTTGAATTAAACGACCTCACCGAATTATTCGAACAATACATGGCTTTTTATCAACAGCCCTCTAACCCCAAAAGATTTCGTGAATACCTTAGCCAACGCTTAGAAAGTAACGAAGCAACAGTCTATATTGCCTATGATTCAGATGCGTATCCTATTGGGAAGCCTGTTGGTTTTGTACTGAATTATCACTCTTTTTCTTCTCTATCACTTGGTAAGGTCATCGTATTGAATGATCTGTTCGTTGTTCCAAGTGCCCGTGGAAAAGGCGTTGCGAGAGGGCTAATTAACTGTGCCATTGATCTGGCCAAACAGACAGAAGCGGTGTGTGTCGATCTCGGTACCGCCAAAGACAACCTGACCGCGCAGTCTCTCTACGAAAAGATCGGGTTTGTGAAAGACACCAAATACTACTCGTATAGCTTGTCGATTAGCTAGAGATGCAGTTCTATCAACATTAGTTCAATGACCCAAAAGGAAGAATAGTGAAGAAAGGCTTTCTCTTAGCGGTATCAATCTGCTTCATCCTGTTTGTCGTTATCGGTAGCAAGTTCAATCTTTTTACTTCGGGCAATGATGGTTCTTTTCCACAATTGCCAGAAGAGCCCGATTTTTCCGTCTCCACAGAATTTGACGGTGATTGGACAGGGAGACGGATTAATACGACGGGCAACAATCTGTGCGAACGGACCACAATCACAGGAAAGATCGTTAATGGAAAAGCCTCTCTTCGCCTAACCTACAACGGAACGTCACTGCAGGGCTGGGTATCTGAAGATGGCCAGCTAAAACTGTACGCGAGCCACCGACAATGGGACTACCGATTTTCTGCAACCGCGAGTAATAACAGCATCAAAGGAAAGTGGCATTTAACCAATGGCCCCTGTAAAGGCACTTGGTATCTTGACCGCATCAGCACTCGTTCAGCAGCAATTATTAACCTTAAGGCCTAAAGACTATGACTGTGCATGGCTGAGTGAAGTAATGAACTGAGCCAGCACAGTCGCCACCTCAACCATTTATGTGCTGAGGGTTCTCAACAATAAGGTGAGCGGTTATATTGACCTTAATTTCAACTAACCTACTCAGTAGTGAATTTTTCCTATGATTGATTGGCCGTGCTTACTTAAACTCAATGGTGACGACGAGCTTGTTTACCTAGAATCTGAATCCGAACTGATGCGTGAATGTCATGATTTGATCATGGATGAAGAAGACATTGCCATTGACTCACAAGGCGTTAGCTATCAAATACAGCAAAGCGTCGGCACTATTAACCTCATCAAAACAGGCAACACACTGGACTTAGAATACGTAACTACGCTCATTCAAGCTCATGAGTTCAGTCAAGCAGAACTCTGTCTGACAAAGATCCACTTTTCATCTATATCCGAAGCGATTAAGTCTATGGCTTCTGAGCACTGAACTAGAATGAACGTGGTGAAACTTGCCGCCAAAGAATGATTTAATGAATCTATTGCCTGTTGCTCTGGTCAGCCCATTGCCAGTTTGATTGCCGACCAATAATCAAGGATTGATGTATGAATCTATGGACGCTTTTTCCCGACTCAATACTTAGCATCAGCGGCATTCTGAAGCTGCCTTATTTCGCCATCGTGTTTTATCTATTCACATTCGTCTTTGCGTTCAAATTAAAGAATCAACGCACTTTGATAATGGGTTTCCTATCATTGTCTCTTATCTCTAGCCTGATTATGATCGTCAATTTTGGCCCACAGGTTGGCCATGTCATTCCACCACTTTCTTTGTTGCTCACAGCAGTTTTTCCATCTGTCGTACTGATACAACATGTATTGAAGAGGCGTCATCTCCTGTCGTTCGTTTGGTCAGTAATGACTGTCGCAGGCATTCTCCATAGTTTGAGTTGGGGTGTTTGGCTGACGGCATTAGCCAGAAGCTAACCCTAAGATATCCATTTCATAACCTAGATCAAACCCAGTACAAATAGCGTCGAATCCGCATTCATTCCTTGGCGAAAAATCAGTAATGTCAGAGGTACTGCCTCAAGTCATTACTATTCAATGTGTTATAGAAGCGAATAACACCAAGCAAGGATCCCTCATGTTAGGAAAACATCAAGACGCCTACAGCAACTTCTACCGTTCTACTCACGAAAACGAACACTTAGACACTAAGACCGAACTCCTGGTTGGTTTATCCGCAGCGATGGCAATGAACTGTTTGCCTTGTACGCGATACTATTTAACACAAGCAAAAAGTGCTGGGATTACGAAAGGAGAAATATCCGACGTTACCGCTAAGGTGATGGCGGTCTCTGCCGGTCAGAAAAAATTGCAAATGCAAGAAGTCCTGAATAAATACAAGATAGACCTAGACTCTTTCGAGTAATCCAGAGACATTACTATTCATGATTCATTAATTGAGAATAGAGCTGAATGATTAGAAATTTCTACCATTGCGACAAAGAGATTGATCAAAACAGTCACGATGGCGAGGGCTCAATTGAAATCTATAGAGCCTTTCGACGCAAAGGCTTTGACGGTGCATGGGACTTCGCTATTCGAGTGGTCATGCCTCCCGGCAGTTCAATGGGCGAACATTCTCACGGAGATGACGAAGAGATGTATGTCATACTCAAAGGGAAGGCACTATGACCATAGAGGGTCAAGAACAGCACGTGACTGCCGGAGATATGATCGTCAATCAGAGGTTTGGCACTCATGGGCTAGTCAATAACTCAGACAAAGACATTGAACTGTTAATTATTCAAGCCAGCCTCAAGTAAGCGAGAATAATGCGTGGTTTCGTTAACCTATCGCTCGCCTATAAAGGGAGAAAATTAAGGCATGGAAAAAAGCTATAAAGGATCATGTTTGTGTGGTGAGACAACCTACTCGGTGAGTGGATTTAGCCAGCTCGCTGCAAACTGTCACTGTACCATGTGCCGGAAATTTCATGGCGCTGCGTTCGGGACACTGGTCGGTGTGTCCGATTTTAAATGGTTATCTGGTCAGCAATGGGTGAAAGAATATGTGGCCTCAAATGGCACGACGAGAACGTTTTGCAGCCATTGCGGCTCTAGCCTTGGGTTTAGAGTAAAAGACGCGCCACTCGAACAAATCGAACTCGCCATCAGTACCTTTGATGAAGACATTCCCGTTACAGTCGATGCCCAGATCTACACTAGCTATAAGGCGAATTGGTGCCCAACCCAAGAGAACCTGACGACCTTTCCTGAAGGACGTTAACTGAACTCCGCCTCGGGTACACATTCGTAATCCATTGAAATGAATGTGTTTCCTTAGGCTTCCCACTTCCTTCAGTTTCAAGCGCTTCTATCCTTTACACCAACTCTCTCATCCTACCCCAAATATTTGATATGCATCGCACTCCATACCTTTCCAGTCTAGACAATTGTTTTCGCTCGTTAAAAATATCAAATTCGTTGGCAGGCATTGAAAGGAAGCAAACAGGGTGAGAAAGAAGATAGAGTTTAATAAGCAGGCACAAGCTATTTCAAACAGCGTCTTTGTTTTAATTGGTACATGCATCGGCGGCATCATCACTCTTTTCTTTTTCCATCAAGAGCTCAATTTCGCCTCAATCCTACTCCCCTTTATTTTTACGATTGCACAATACTTCATGCAACGAGCAGGCTTCCTACAACAAGACAATAACAGCCGCTTAACGGTAAGAGATGGGGAGATTTACCTTCATGGTCTCATTGCAGCACTACGATACAAGGAACCACTCTTAGGCCGTCCATACATTAGGGTCACATCCCTCACGAAAAATGGATACTATCGAATAAAAGTGTATCAATCTTGGGTCACGGCTAAAGAATGGCAACTATTACTCAGCGAATGCTCATAGACTAGAAAAAAATATGTCAGAAAAGGAATTCATATGACGATAGAAAATAGACTGATTGAACTTGGTTTAACACTTCCAACAGCCAGTAATCCCCAAGGGAGTTACAGCAATAGCGTTCGGACGGGCAATTTACTCTATGTTTCAGGAAAAGGGCCAGTGGCAGGGTGTGCTGTCGTGCCAAAAGGAAAACTCGGTCAAACGTATACGGTAGAAGAAGGCTATGAATTTGCCAAAGCCACTGGTTTAGACATTTTAGCAGCGGTAAAACTTGAACTAGGCTCACTCGATAAAGTAAGCCGAGTCGTTAAATTACAAGGGTTTATCAACGCGACGGAAGAGTTTGAGCAACACCCCAAAGTGCTCGATGGCTGTTCTGACTTGATGGCAGAAGTGTTTGGCCATAAAGGCGTTCACGCACGTTCTGTGTTTGGGGCCATGTCAGTGAGAGGCAATTTGCCTATTATTATTGACTCCATCTTTGAAATTCAGGACTGAGGCTTAACGTTATGGACATAAGCATTGCCACTGAGCACGATTCTGAAGCGATCAGCAAACTTGTTCGTGATGTATCAAACGTTGACATCCTTCCCCACTTCAACGAACAGGGAAAAGAACAATATGAAAGCTCAGTTCTTCCCGATCTCACAACAACGTTCAACAAAGAACGATTCGTCACACTGAAAGTCATGAGTTCAGGAAACCTTCTCGGCTTTGGCGCAATCAGAGATCAAAACTATATTACTCATATATTTGTATCCAAAGAAGCACAGGGGCTAGGTGTGGGTACTCAACTCCTTAACGCGCTGCTCGTCTCAACAAACAACGACAATATTAGTCTTCGATCGTCAGTCAATGCCGTCGATTTCTATCAAACCAATGGTTTTAAAGCCACCAGCGACGAATCCAATTTCAATGGTATTCGATTTGTGCCGATGGCGCTTAGTCGGTAAAGCAGCGATTGAAACGAACGACTTTGTTCGCTCTTTTTAATACGGAATCAATCATCTTAAAATAGGAAAAAGACTCATCATGTCTCTCTCAGCAACTGTCGCATTATTCATTGCCATGGCGTTATCTGCCTTAATTCCAGGGCCAAGTGTACTTGCCGTGCTATCACGCTCGATAAGTAATGGATTTAAACAAGGCTTTCTGGTGATCGTTGGTGTTCTATTGGCCGACTACCTTTTTATCGCCCTCGCCTTAACTGGGCTTTCTGCGGTGTCTGCCATTATGGGAGAATTCGCTTCATTGCTTAAATACATTGGCATCACCTACCTTTTCTGGCTTGCTTACACAACATGGACGGCAAGTACAGCAACAGAGCCAAAGCCTGAGGTTGAAAGTAAAATCACAAGATCGAGTATTTTAACTGGTTTACTGACGACCCTTGCCAACCCGAAAGCCATATTGTTTTACATGGGGTTTTTCCCCGCTTTTATTGATATGGGAACGCTCTCTTTGTCTGGCATTATCAGCATCATCGTTATCGTAACTCTCTCTGTTGGTGGCGTACTCGCGCTTTACGCGTGGGCAGGCTCGAGTGCTAGCGGTCTATTTCAAAGTACACGCAGCAAACAATTGTTGAACAAACTCTCTGGCGGGTTCTTAGCTTCTTGTGGTGTTCTATTGGCGACGAAGCAATCGTAATCAATCTGCCATACAAAGCTGCAGTAGCCTCACAACGCGGATAAATTGAGAGGTTCGTTGTCGACAACTCTTGCCAACGGCTTTCAACTTCAACTAACATCAGTGTAACTTTCTGAGCAAACTAGGAATTATCATGACAAGTCGCGTTTACGTATTAGCACAATTTAAGCCTAAAGAAGGGAAAGAGTCTGAGTTGTTCGAGGTTCTGAAAGCCCTTGAACCCGATGCATACCGTGAGCAAGGCTGTATTCAATACATGCTCACTCGTCAGATTAAACACGCAAGTGCAACCAATAACGAATACCCAATCGTATTCAACGAGATTTGGGAAGATGCGGAGTCATGGTCTGCACATGGTCGTCGTAAGCAAATCCAACATTTTTTCGAGACACAAGTGAAAGCGGAAACTGGCTTAGTCGCAGACGCGATGGTGACCGCGTATTCCGATGAAGGTTACGATTACGACGCGCCTGTTTTTGAATAAGCATTAATCTTTCATGAGGCTGCTGTTTCAGTTCAGCAGCTATCTCGAATAACACACGTTATTCAATGTATGCGCATTAAGTACAAAGCGGCGAGTGTCATGTAAACCGAGCCATAGCAGAGGCACCAAGCTAACTCTATTTTGGCAACGAGTTTGCATTGGGTTGGTGCCTATCTAACATAACTCGAACGACGTGACAGCATTAGCAAAAATATTAGTGCCAGCGGCCGTTTCAAGCGTATCGTATGACAGAGGGACAGTTTTATGGATTACCGCAATGTTCTAACATTCTGGTTCGAAGAACTAGGGCCATCAAAGTGGTGGGTTAAGGACGAAAACGTAGATAACCTTATCAAAAAGAAGTTTGGTACTTTGCTCGCTCAAGCCTCCCAGTGTGAGCTCTTTGAATGGCGTACGACGCCTCATGGGCGCTTAGCTGAGATCATTGTTCTCGACCAGTTCTCACGGAATGTGTACCGCGATTCTCCCAAATCTTTTGCCTCAGACACATTAGCGTTGTCGCTCGCTCAAGAAGCCGTTCGCCAAGGCCTAGATGAGCCTCTAACTCAAATTGAACGTACTTTCCTCTATATGCCTTTTATGCACAGCGAGTCGCTGGCCATCCATGACATTGCCGTTGAATTGTTCAAAAAGAATGGTGTGGAATCAAACATAGAGTTTGAGAAAAAGCATCGCGATATTATTGAGCGGTTTGGACGTTACCCTCATCGAAATATCATCTTAAATCGTCTTTCAACTAAGGCAGAAGTGGAATTTCTAAAGCAACCTAACTCTTCTTTCTAGCGTTTGTTGCCCTAGACCATTTGTTACTCGCTATCTTATCCCGCAGGATTGGATAGCGAGCTATTCAAAATGAAACAAAGGCCCGTTTCGCGCTGAGATCACTCTCTAATCGAATCAATTCTAATCTGAAAATCCAACACGAAACTCTGATAAGAAGCTCTAATAAGAAACGGGGACACGTTTACGCAGTCTATCCGATTTTACTGCCGGTTTTTACTTTGAAGAGGTGTTAAAAAATTCAGTCAACACCGTATGCGTGATTAGGTGCCTCAACTCAGGAATCGCATTTAGCTCATCACGTATTTCATTCAGCCTTTCCATGCTCGGCGTCTCTATAAAAATCATCATGTCGGTCTCACCGCTAATGGCATGACACCACTTTACACCGTCAATAAGATAGATTTGATTGGCGTACTTTTCGCAATGATGCGCCGAACTTGAGGTATCAAACTTGAGTGCTAAATAGGCTTTGATTAAAGACTCTTCCTTCCCTTTAGCCAGTTGAGCATGGTAGCCCAGTATGACCTGTTCTGTTTCTAATTTTTTAATCCTTGCCGTCACTGCTGAACGCGATAAATTGGCCTCTCGAGCGATATCACTGACGGAACGTCGTGCATCGTGTCGCAAGATATCGACGATGATTTGATCAAACTTGTCCATTGATTCCCTTCTGCGTATAAACGCGTCTCACTACCCTAACTGGTACATCGTAACACTCTGAAGTTGTGCGAAATTAATTCAAAAACAACCCTTGTCGATTAACGTCAATTATTCATGTTTGAAACAGTTGTGCAAGTTCCATTATCTTACTCTCGATATCACCTGCATTGATGTTCCCGAATCCCAACACCGCGCCTTGCCACACTCGGTGATTCATCGGCTCTCTCTCATACATAGACAATGGGCGCACAATAATGTCTTTCATTTTTGCTTGTTCACAGAACTCCATCTCATTGATGCCATGTAGCCATTTGAGCGTGACGTGAAGACCTGCAGCCTGACTGATCACTTCAACCTCTTCAGGAAAATGATGCGTAATCGCCTCCACAATTAGACTGTGTTTTTGTTTATAGATACGCCGCATTTTTCTCACATGGCGCAAAAAATCTCCCTCGACGATGAAATCCGTTAGCGCTGCTTGCACGTGAGTCGCGGTATCCCCGCTAAGCGCATCTTTAATCTCCAAACAGCGCGAAAGCAAAGGTTTAGGGACGATCAAATACCCCAAACGTAAGCCGTTAAACATCACCTTGCTTAATGAACCGACATACAGAACGCTGGCATCTGCGCCAACTTCCACAGATAGCCCTTGAAGGCTTGGGAATGGCCGATGGGCAAATTGAAACTCGCTGTCATAATCGTCTTCAATGATGAATCGCCCCTGCTCTTTCGCCCAACGAATCAGCTCTATGCGCTGCTCCAAATCAATTGTTGTCCCCATCGGGTATTGATTACTCGGAGTCACATAAAGTACTTTCGCCCGACTCGCTTTCACCTGAGAAAGATCCAACCCAAGTCGTGGTCTAACTGAGACGGGTTCTGAATTTATCCCTAGTAGATCAATCACCTTTCTCATTTGAACGTAACCAGGATTTTCCATCAGTATGCTGTCTTCGGAGTTCACTGTAGACATGACCGCCAGCGACAATGCTTGCTGCGCACCGGAGGTAATAATAATTTGATCGGCACTGCAATTCACCGAACGGCTACTCGATAGGTAATCACAAAGCGCATGCCTTAAACCACTGTCGCCTTGAAGCTCTTGATTGCCGAGTAGGCTAACTCTTGTAGCATGTCTTTGCAGCAATCGGCTCCATTTCACCATTGGGAAGCTACTCAGCTCTGGGACACCAGGCGCAAAACTGCGATTGATATCAGCTTCAGCTTTACCGGATTGAACATCTCCCTGGGCAATAGCCACTTTTGATGAAAACAGATAATCGGGTAGCTCAATCGCGACATAGTAGCCAGAGCCAGCCTTTGACTCCAAATACCCCTCCGAGGCCAGCTGTTCATACACCGCAATCACCGTGTTTCGACTCACTGCAAGTTCAGTCGCGCATTTTCTCGTAGAAGGAAGCTTTCCTCCTTTAGGCCATAGGTGTGTCGCTATTTTTTCGCGAATGGATGAAAACAACTGCTTTTGCAGAGAGGAAGCCGTGCGATCAAATGAGAGATCACCAATATCGATGGGCTGCATAACTGGATCTACTTTTATTTAAAAAGTGGTTCTATTTAAGCTACCAGTTAACATTATTATTGCAAGTATCTGCTCTCAATAATTCAAATGCTCATGACTCAGTAGGACGGTTAGATAAAAGCAAAACAAATAGAACAAATAGGAAGCAATCAAAAGGAGTGTCTATGTTATCCAAAACAGAAAGAACAACGATTAAAAAAGGCGAAAGAAAGGCCGTGTTCGATCCAAAAGCATTACATCAAATTATTGATGAGAGCCTTATCGCTCATATTGCAATTGAAGATCACAAAGGACCAATCGTCATCCCTATGCTGGCTTGGCGTGTGGAGGATCAAGTCTATATTCATGGTGCCAAAAACAGTCGATTACTAAGACAGCTCAAAGAGGCGAAACAAACTTGTCTTACTTTTACTTTGTTTGACGGATGGGTACTTGCCCGCTCAGCGTTTCACCACAGTGCCCATTACCGGTCTGCCGTGGTTTTAGGGCAGTTTTCTCGTATTGATGATAATGATGAGAAAGATCGTTTATTGAATCATTTCATTGAGCAAATCGCGCCGAACCGATGTTCAGAAGTCAGACTGAGTAACCAAAAAGAACTCAATGCGACTGAGCTGCTTGCCATTCCACTGACTGAAGCTTCCGTTAAAATCAGCAACTTTGGCGTAAATGATGATAATGCCGATCTTGATGTTCCCGTCTGGGCCGGGGTTTTACCTTACAGAACCGTGGTCGGCCCGTTAGAGCGTTGCGATGATCTTCCTTCATCCATCTCCGACCCAGACTACTCAGGTGCTTATGATCAGCGTTGGTACGAACATTCAGCGATGAACTCAATAAAAAACTAGCGCTGACTGAGCCATTATTGGCAGCTTTCCAACTGCTAGGGCATAGAGCCAAGAAAGAGAGGCAAGAGTTAGGAATAGCCAAATTGACGGTTTAGATGATGAGAAACCGTCAATTTGACGCCCAACTAAGACAAATTGCTAGATGTGTTTGAAGAACAGAAGCGCTAAGCTACACATCAGAATCATGGAGCGATGTATGAACCAACTAAAAAAAGAAATCACCCTTATCTCTGGCATTGGCCAACTTTCTACCACTTTGATGGGAACAGGCTTGTTCATGATTCCTGCCATTGCAGCAGGCATTGCCGCTGACATGTCTCTCTGGGCGTGGCTCTTCCTGTTCATTGCGATATGCCCGATCGCGCTCACCTTCGCAGAGCTCGGTAAACAATATCCAAGCGCGGGTGGAACGGCTTACTTTGTTCGTCAAGCGTTTGGTCGTAGACTAGAACGCAGCGTCGCGTGGCTATTTGTCAGTGTCATTCCTGTCGGTGTTCCTGCTGCTGTCGCTCTTGCCGCGGGTTTCTTACAGCAGATATTACCAGCGCCGCTTAACTCATCGTTATTTACACAGATCTTAACCGTGTTCATTCTGATTTTTGTCAGCTTAATGGGCAGTAAATCCTCAGGGCGACTTCAAACTGTCATCGCGCTCAGCATCTTCGCTTTAATTGGTGCATTCCTTTGGAAAGGCGAGATCACCACTGACGATATTGTCATGCCTGCCATGTCTGTAGATTCAATCTGGCCTATAACCGCGGCACTCGGTGTTATGTTTTGGTGCTTTGTCGGCATAGAGGCATTTGCCCATATGGGGGAAGAGTTTAAGAACCCACAGAGAGACTTTCCTATCGCCATTCTCATCGGAAGCTTCATTGCGGGGGCAACCTATTGGGCTTGTTCGGTGGTTATTCTAAAGTTCTCAGCTTATGGCAGCGCAGAGTTTGACCACGCCTCAATTCCTTATCTGAGTGACTTATTGTTTGGGCCTAAATTTGCACTATTGATCAGTATTCTTGGTTTCTCGGCCTGTTTTGCCAGCGTTAATCTTTACACGCAAAGCTTGTCTCGAATGGTTTGGGCGCAAGCAAGAGAGTACCGCCCTCAAGGCGCCATTGCCAAAGTGTCATCAAGAGGTGTGCCAGCGAATGCGACGTTACTTGTCGGCTTGATCTTGCTCGTATCATCGATTGGGGGAGAGATTTCTGGGCTTGATTTAGAATTCTTCCTAAAACTGGCCAATGGTATCTTCGTGCTTGTTTACTTACTCGCTATGTTAGCCGCCTTTAAGCTGCTAAGTGGTTACAAGAAGCAGCTTGCTTTGGTGTCACTGATATTATGTACCTTGGTCTTTGTCTGTTTGGGTTGGTCTATGCTGTACGCTGTCAGCATCTTCACACTACTTAGCCTACCTTGGCAGCGTTGGTTTAAACGCAGCAATCACCAAATGAGCTAAGTTAGATTAGTTAGATTAGTGAACTAAGCAGACTAAGACTACGACATGAATTAGCGCCAAAAGGTTTTTAAACTTAATGGGACTGAGCGATATCCGCCGGTCCCATTGATACACCTTTGATCTGAGCATAAACCGGTGAATCACAACCCAGGTTCAGTTCATCGCATGCCCAGGCCGTCACATTCGCCCAAAGTTCGTCTTCTCCAAACCTCACTTTGACTTGTATCTGATCGCCTTTTTCATTTGGGTGCATCTCTTTTATCTTTCCACGTAACACATTTCGAATACTGGTGTTTTTGGGCAAAGAGGTACAAAGAGACACATGGTTCGCCTCAACTCTTACCTTTATAAAACAACCTCTTAGACTCGAGTCCAATTCGCCGTTTACCCATAGGTGGTTACCATCTTTAAGCTCAAGACGCGTCATCGGGTATTGTGCGTGTGGCTCAATCACTTTGGCATGAAGCAGTGAGCTGAGATCCTGCGATTCAATCCAAGGCCGCATCTCATCACTGTTCCAAACCTGTGCTAACGGCCCTTGTGCCACCACTTTCCCAGCGCTCAACACCAACATATGATCAGCAAGCTGCAAGATTTCATCCAGGCTATGGCTGACATAAACAATCGGAATGCTAAGCTCTTTTGCGAGAGATTGTAGGTAAGCAATCAGCTCTTTTTTACGAGGTAGGTCAAGAGATGCTAACGGCTCATCCATCAGCAACATTGTCGGAGAGGTTAGCAGCGCACGACCAATAGCCACTCGCTGTTTTTCACCACCCGATAGCGCTTTAGGGTAGCGTTCTAACAAGGTTTCTAACCCAAGTAGGTGAACTATTTTATCAAACTGATTTTGGTCAAACTCGACAACACCATACATTAAGTTTCCTTTGACGGTATAGTGTGGAAACAGACGCGCTTCTTGAAAGACATACCCTACTTTTCGTTGCTCTGGCGGTAAATTGATGTCTGACTGTCCAAGAGACCCTTTAGAGAAAAGCACTCTATCGCCCAGTAGAATCCGGCCACTATCTGGCGTCGCCAATCCCCCTAAAGCGTTCACCAAGGATGTTTTTCCCGCTCCAGATCGACCAAAAATGGCGCACACACCTTGCATAGGAATTTCGGCTTTCACATTGACGGGAAAATCGCCAAGTTGCTTTTGGATATCAATGCTTAGCATGATGCAGCCCCTTTTTGCTGAGCTTTTTTAGTGAGCCATTGTGAAGCCACCAAAGACGCCAGAGCAATGACAATCGAGATAATACACAAGCGCATAGCCTGAAACTCTGCGCCTGGCGTTTCAATAAACGAATACATCGCCAAAGGTATCGTACGGGTTTCATCTGGAATATTAGAAACAAAGGTAATGGTTGCGCCAAACTCACCAAGGCTACGCGCAAAGCCAATGATCATTCCTGAAATGATACCAGGGGCTGTCAACGGGAGCGTTATCGTTAAGAATACACGCCATGGTGAGCTACCCAAGGTTCTTGCCGCCTGCTCTAAACGCGTATCAACAGATTCTATCGCTTGGCGAATCGCTCTCACCATTAAAGGGAATGAAACGACGGCTGAAGCCAATGCTGCGCCTTGCCAACTAAATGAGAAACTGACACCAAACACTTGATACAGCCATTGTCCAATCACGCCTTGCCTGCCCATCGCAACCAATAGCAAATACCCTATGACAACGGGCGGCAACACCAATGGAAGATGAATAACCCCATCAAGCAAGGCTTTTCCATGAAACTCTCGCCGAGCAAGAACCCACGCGGCTAATATGCCAAATGGCAAGCTAACAAGAACAGCAACACTGGATACCTTCATGCTGAGCAACAATGCCGACACTTCATATTCAGTCAGCATCACTGATTAACCCCAAATCCGTATTGCTCGAATACAACTCGCGCTTCTTCACTTTGCAAGTATTGATAAAATTGCATCGCGGACTTCGATGGTTTCTCGCTGACCATCACCATTGGGTATTCGATGGGGGAATGGCTTTCTACTGGAAATGTCGCTATCTGAGCAACCTTCGTCGATACTTCAGCGTCCGTTTGATAAACAATACCCAAAGGCGACTCCCCTCTTTCGACAAGAACGAGTGCGCCGCGAACGTTATTTGCTCGAGCCAACTGTGGCTCCAATTCATCCCATTGCTGATAGTAATATAAAGCCTGCTTCGCGTATTGGCCAACGGGAACATGCGCAGGGTCACCCAAGGCCAAACGTCCACCCGCTAACAAATCCAGCAATGAGGAACCTGGCTCGCTCTCTATACTCGGGTTGGCAGCCAATGCGGAACCATTGGGCGCAATTAACACCAATCTATTGGTCAGAAGCGTGACTCGACTTTTTGCGTCAACCGCTTGCTTCTCAATAACATAATCGAGCCATTTTTGATTGGCGGGAAAATAGATGTCCGCAGGCGCACCGTACTCCACCTGACGGGCAAGAGCCGATGATGAAGCAAAAGAAAGGCGTATTTTCGTATCATGAGTCGCTTGGTAACTGTCTGCAATATCTGTTAAAGCATTGGTTAGTGACGACGCTGCAAATACGGTGACGGTATCTTGGGAGTACACATTCGGAACAAGGCCAACCAAAGTTACCAGCGCCAAAACAAGGCGCTTCTTTGCCTTATAAAAATATTTCACGTTTGAATTTCGCCTCACGGTCTTTATATGAATGTCCACACACTCAAATTTGGCTTTCTGGTTCAGAACTATCGTTATATACTAAACTATATAACGATAGTTCTCTCAACGCTAATACTTTACTGATCGTATCGATCCTAAGGGGCTAATTGTGGTGAGATAGCTTGGATTAAAATACAGAGCCACCTTTAAACTGCTTAGTTTTGTACTACTTAGCTTTATACTGCTCAGCTTTAACGTCTGATGATGTTCTCTTCGCTGCGAGGAGTTTCCGCTAGCGTACTTATCAATGAGGAAGCCATACACAATGGATCTTAATGCCCTTCTTACTCTCTCCAAAGACAGCAAAACCTTTGCAAACCCAAGGCGCATTGCTTTGCTTGAGCAAATTGCGGTAACTGGTTCCATTAGCCAGGGTGCAAAGGAATCGGGCATAAGTTACAAAGCAGCCTGGGATGCCATCAAAGAGATGAACCAAATGCTCAACCAAGAGGTGGTAACCCGTGAGAAAGGTGGCAAAGGCGGAGGAGGCGCTCATCTCACCCCATTTGGTCAACGTTTGTTGCAGGTGTATTCACTAACCACTCAGGTACAAAACATGGCCTTGACCGCCCTGCTTGATGAAACAATACAGATGGACAATCTAATGAGCCTCATGGCACATTTTTCATTGAAAACCAGCGCTAGGAATCAAATCAATGGCCAGGTCGCCTCGATCCAATTAGAAGGAGCGATGAATAAAATTGGTGTCAGCATTGGTGATGATCAAATTATCTACGTCGCGATAACGCAGATCAGCAGTCAAAATCTAAACCTTAGCCTTGGAAAGGCTGTTCTACTGTTATTCAAAGCGCCAACTGTCTCCATCTGTACGAACCCATCCAAGACATGTTCAACCAATCAGTTGGCTGGACAACTGACTAACATCAGCAAGAATGATACACACATAGAATTGTCACTGGCTTTAAAAAACCAACAGGTGATCTATTCTGTTATGCCACTTTCTGAGGTAGAAAATGATTTTGTTCTGACAAACGATTATTACGCGTGTTTCGACGCCTCCCAAACCATCATCGCCTGTATGGATGAATAATTCAGTGTCGGACAATCAACTACAGGAAAGAATGGAGCAAATAAATCCAGATTCATATATGGATCGCAAAATAGAAACCAAGCCGCATAATGCAAACCATATTGGGAATAAATACTGTGATCCCTCTGTTTAGTCAGTGCAATTGCAGTCAATTAGGCACTCTAAAACTTGGCACATATAGTGCAATACTAATTATGACCCTTCTTAAGCCGAGGGTCACCTAGCCAACTGACGTTGTTAGTGAACCTTTTTGTTCACACTATATATAAGCCAATTGCCTGATTTGCCGTTGGCTATTTTTTTGCTCGCAGTTTGCTCAATGTTCAAAATCTCGCATTCGACCACTGCAATTTTAGCCATCATAAGTACAATCATACTCTCTAATTATGTTTATTGAGAGTAAGACATGGCGATGGATTATAGCCAACGATTAACACCAGTCATTCGGCATTTGGAAAAGCACTACAACTCTCCTTTAAATTTAGAAGAAGTAGCAAAGCTAGCCTGCCTATCCCCCTACCATTTCCACCGAATATTTAAAGCCGTTACTGGCGAAACGCTCAATGATTATTTACGCCGTTTAAGGCTTGAACAAGTCGCCAATGAATTATTTTACAAAAAACCAGCAGTGACCAATGTTGCGCTTGAATTCGGCTTTTCAAGCTCACAAAGCCTTGCCAAAGCCTTCAAACAATACTTTAACCTTACGCCCAGCCAAATACGCGAGTGCGCAAGCATCAACGAAGTCTCTACCCTTTTGAAAAATAGCAAGATAGGACACTCGTTACGCAAGATTGGACACGCCACACCAAGCAACGATTCTTATAATTCTCCTAACCTAACAGCAAGGAGTAATAAGATGACTATAGAAAAAATGGAAATACAAACCTTTGAGCCTTCCAAGCTTGCTTATGTGCGTGTCAATGGCCCATATGGAGAGAATTATGAACCTGCTATGGGCAAGCTCTATAATTGGGCGGGACCCAATGGATTTGCGGGAAACACCAACATATTCATTTATCACGACAATCCCGAAATCACTCCAGATGAGAAGTGCCGTACCGATATATGTCTATTCGTGAATGACGACATTTCTTCGGAAAGCGGCATTGAAACCCAGGCTTTTCCTGGTGGGAAATATGGCGTAATGCGAACAACAATCACGGATAAATCTCAGTATTCATTAACTTGGGATCTTCTAATGTCTAAAATTGTCGATCAAGGCATTGAAAGTGACGATCGGCCGTGTTTTGAGCTTTATCATAGCTACGATCAGAAAACTGGCACCGCTGACGTGAGTTTTTGTACCGCTGTCCGATAGCAATCCATATCCCCCTTAGCACTTTGTCCGTCGCTCTATATTCCTCTCATAGAGCGACAATCCTTCCGTTAAATTCAATCATTTTATCTTGTGTCAGTATCGCAGTATTAAACTGGTTGAGCAGCTTCTACATCTCCATTATCTTTTCATTACAGTTGTACAGCACGCCCACAACCCATGGTTAACATCAGAAATCTAACGTATTTCACAATTATATATTTTCATAAAAACCAAGTGATTGATTTTAATTACAATTATATCAATATAATATCAAGCAAACGTTTCCATGAATAAAACATGATTGACACTCTTATTTTTGCCATCATAATCCTCGCGTTTGTCTGAAATTCGGTCAACGTGTTTACTGTTAACTAATGTGGAGAAGTATATGTCTGGTGATAATAACTACGGTCTAGGTCCTGTGCCTTTATCGGCAAGAAAGGGCATGCTGCCTTTAACCATGGTCATGCTAGGGCTTACTTTTTTCTCGGCAAGTATGTGGACAGGTGGTTCGCTTGGCACGGGCTTAACCTTCAACGACTTTTTCTTAGCGGTTCTGATCGGTAACCTCATTCTCGGTATTTATACCTCTGCACTTGGTTACATTGGCGCTTCGACAGGCCTGTCTACCCACCTTTTAGCGCGATTCTCTTTTGGCTCGAAAGGGTCATGGCTGCCATCCGCACTACTTGGTGGCACGCAAGTGGGTTGGTTTGGCGTGGGCGTCGCTATGTTTGCCATTCCAGTCCATATGGCGACAGGCATTGATACTAATACATTGATCATTGTTTCTGGCTTGTTAATGACAGCGACGGTTTACTTCGGCATTTCAGCACTGATGGTATTGTCTGCCATTGCCGTACCCGCAATAGCATTGCTCGGTGGCTTTTCAGTCTTCCAAGCAGTTGACAGTGTTGGGGGCGTGGCAGAGTTGAAAAAAATTCAGCCAGAGCAACCCATTGATTTCTCGATTGCACTCGCGATGGTTGTGGGTTCGTTTATCAGTGCAGGAACGCTAACCGCTGATTTTGTCCGCTTTGGCAAAAAGCCAGCGAGTGCCGTCCTAATTACTATGATTGCATTCTTCATCGGCAACTCGTTAATGTTCATTTTTGGTGCGGCTGGCGCTGCAGCAACGGGCCAATCAGACATCTCTGAAGTCATGATGGCTCAAGGCTTGCTGATTCCCGCGATCATCGTGCTAGGTCTGAACATCTGGACGACCAATGACAATGCGCTCTATGCCTCTGGTCTCGGTTTTTCGAACATCACAGGATTGCCAAGTAAATACCTTTCAATGGCGAATGGTGTGATTGGTACTTTGTGCGCGTTATGGTTATACAATAATTTTGTTGGCTGGCTAACGTTCTTATCTCTGGCCATTCCACCTATTGGTGGCGTCATCATTACCGACTTTATTCTCAATCGTAAGCGATACAAAAACTTTACTGAGGCCAAGTTCAAAACCATCAACTGGGCAGGCATTATTGCCGTCGCCATTGGCGTGTCAGCCGGACACTTTCTACCGGGAGTCGTCCCTATTAATGCTGTATTAGGCGGCGCATTAAGCTACATTGCATTAAACGCTCTATTTAACAAAGAAGCTCACACTGAAAAGTCCGTGGCGTAAGGAACAAGCATGACAACCCTATTGATTAGAAATGCGCGACTCAATAATGATGACAATTTTAGCCAAATTCTCATTGAGGACGGCGTCATTACTCGTATTCTCGCCAGTGATGAGTCGACTCCATCGGTTAGCCGAACCCTAGACGCAGATGGCGGCTTGGCGATAGCTCCTTTCTGTGAGCCACACATTCACCTGGACACCACTCAAACTGCGGGTGAGCCAAGCTGGAACATTTCTGGAACCTTGTTTGAAGGCATTGAACGCTGGTCTGAACGCAAAAAAACGTTGTCGATTGAGGATGTAAAGTCTCGCGCTAAGCAAACCTTGAAGTGGCAAATCGCCAATGGTGTGCAGCATGTGCGAACGCACGTTGATGTTTCTGACCCAACCCTAGTTGCGCTAAAAGCCATGATTGAAGTGCGCGAAGAGATGAAAGAGTGGATTGACATACAAATCGTCGCTTTTCCTCAAGAAGGCATTCTCTCTTATCCAAATGGCAAAGAGTTACTGGAAGAAGCTGTACAACTAGGCGCTGACGTAATTGGTGCAATTCCACATTTCGAGTTCACTCGTGAATATGGAGTTGAATCCCTCCATTATGTCTTTGACCTTGCTAGAAAATACGATCGTCTGATTGATGTTCACTGCGATGAAATCGATGATGAACAATCTCGATTTCTGGAGACACTCGCGGCACTCGCTCACAAGTTTGAGATGGGTGAGAAGGTCACCGCAAGCCACACGACAGCGATGGGCTCATACAACGGCGCCTATGCGTCACGTTTGTTTCGATTATTGAAAATGTCAGGCGTTAACTTTGTTGCGAACCCTTTAGTAAATATTCATCTACAAGGTCGATTTGATGATTATCCGAAGCGTCGTGGTGTCACTCGAGTGAAAGAAATGTTGGCTGCCAATATCAACGTCTGTTTCGGTCACGATGATGTGTTTGACCCTTGGTATCCGCTTGGCACAGCGAATATGCTTCAGGTTCTGCACATGGGGCTTCATGTCTGCCAAGTCATGGGATATGACCAGATCAACAACTCACTAGATCTGATAAGCACGAACTCAGCGAGAACACTTCATATTCAAGACCAGTATGGTATTGAGGAAGGCAAGGTTGGAAACCTTATCATTCTGCCAGCAGAAAATGGTTTCGATGCCGTCCGTCGTCAAGTGCCTGTTCGCTACTCTATCCGACAGGGCAAAGTGATCGCTGAAACAAAACCAGCGGAAACGATGATTACACTTGATGAAAGTGAACAGGTCACTTTCAAACGCTAATAATCAACTCACAAAAACAACAAAGGGAAATGATGCTAACTCTAACCAGAGGCATTCATTTCCCTTTTCCATAAAACCAGTTCTTTATTTGAACGATACTCAGCAAGAAAGTTTTAGAAAGGTACTTCCACCTGCATCATGACATCACGATCATATTTCTCATGCCATCGATAATCTAAACGCATTCTTGGCTGTCCTGACTTTTTGTCTCCAAATCCCACACTAAATTGCACTCCATGGCTCATCAACCATTCTTCAGCGCTCATGGAACTTAATTCATCTTCTAGGTGTTGAGGCATCCAAACCCCTAATCCAAAGTAGTTGCTCGAGATATTCTGTGTCATAAAAGGATCGGCTGCCGAGTTCAATACCCAGTCATCCCAATAAGAGCCTATCGTCGTAGGTTCGTCATTTAACACATTACTCAGCGCTAGCCATTGTTTTTGGGCATAATTTAGCGTTTCATCTACAGAAAAACACACACCAGTGGTATCACTCATGACTACTGAATCAACGCCATAATTAGGGGTTGGTTCAAAAAGGTGACACGCATTCACTCCAAAAGAAGTGAATACTAGCAACATCAAAGTTGCTTTTAAGCGTCCCATTCACTTACTCCGGTTACATCATACTTTGGTCGTATAATCTAATATACTGACAATTCTTTCAATAAAATCGCGACTTTTTGTGTGGTTAAACCTTCAATACTGGAAGCGTGAGCAAGTTTCGAGCGAATATCGGTACTGCGAATTTTCACCTTCTCAGGGCATGCTAAAACATTCCATTTCTCTAGAATCTCATCTGAGCGCGCAAATTGCCCAAACTTCAACAAATTGTCGGGGCCGATGACAAAGGTCAGTTCACTTTCAGGGAATTGCTTTTGCAGTGTTTCAAGTACCGAGAAGGTCGTGACTGGCTGGTTGGGAACAAATAATTGCTCTTCAACATCACTTCGAACGACGTTTTTAGTGGATAGCTCCTCTATAAACAGATCCACAAGCTGACAACGAATAGTGTAATCCAACATCTCTTTGCCCCACGCATGGGAAATACTTGGTACGAGCAACACTTGATCAAAATGCGCAAGCGACTCGATGACGCTTTTATGGCCAAGGCTTGGCGGATTAAACGCACTACCAAACACCGCTATTTTGCTCATTTAACATCCTATTCTTTAATGAAAACTCTTTTCTCAGTTTTCTCACTCAGTCTTTAAGGTATGATAATACTAAATAACCTGAGATCAGGTTAATAACTATTTAAACTTTATCGCTTGCAGGAAAGGTAAACTAATGGAACAGATAATTCGTGATGAGATGCGCGTACTCCCTTCAATTGACCCACTTTTTGAAATTTCGCGCCGTGTTGGATTCATAAAAACGAAGCTACAACAATCAGGTTGTAAGTCTCTAGTATTAGGGATCAGTGGTGGTGTGGATTCAACAACATGCGGTCGCTTAGCCCAACTAGCGGTTGATGAGCTTAACGAACAATCATCTGACAACGGCTATCAGTTCATTGCTGTTAGACTTCCATATGGAGTCCAAAAAGATGAAGACGAAGCACAATTAGCGCTATCATTTATCAAACCGACGCAATCTGTTTCTGTCGATATCAAACAAGGCGTTGACGGTATCCACGCGGCAACTCATATTGCTCTAGAAGGAACAGGCTTGCTGCCTCAGGAACAAGCTAAGATTGATTTTGTAAAAGGTAATGTCAAGGCCAGAGCACGTATGGTTGCTCAATATGAAATCGCCGGTTATGTCGGAGGCCTTGTCTTAGGGACTGACCACTCAGCGGAAAACATTACAGGTTTTTATACCAAGTTTGGTGACGGCGCCTGCGACCTAGCACCTTTATTTGGCTTAAGTAAGCGTCAAGTTCGTGAACTGGCAAATACATTGGGTGCGCCAGAGCTACTCGTTAAGAAAGTACCGACAGCCGACTTGGAAGAACTTGACCCACAAAAAGCTGACGAAACCGCCTTAGGATTAACGTACGATCAAATTGATGATTTCCTAGAAGGTAAGCCTGTCAGCAAGGAAGTTTCAGAACGCTTGATCGGCATTTACTCAGCAACTCAACATAAGCGCTTACCTATCCCAACCGTCTACGACTAATCGACTAATGTTTTCAATCGTATTGGTGAGCGCTTTCTTAAAGTGTTTACCAATACTCGAAACTAGTATAGAAAAACGCAGAACACTAATCTGACTTCAAATTTAGTACTAAATCCATACTAGCCCAATCGTTCAAACGAGTTTTGGCCGATTTATCCTACCTAAAAGCCCGAGTAAACTGTGCGTAATTTTCGTCCTTATGTATTGGACCTAGGAGCCATTGGATGGGCACTATCCTAAAAGATAAACAAGAGACAAGTCTTGATGGCTTGATTAAAACAAAGAAAGGACCACTCGTACTTCTATTTTTTGATGGTTACGACCTAAAAGCGCGAGAAGGTATCCTCGGAAATTGTTACTCCTTTGTTCACCACAGAACTCGCAATTTCAAGCGCGCTTTATTCAAACAGCAGTCACATACGGGGTTTTACTCAGCCTTCTTGGGATTAATCAAAAGTCTAGAGTCCATTGGTTGCGATGTTCGTATCAATGATTTCAACTTAGCCAAAAAACACCCAAGCTACCCTATCGGCATTGCAGGCTTCCCATCTGTACTAGACAACGTAACACTATGTAATCCCAAAATTTTTGGTCCAGGGGATTATGGTTTACCTGAAGAGGCCCATCGTGTGGTTAACGACCCCAGCTTTATTAAGCTGATTCAGCCTAGTGATTGGTTTTCGAATATTTACAAGCCATATTGTGGCGGTAAAACGATGTCTTGGTTTTCTGGGATTGATAGTGAAAAATTGGTAGACCTTTCGTGCCAACCAAAAGAGTTTGATTTTCTTATCTATGACAAAATCCATTGGAATAGAGCAAGTAAAGATAAACTAGTTATAAATAGAATAAAGGCGCACCTCGATAAACGCGGTCTTGCTTATAAAACCATACATTATGGTAAACACCGCTTCTCTGATTACCTTGAAGCACTGTCATCATCAAAGGCCCTTCTTTATGTCAATGAGCATGAAACTCAAGGTCTAGCCTATCAAGAAGCCTTAGCATCCAATATTCCCGTTTTAGCTTGGGATGAACAGAAAATCATCGACCCAAAGCTAGCTAAATACAATTCTTCTACGGTCAAGGCGTCATCTGTACCTTACTTCGATGACCGCTGCGGGATGAGATTTAAAATCGAACAGTTTGAATCAACTTGTGATGCTTTCATTTCGCAGTTATTCACGTTTAAGCCTAGGGAGTACATTCAATCTACTCTCTCATTAGAAATTGCTGGGAAACGCTACCTTTCAGAATATAAAACGATAATGAACAATTAGAAAGATAACCCTCGAACTAGTTGCTAGGTCATATCAGATACACGACGATCTAACTCTTGCTTCGTTAAGAAAAATTTCATCATATTTAAAGCGCAAACCACCAAAAATTTAACGGAGTATATTTTGGACAAAGAGATAAGTGAACGAATCTGGATAACACGATACTTCATGGTTATTGGGATAATCATACTGCATTTACCACCTTCACAACCTTTGAACGAAGTCATATCAGTATTCGATCACATAAAAGCATTTTTTACTCATGGCGTTTTTAGAGCGACCGTGCCTGTTTTAACAGTACTCTCGGGATACCTTGTCTTTCAATCAGGCTTATATTTGGAACCGGTTAAGTTAGTCTCTAAAAAAGTAAAAACCGTACTATTCCCACTGATTATTTGGAATATACCATTTGTAGTTGCAATCTACCTTTCTCAGCGCTATGGATTACTGTCCCATAATTTTAGCGATACTCTGTACCCCTTTGATGCATTGAGCTGGATAAACGCCTTAGTAGGATTATTCGAATCACCAGCTAATTACCCTTTGAATTTTCTACGTGATTTATTTGCTGTTTCATTGTTATCTCCCCTCTTTGGTTTTTTGTTAAAACGAATACCTTACTTGGGTTTGTGCCTTGTGCTCATCGTCTACTACTTTAATTTAGAAGGTCCTTTTGTTCTTCGTAATGGCATGTTAGTAAGCTTTTATCTAGGTGGATTGGCAGCAAAGCAGTCTTGGTCGCTTACTTCCCTAGACAAATATGCTAAACATCTTCTTTTCATCTTTTTGGCATTTTGCATTGGTATTGTTACCTTCAAAATCACCAATTTGGAGCTTTTCAGATTACTATCACCGTTTTTAATCTGGCCTGCAATGTCACTCGTCAAACAAACTAAAGCTCATGGTTTTCTCAAATCTAACTGTCGCTTTAGTTTTGTCACCTTTCTCGCGCACGGGCCAATAATATTGATTTTGTGGATTGTTTTCCAAAAGTTACCTATAGAGCTTCCCTATTACATCTATTGGGTATTCGCTCCAATCATTACGGTTCTGTTGTGTATATCACTCGTTAAACCGTTTAAAAAACTCTTGCCTAACTTTTCATCTGTGATACTGGGGGGGCGATAGGTATTGTTAAACGCAATATTTTATTAACGGCTCAGTTCCAATGGAATAAGCAAAGATTGCTTTTGCAGGCAAAGACTAGTCTCAGAGGGTGAGCATGCACATACCATCCTTTCTAAGACTAAATAACTAGATCACCTTTAATGTTAATCGACTTTACTTTGTTAAATATTTCTAAAAGAACAGACTGATTAATCGTTTCCCGCATAGATAGTAGGTTCCCCATATACTCAGACCTACTATCTATGATTCGCCTCTTAGATAGACCTTTAGTTTTACTTCAACTAGTGCATTTACCATACTTTTTCCATAACACCATTCTCAAGTACGACTTTATAACTAACAAATCCTATTATCCGAAAGTCTAAAATTCATTCTTTATTCCACTGCCTTGATAACTGCAAATTACTAAACTAGCAGCACATTTCTAGCCACGAAATAAATGAGATCGTGACTAGCCAAGGAAGAACTGTACGGAAGCTGAGAACCATAACTCATGGGCGGTAGCGTGCAGGAAAGCAAATGGAATAAGACTATGAGTCAATCTGGGTTAATACGTTCACATGAGACAGGCTTTGCATTTCTTTATCGCATTGCCGATGTTTGCATCATCTTTTCTCT
Organism: Vibrio sp. 10N.261.55.A7; assembly: GCF_002877365.1. Classification (GTDB taxonomy): domain Bacteria; phylum Pseudomonadota; class Gammaproteobacteria; order Enterobacterales; family Vibrionaceae; genus Vibrio. The sequence continues at coordinate 42,015 of NZ_MCWZ01000113.1, forward strand.
ATTGCTTTTCATTGGGCATTTCTACCTTCCTACCTTTACGAAAGACTATTTGTTAATCGGCGCATTAGGGGCACTACTGTTCTTGCTGTTCGGTGAAACAATTAACCTTTATCGTTCATGGAGAACCACGTCATTAAGTGACCACGTGGTGACCACATTCAGCTGTTGGTTAATCTGTGGGATTACGATCGTCACAGTTATCTATTTTACAGGAACCAGTGACCAGTTCTCGCGTGTCGTACTAGGCAGTTGGTTTGTAGCTGCTCCTTTGACACTCGTTACATGGCGCAGTGTCATTCGCATCACTCTTAATTCGCTAAGACATGTAGGCTATAACGCAAGGCGTGCCATTATCGTTGGCCATACGTCCCAAGGAATAAGCCTAGCGAATGAACTCGTCAACCGCCCATACCACGGCGTTAAGTTTGAAGGGTTTTACGATGAGCGAAATGCCTTTCGTTCTGATTCTGAAAATGACTACCCAATCTTAGGTAACGTTCAAGATGCCCTAGATCAAGCGAAAAGTGGTGCAGTAGATTATGTGTACATCGCGATGCCAATGCATGCGAATGAGCGTATAGCCAAATTCCTAAACCAGTTTTCCGACACGACAGCCAATACTTATCTTGTTCCGGACTTTTTCACATACAATCTGCTGCACTCTCGCTGGGACCAAGTCGGACACGTACAAACACTAAGTGTGTTCGATACACCATTTATTGGTATTGCATCATGGGTTAAACGCTTAGAAGACATCATATTATCTTCGATTATTGTCACTTTGATTTCTCCAGTGCTAATCGCCATTGCTATTGCCGTGAAGGCAACATCGAAAGGTCCTGTCATATTTAAGCAAGACCGCTACGGACTAGATGGCCGAAAAATCAAGGTTTGGAAATTCCGCTCTATGAGTACTATGGAGCAAGGAAAAGATGTCAAACAAGCAACAAAAAACGACCCGAGAATCACACCTTTAGGTAGCTTCTTACGCCGTACTTCTCTAGATGAACTACCACAGTTCTTCAATGTACTAGGCGGAACAATGTCTATTGTTGGCCCTCGCCCTCATGCGGTAACTCACAATGAAGAATATCGCCAAATCGTAGATCGTTACATGTTGAGACACAAAGTTAAACCCGGGATCACCGGCTGGGCACAGGTTAATGGTTACCGCGGTGAAACTGACACACTAGACAAGATGGAAAAGCGCGTAGAGTTTGACCTTGCCTATATTCATCACTGGTCAGTATGGATGGACATCAAAATTGTATTTTTGACCATATTCAAAGGATTTACTGGCAAGAATGCTTATTAGTCAGTTGGCAACTTTATGATACGGATATCTACACATATGAAGAAAGTTCTGACCTTCGCTGTATTAACTGGCGTTCACTTCACGTTGATGGCGAATCCTATAAATTTTGATTTTAATGAATTTAGAGACTCACCCTTCACACCGATTATTCATATTGATACTGGCTATAACGACAATTTAACCCGAGAAGCTTCTAGCCAAGCTGCTATCGACTCTACATTTGTAAAGGTCATGCCGGGCATTGCCTATACATACAAACCTTCAGCAAGTCGTTTTAGTATTCTATATACCATTGATGCCGGTCATTATTTCAGTAGCAGTGAAGATAACTATACGGATCATTATTTAGAAACGAATAACTTATTCAGCTTCAATGCTAGAAACAACCTATCACTCATTTATTCCTACCACTCAACGCATGAAGAACGTGGAACCGAGTTAAGTGAAGGTGTACTCGCAAGCCTTAACCTCGAAGAGCCAGTTAGCTATGACATACACGATGTGGCAGCAGGATATACATACGGCTCAAAAAATGCGTCTGGCCAGATAAAAGCCGGTATTGGTTACCAAAACAAAAGCTACAACAATTTCCGACTTTACACTTCTGGAAATAGTGAGTTTGGTAGCCAGTTCAGTGACTATTCAGCAAACCTCTACTCTGCGGCATTTATCTATCGCGTAAGAGCATCAACGAAAATGGTGTTTTCGCTAGAAAGAAATGACAAACAATACCAATACGCGCATTCCTCTAACCCAAGTCGTGACAATGTAAACGACTATTACTCAATTGGTACTCTTTGGGATATTTCCGAGAAAACATATGGAGAATTGTCAGTTGGACTACAAAACAAAGATTTTAGTTCTAAGAACCGAAGTGATTTCACAGGTTTAAGCTGGAAAGTTAAAACAGGTTGGTTACCACAACGCCACACAAAGCTTTCATTAATCGCGTCTCTATCAGCCGAAGATCCTGACCAGTTTGGTGACTATGTGAATGAAACCATCGCAAATCTAAGTTGGAAACAAGGGTGGTTTGAGCGCTTTTCTACAACGATTCTAATGGGTTGGGAGAATGATGATTTCACAGCAAGCAATCAAGCTGGAAGCCGAGTAGATGACACATATTTGTACAAATTAGACATGAACTATCAATTCAGCCACATTATCAATTTCGGCGTCTACCTATCATCGGAAGACAAAGACTCGAACCGAGACATATACCGTTATAAGCAGCGGTTGATTGGACTCTATACAAAAATTGAACTGTAACTATGAAGATATTTATTCATCTACTCATTATTGCGACTAGCGCGCTCTATTCATCCTTTGGCTTCTCTAGCGATAGTAACTACGTGTTAGGTGCTGGAGATAAAATACAAATCCACGTTTATGGCGAACCGGAGCTTTCTTTCAAAGAGTTGTTTATCAGCTCAGATGGTGTATTCGACTACCCATATCTTGGTCAAATTCGAGCACTAAATAAAACCACACAACAATTAAAGAATGAAATCACATCAGGCTTGAAAGGCGACTACCTAATCGAGCCTAAGATCATGGTAAGTGTTCTGTCATTCAGAAAGATCTACATTAACGGTGAGGTAAAAAATCCTGGCGGATACGAGTATCAGCCTGGCCTTACGGTTAATAAAGCTATTGCATTGGCCGGTGGCTTTACCGATAGAGCAGCTAAAAATAGCATCACAATTACGAATAATGCCTCTGGCATCCAATCAGCTCAAATTAAGTTGAGCAAGAATGTACGTCCTGGTGACATTATTACGATCAAGGAAAGCTTTTTTTAAGCTAGCACTACATGAATAAAAACAACGAACATTTCAAAATAGAAGAAAGTGTCATTGATATCAGCCGCTATATCTCGGCATTGAAAAGACATTCTGTCGTCATTCTAACGCTAGCGCTGATTGTTGGAGCATTCACATATTTTGTAACCAAGCAAATGTCTCCCATTTATACCGCTACAGCGACAATTCTGATTGAAGCAAAAGCGAGCAAAGCGGTATCGATTGAAGAGATAGTCGGTATCGATTCTAGCAAACAAGAGTATTATCAAACGCAGTACGAGATCATGCGTTCTAATCACATTGCTGAAAAAGTGATTAAGCAATTCCAGCTGGGTAATAATCCAGAATTCAATGGAGAAGCCAGTTACTTTAGCATCCGAGGGTTTGTATTCCACTACATTTACGCATTTCGTAACTTGCTTATCCCACAAGATAACACTGCCGATAAGGCTGATGACTACAACCAGTCAATACAGACTCAACGCTTAGTTCTTAAAAACTTTAAAAGTAAACTTTCGATCATCCCTATTCGTAAAACTCAATTGGTCAACATCTCTTTTGAGTCATACAGCCCGGTTACATCAGCAACGTTGGCAAACGCAGTTGGACAAGCCTACATAGACAGTAATATCGAAGCTAGATTACTCATTAACCAAGAAGCGACGAATTGGATAACCGAAAAACTGGAAGAGCTCGCTTATAGCTTGAATATTTCTGAAGCTAAACTGACTCGCTTCCAAAAAGAGCAAGGCCTTGTTGATGCAAGAGGCATCGACTCACTACAAACAAACGAGTTGACCTACCTTACCACTCAAATTGCAAATGCTCGAGATCGTCGTCTAGCAGCAGAATCTTTGTATACAGTCCTAAAGCAAAATAGAAACCAAGATATTGCTAACTTATACGCTATCACTGAGATATCTAACCACCCTCAAATTCGCGATCTCAGGCTTAATGAAGCGGATCAAGAAAAACAAGTATCTCAATTAGCAAAGCGTTACGGCCCTAAGCATGACAAGATGATTCAAGCAAAAGCCGAGCTTAAATCAATTAGAGATCGTTCACTTCTTGTACTATCTCAGTTAGCAAAAGGAATAGAAAAAGAATATTCGGCTGCCAAACAGCAAGAGCAAGCTCTGCTCTCAGAGCTTGACAGTAAGAAGCTCGATTTCCAAGACCTTTCCTTAAAGCGCACTGAGTTTGAAAAGCTTGAGCGAGAAGTTCTTAATGATAGAAAACTCTACGACCTGTTCCTCACTCGCCAGAAAGAAACCTCTGTCACAAGTGACTACCAAGCAGCTGTTGCTCGTATTACTGACCATGCATTGATGCCGCTTAAACCCACTAAGCCTAGCAAACTCAAAATCGTTCTAATCGCCACGATACTGACTGTTATCGTTCTCTGTTCTATCGTTATTTTAAGAGAGTCTGTGCGTAACGACCTAGAGCTTGCTAGTGATATAGAAGAGAAAATTGGGTTATCACCTATTGGATCGGTGCCAAAACTCAAACGCTCATGGTTTTCTAAACCCAATCGAGAAGTTGAACGCTTTGCCATGACTGAAAACAGCGCTTTTTCTGAGGCCATTCGCTCCCTTCGTACCAGACTATTGCTCAACGCAGCAAATACCGGACGTAAATTATTTGCCATTACTTCTCCGCTTCCTGCTGAAGGTAAAAGCACAATGGCAACCAATTTAGCACTATCTCTAACAAAGATGGAGCGCGTCATCATAATTGATGCCGATCTTCGCCGACCTTCTCTAGGTAAACTATTTGGTTTATCCATGAGTCGCAGCGGTCTCAGTAATCATCTATTGCTCGATGAAGAGCTTGATGCTTGTATTTATTACGATAAAGAAACGGGCTTGTCGGTATTGCCTGCTGGTTTTATTCCCCCTAATCCTCAAGAGCTGTTAGGCAGTAAGAAATTTGAGCAGCTATTAGCCAAACTTGAGCAGCACTTTGACAAAATCATTATCGATTGCCCTCCAGCAATGGTCGTCAGTGATGCCTTGCTCATTGGTCACTTAACTCAGGCATTGATGCTTGTTGTTAAAGCTGGCTCAACCAAAACAAAACATGTAAGAAAAACACTCTCAGACATCTTGAACCACGATATTAAAATTGACGGTGTTATTTTAAATCAAAGTAAAGAGCCAAGCTCTCGTAAATCAACCGCCTATTACGCTAGCTACGCGTACAAAGCGAATTCTAAGTCTACTAAGCAGGGAGCATAGGCCTCTATGAACATATTAATCACCGGAGCGAGTGGCTTCATCGGTACTCACTTAATTCGCCAGCTCGTTGAAGAGAAGCACAAAGTCTTTGCTTTAGATATCTTGCCACCTCGTGAAACACATGCAGATGTTGAGTACATTACCGCTGATGTCCGTGACTTATCTCAATTATCGATAAACGATAAAATAGAACGCGTTTACAATTTCGCAGCCGTTCATACAACGCCTGGTCATGAAGACATAGAGTACTTTGATACTAACGTGTTTGGTGCATTGGAAGTGACCAAATACGCGAAACGCAATGATGTTAAAGAGATCATATTCACCAGTTCTATCTCCGTTTATGGGCCAAATGAAGAGAGTCGCAGTGAAGACTCACCACTCACTCCCAATTCCGCCTATGGATTCTCTAAAGCTCAAGCAGAAGTCATCCATCAGACGTGGGCACATGATGATCAAGAACGTAAGCTCACTATTGTGAGACCTGCCGTCGTATTTGGTGAGGGAGAAGGTGGCAACTTTACTCGACTAGCAACGGTTTTACGCAAGGGTTATTTCCCATTCCCAGGACGAAAAGACACGATCAAAGCATGCATCTACGTAAAAGAACTATTAGCTGCAATTGAATTTGTCCACGCATCACACTTCTCTGAGATGGCTCAACAAAACGTAGCGACGTTTAACGGTGCGTTTCCAACAAAGTACAATATTGAGCAAATCGTTGACACCTTTACTGAAGTTTCTTTTCCCAGCGTTAAAAAAATCTGTATTCCTAAACAGGTTATCTTTGGGGCTGCAAAGTTGATTGCCTGCTTTAAAGGCTTTGGTCTTGGAATAAACCCAGAACGAATCACTAAACTCGTTCGCTCGACTAATATAGATGCTGACTATTTGGCAAGTAACGGCTACACCTATCGCTACACCCTAAAAACGTCATTGAACGATTGGTCTGAACATACGTCGGGTAAGTACGATTAAATCGTACAAACTATAGAAGATGAATATAGTGGATACTAGCCAAGACATGCTCAATTTGGATCAGAAATATAAGCATCATCCAATGGCTGTCCGCTATGATTACTTTATTTCTACAGTAATCATGCTTTCCCTCCTATTGTGTGGCCTATATGGTTACATTGCTGTACTCATTTTTTTAATGGCAGGTCTTTTTCATTCCGTTTTTCGATTGAGGTATACGCTAGCCGCAATACAACAGTGTTATCCACTTTTCTTATTCTCTCTTATTGCCATTCTATCGACACTATGGTCTGATTTTCCAATGATGTCACTTAAGCGTGGCATTCAAATGTTCCTCACCACATTGATCTGTGTCTCACTTCTATACAGTGTTAAAAAAGAAGTGATTGTTTCAACGTTAACAATTAGCCTAATACTCGTGATTTTATGGGCACTAAGCTCTGATAAAACGGTAGTGATTTCATATACTGGGGAAG
>NZ_MCWZ01000114.1 GCF_002877365.1 Vibrio sp. 10N.261.55.A7
GTTCCACAACGGTTCAAACATCGCGTTAGAGAAACGAAGAACCAATAGGTTTTGAACGGTTTCTTTACCAAGGTAGTGGTCAATGCGATAGATTTGGTGTTCTTGGAAGTGGTGATGAATTTCTTCATCTAAATTTTGAGCGGAATCGAGATCGTAGCCGAATGGCTTCTCAATGATCAGTCGACGCCAGCCGTTGGTTTCTTCATTGAGACCATGAGCAGCAAGGTGAGCTGGAATCACGCCGTACAAGCTTGGTGGTGTCGCCAAGTAGAATAGTGTGTTGTGATTATCGAGTTGATAATCGTGCTCAATCTGCTCTAAACGAGTGGCCAATCGCGCATAGTCATCAACATCAGATGTATTGATGGCTTGATAATGAAGATGCTCAATGAATGCGTTCAAGACTTCAGGTTCTGTTTTTTCCATTTCCTGAAGAGATTGCTTTAACTTAGCGCGGTAAGACTCATCGCTGTAATCCGTTCTGCTCACACCAAGAATCGCAAACGATTTTGGGAGCTGATTATCCGCATAAAGGTGGTATAAAGCAGGGATCAACTTACGATACGTAAGGTCTCCCGAAGCACCAAAAATTACGATGCTGCTGTTTTCAGGTATTACCATCATCTTTCCTATGAAAACGAGGTCTTTAGTATGCGCTAACAATAACAGCGGCATTCTAAAATGGATATTAGGCCGTACCTATTATAGCAATAGATAGAACCGATGAATTTTGATTGGTAATGAAGGTGAAAAAGTCACCTTGATACGGGCGGGTATTGTCCATGACAATTTGACATACATCAAGTCAGGTTGTGGCACGATATTGATAATTTTGTCCAAATGGATAAATTATCAACAGTTCGCCGAAGGTCAGTCGCTCGCTATAAACAGAACGACCGTTGGTTAATTGCTTGCCATTGTGCGATTACTCTTTGATGGGTAATCGTTTTCTGCAAATCCATAGCGGTACGGAATAGCAAACGATTAGTTACTCTCCGCAATAGAAATAATTCTCTTAATAATTTCGTCTTCCGATACCTGATGATTTCTATAGTAACGAAATATTTCAGAGTTGATGGCTTGCTGTGCAACCGGGTTAACGGCCATGGAATCGGTCATGCTTGGGGCGGTTAGACCATGTTGATTGGCGTAGTTGAAATCATTATAAGATTGAATCTGGCAGGCGTTAAAGGTGCTCATATCAATGTCGGTTCGAACGGGAATTGAACCTTTCACTTTATTGAATCGCGCCTGAAAATCTTTATCGGCAAGGATATTCGCCACTTGGTTCGCTTTGTGTTTTGAGAACTCTTTACTTGCCATAAAAATAAAGCTGTCCATGTTATAGAGGAAAATATTGTGCGATTGGGGCGCAGGGTAGCAGCCTATATGGCTTGGTACTGAAATCCCTTTGGCCATAAGATCGCCTAATATCCAATCTCCGCCCAGTTGAAATAACGCTGTATCACTCGCGAGCGCGGCGGTAGCGGTATCCCACTTTTGGTTGGCGAGCGGCTCATACTGCGCGTTAGGGCCAGAAGGGGAGTTGAGTAAGTCGCTCAAGCGTCGAAACTGCTTTAAGGCATGACGCATCTGCGCTGAATCGATGTTGTTTCTGTTAAGATCCACTAACGCGGTTTTGTAGAAATCGACCCCGCCAGACGCTATCACCAGACTTTCAAAAAGCTGCGCAATTTGCCACGGTTGCTTTCCGATCGCGAGTGGCATTAACCCCTCTAGTTTCGCTTGCTCCATTGCCTCAAACATATCCGGCCAAGTCTTCGGCGCTTCAAGATTCAGTTGCTTAAGAAGTCGATGGTTAACCCACAACCAGTTGAGGCGATGCAGCGTTAAAGGCAATGCGACAAAGCCATTCTCGGTTTTGTTGACATCGATAGAGAGCGGATAGAGCGTCTCATCCCAGCGATGCGTTTTGGCCACGTCATTGATACTGTGCAAGATACCAATCGCATCCCAGGCTTTAATGCTTGGCCCTTCTATTTGCGCAAAGCTCGGTGTATTGCCTGCGAGTGCCCGAGCCTGAAGAACCGTCATGGCGCTGTCACCACCGCCACCAAGCACTGAAGACGTTGATATTTTGAGTGGCGAGGTTTCAAGCTGCTGCTCAAGTATCGCCAGTGCTTTTCTTTCGCCTTGTGATGTCCACCAATGGAGGAATTCAACATCAGCAGAGGCATTGAAGCTAAGCGACGCTATGAATGCCGTCGTGAGTAGACCAATGTACCTGTTTCGAGGCTTTTCTGATGAAGAAGGGTTGATTCTATTTCGCATAATAAGTTGAATCTCTCAGTCGCAATGTGCGCGAATTTTAAGGAAACCAATACTACGGCATCCAATTCTTACGTATTAGTCTCTTGGGAATAGCAGGGTGGCGCAGAGCCCGCCACGGTTTGTTACTGACAATTGTAAATCCCCGCCATGCGCTTTGATGATGCTTTGTGAAATCGTTAGCCCTAATCCATTGCCTTCCTGTTCACCATTAGGGTTAGCGCGGAAGTAAGGTTCACATAGCCTGTCTATCATCAAGTCGGTGACGCCATGCCCTTGGTCTTGAATGATAATGATCAACTGCTCATCGTCATCCTTAACCTCTATTTCGGCTCGTTGCCCATACTTTATCGCGTTGTCGACGAGATTTTGAATGCAGCGCTTGATGGCCAAAGGCTTGCCGATGAACGGGGAATTTGAGTGTCCTTTGATCGTCACGTGCTCAGAATCGTGGTCAACAAATGAGGCGATATGTCTAAGCAGTTGATCAATCTCAATGGGCTCAATCTCCTCGTGTATATCCGTTTCTTTAATGCACTGAAGCGCCCCTTTGACCATAAGGTCGAGATCATTGGTAATGCGAGTGAAGCGCTCTCGTTCTTCATCATCGTCCAACATTTCAGAGCGCAGTTTTAGGCAGGCAATGGGGGTTTTGAGATCGTGTGAAATGGCGCCAAATAGCATCTCTCTGTCTTTGATGTGGCTATCGATTCGTCGATTCATCTTGTTGAATGCTCTGACCGCGGCTTTCAGTTCAGCGCTGCCTTCTTCTTTTACTTCAGGCACTTTTAAACGGCTCGACATCAGTGTGGCGGCTTTCGCTAACTGACGTATTGGTCGTATCTCTCTGCGTACGACAAACCAAGTACAGATCAGAAGCAGCACGGCTGAAAGCAGCAGAGTAAACCATTCGCGCAGGTCAAAGTAGCTGGTTTCTAGCGCCACATAAGGGGCAGGAAGAACGGCTGCAAGATAGAACCACTCTTCTGGCGCGACTTCGACTTGCATGACAAGAATCGGCGGGTTGATGTCACCATAAGAGAGAGAATAGTGGGCCCAAAGTAGAGGGAGGCCGTCGATGGAAAGCTCATTATTGAAGACACGTAAATCGTCACGCAACGTGAACTCTACCTTGATGGTTGGCGATCCCTCCACTTCATCATGTAAGACCGTCTCTACTTCATTGATAACCAGTGTTTTTCGTTCGCTTTCGGGCAAAGGTTTTACTGGAATTTCGTGATTATTGAGTGACACAAAAAAACGGGTCCCACCCATGCTTCTGAGTTGATTAAGAACGAGGTGGCGATATTCAGAGGGCAGAGTCTGGAAAAAAGAGATCGTCGAAGAGGCGCTTTTTGCCAGGCTTTGAACGGTGGTGGTTAACCCCTGTTTGTCACGCTCATTGGCGTGTTGATACCAAATAGTCCCCGCAAGAATTTGAGCCAATAGAATCACCAACATCAAGAATAGGCTGGTTCGTATTGCCAGCGAGTTGGACCAAATTCGAGGTTTCGTCAGCAGGCTAGCTTTCATAGTGTGCGCTCGAAGTTAACATATAGCCCTTGTTGCGAACGGTAATGATCAAAGAGCGATCTTTGTCTTCAAGGTGATGACGCAGACGGCTTATTTGAACATCGATACCGCGTTCAAGTGGGTCGGCGTCTCGCCCCCATATTTCACGTGCGATGTCGTCACGAGACAATATTGCTTCCGCATTGCCGACAAAAAGCGCCAACAGTGATAAATCAGCACCGCTAAGTTGTTTAATGGTATTGCTCGGAAGGTGGATGAGCTGGCGCGTTACCGTATCAAGTTGCCAATCGGAAAAGCGAATGCGTCTGGCCATTTTCGGGTGGCTGGATGCGTGACTGCGGCGCAATATCGTTTTGATGCGAGCGAGAAGCTCTCGTGGGCTAAAAGATTTGGTAATGTAGTCGTCAGCCCCCATTTCGAGCCCGGCGACTCTGTCGGCTTCTTCTGTCACGGCAGTAAGCATAATGATGGGCACATCCGAGAGGCGACGAAGCTGCTGACAAAGGGTAAAGCCATCGTCGCCAGGCATCATGATGTCGAGAATAATGAGGTCAGGCTGATGATCGCCAAGCAATTGCCACATGACTTCACCATTTTCAGCCCCTAACACATTAAACCCTGCTCGGCCTAAATAGTCAGACAATGCATCTCGCAGTTCTAAGTTGTCGTCAACAACCAGTATCTGTTTGTTGTCCATGATACGTCATCCCTTGTCGCGTTATCTGATGAGTTAAATGGCCGATGTCTAAATAAAATTCTTTATAAAAGAGCCTCATTATTCAACCAATTCACCCGATCAATAATTATATCAATATGATGCAGTGAGCCATTCATGAACTCAATCTGAGTGTTTGTAATTTGCGCCTTACAAAGCACTAATTTTGTAAGAGTTCACTTACAAATCCCTATTCATTTGTAACCTTCAACATTTTGTCTCTCGTTATGATGTTTGAGTGTTAACAAAGCCTATTTGAAACATTGGGTTTTGACTCATTCAACCAATAACAAACGCTGTCTTAGGC
>NZ_MCWZ01000115.1 GCF_002877365.1 Vibrio sp. 10N.261.55.A7
ACTGGATTCCAAAACGCTCGGCACTTTTGTAATGCTCTGCTTTTGTGGTTAAGGTAGTTATATTAATTTTGGTGGTCTTCGTTTTCTCACCAATTAACAAGGCGTTAAGACTCGCTGGGATTTTTTGGCTAAATAGTTCTGCAATCAGCCACTTTAAGTTTGTCGAGCTTTGAAACTCATGTGGTTTTGTGGCTTTCATTATTTGCGCTGAAAAAGCCAGTTTGGGCGTAATCCAAATTTTAGCGGTTACCGTTTTGAAGCGCGTTTCTCGAACCGATTGTTTCTATCTGCTCACAAACTCCCATCGGACTCGTTGAATCTGGTTTTTCCGCAGTTCATTATTGAACGCGTCAGTTTTGTGGGCGGCTTTAAGCTTAGTGCATATCGGGTTTCGTGGGTCACCGCTTTTGAGTATTGCGTTTGAAATCGGTATGGTCGTTTAGCGGTGTTTTCAGCTTTGTCATTGGCCGTTCACTACAGCGTCAATGCAAAGTCGGTTTTCAAAGCAAGTCTTAACAAACTGCTCAAACGGACAAATAAACGCGTGGCATTTTTG
>NZ_MCWZ01000116.1 GCF_002877365.1 Vibrio sp. 10N.261.55.A7
GCTAGCAACAATGTGGAATTTAGTAAGTTTCGAACTTTCAACGCCCAAACTAATACAGCAACCCAAGTGATGAAGGATACTAATGAACTAGCAGCATGCAAAAGCTCTGAATCACGATAGAAAACTGTGGAAATTGAAAATAATGCATTTACATAAATTAGCGTGACAATGGTTAAGCATAAATGAAGTTTGATAGGGTGCTTGATATAGTCGAGCTGATTTAGTTTCTCTGACAATAGCTTGATGTAATGACCACCATATATACCAAAGGTTAGGATATTGAGGATTATCAGTCTGAATAAACTAACTGTATTGAGTGTTTCAATCTTGTTCATGTTCATTGTCTGCCTCTAATGGTGTGTACGACACTCGGATACATAACGCCCTGCTAATCGGCAAATAAACCAACCACTTAACTTAAAAACTAATACCGTAAACACTTTAGCCAACCAGACCAAAAATGCCACGCGTTT
>NZ_MCWZ01000117.1 GCF_002877365.1 Vibrio sp. 10N.261.55.A7
TTTGATGTCGTCATCGAGCCAAATTTGTTTTTGCTCTTCTGACATAAGAAGTGTCGGAGCTGTGTGCATATCGATAACAGCTTGCGTAAAAAAGTTATCACTGGTTAATGCTGAGTTGGTGATTATTTCAATCGAACGCTCGGGGTCTTGATCCAACCATGCTTTGGCGACGTCTAAGTCTTTTTCTAGAACACCTTCATCTTTAAGCAATTCGGATTGTAAAAAGAGATACGGGGACACTATCCTAACCTTTTTTATGCTTTTATTGGAGTAGGCTATTCGTGCCAGTAACCCACTAATTGAATTAGAGTTCTGTCTTTTGTTGACGCTGTATTTTTCGACGACATCGGTGGCATTTAGATTATCTAACTCATGAGCAAACTTTGTGTCTGCCAAGGAAAACTCAGACGCCAGATAGCCTGATATACCACGGTACGCTTCATCGAACGTGTCGGAGGTCTTGAGTTCTTTAAGAGAAGCTTCCAAGTCATACATATCACGATTGTACGATAATGAAGTGTGTACCTTCTTATTTCCGGGTTTTGAAAACAACACAGAGTAATAGTATTCGGCAAGTTGACTCGGTGAAGTGAACTCAGTTGCGTTTACAGTTGGCCTAACGACGATCTCGATATCTTTAAATGCGTTGCGGTCATATTCGCCATGTTGATCAAGGCCATAGTAATGGAGTGAAACATTCCTTCCTCCTGTCACAACCCATCCACGCGCTGGATAAGCCCCATCTACGATAAGTAGCTTGTCATGTGAACGGTGGTTGAGTTTAGAGTCCCCTTTGGTCAAGGCATTGAATACAACGGCTTGAACTCTTGCTCGCTGGTTTGTCAGTACGCCATCGCGATCTTTAACATAGCCAGCCGACTCTGCGCACTGTAACAGTCCCTTTAAGCCTGAATTATTGAAACTGAATGAGCCAAGACTGTCGACCATAATACGGACATCGACACCTCGTTTAACCGCCGTGCAAAGAGCGCCTTGAATTGCCTTACCAGCCAGATCATCGGCGTATATGTAGTAAGTTAAATCTATGGTGTATTCAGCGTTTTCAATCAAATGAATCTTGGTAGCAAGGCTGTTTACCGCGTTTTCCGTACTCGTTCCTATCACACGGACTCTAGCCGGTTGTATAGGCAATGCCGTTTCTGAGGCTAATTTAATGTAGTCTCGATTAAGTTCATCAGCATCACGCCAACGTCGATCATCTAAATGTTTTGTTGTCCAGCTGTCCGTATGTGTGGGTGCCTCGGAGTTCAAAGAACCGCAAGCTTGAATCAACAAACAGCCAATAACAACCAATAAATTTTTCACTTTAATTCCTTAAGACGGATTAGCCTGACTTAATCGACTACTCACTAAGCTTGCAACCATAATTGCCATATAAAAACTGCCTAGGATTGATTCTATAAATACAAAAAACCTAGGGATAGGCAGAGCTGGGGAAATGTCCCCATACCCGACGGTCGTTAATGTAATAAAACTGAAGTAAGTCACTTCAAAAAGATTATCAATCCAGGGCTTTGGCTCAATTCCATTGAATGCTTCTGGAAACATCTCTAATTGAATGAGATAAACGATTGACCAACTCACGCCAATAAGTAAATAGACACAAATTGAACCAACCAACTGATTCCGACTGACATAGTCATTGAGCATGACTTGTTTGAGAGCACTGACCGTATGGGAGAGTAGGAAAAACAAAAGCGCGAATAAAGTGACAAGCGAAAGGTCATATTCATCAAGAAAGTTGAATCCTCCTGAAATCGCGGCCACAGATAACAGTACCCCATACCAGTTTCTATAGAATACTTTTTTTCGTTTCACTCCAACGATAGAAACAGCGAGACAAATGATGATGAGGGCAAGAATTAATGCTTGTCCCTCAGCAAAAAACTGTTGCATGAACGCGCTGACAAAAAGCAATCCAATCAGCGCGAAAAAGAGAAAGAAGAAGTTGTCGTCCTTTGACACCTTTTTCATCTTACTCCCCTTTTTTCAATTCTATTTTTTCTTCACTCGCTTCACTCTCTAGCCAAGCTATTAATAGTTGGTATGTGACACTTAAAACCACAGCGCCAACAAACAAACCAACAATGCCCGACATAGCCATACCACCTAGCGCCCCCATGAGAATGACCAGCATTGGAATATTACTGCCACGGCTTAGAAGAATGGGTTTAAGAATGGCATCACTACCACTCACTAATATCGACCAAATTAGGAATAGAACAGCGGTTGTGGTTGTATCAACAGAGAACACGTAAATGATCAGAGGTAATAACGCTAAGATGGGTGGTAATTGAATGATAGCGACGAGCATGACCAATAGCATCCAAAAACCTAAGGCCGGAATATCGGCAAAAAACATACCGATACCCGCCATAACAGATTGTATGAACGCCACGCCAATAACGCCTTGAACAACACTTCTCACCGTATTCTTAGAAAGAACAGTTAAGCTCTCTCCGTGTGCTCCAGTAAGTCGCTTCGCGATGAGAATAAAGGCTCTTTCGCATTTGTCAGCATTCGCCATAAATGCACCAGCAATGATGGTTGAAATGATAAATTGAATAAAACCACCACCAAGCGAACCTGCAAAGGAGGCAACTTTACCGACAACGATCTTAACCTCTTCACCATAATTAACGAATACACTTTCTATATTGGAATACGCTTGGTAAACAAATGCATACGCCTTTTCTCCAATAACAGGCCACTCTTTAATGCTCGCATCCGGCTTTGGAATCGCTATGGTTCCATCTTGGTAACCTGCTACCAGTTCAGAACCACTTGTATACAAACCGGTTGATATCGCAATCAGTGGAATGAGGAGAAGGATGACTCCGATAAACGCAAGCAAACCACTCGCTTTTCCTTTACCAATTGAAAAGCGATTGCTTGCCCATGTAACGATTGGGTAGAGTGCAGTGGCGATGATTCCCCCCCACACAACCAACAAGATAAATGGACGCAAAATGGAGAAACACCAAAATACGAGTATCGATATCGCAGCAATCTTAATAAAGGCATCAATCGCCTGATTTGAGAAGTTACCTTCAATTTTCATAAACGTTCCTTGTTATATGACATGCAGGCTATGGCTGCAGAGTTAAAAACTTCCAATTTCGTGTCTCTAGGAAAAACGAGACGAGAATCATGTATACGCTGATAATAAACAACTGAACCAATCGCACGATCATATTGCTATCTATCTCGCCAGAGCTCATTAATGTGCTCCCTAATAAAACAAGCACCGTGCTAAATGCTGTTGCGTAAATGGGGGCTTTATCAGGCTTAGTGTAGATTTGTGTCGCCATGATGATTGCCACTAAAGAGACAAACAGTGTGTAGAAAAGAATATTTGGAACAATGGAAAGAATCGTAAAGACGCCAATCGCCAATATCCCTCCAATCCCGTTACTGATCATGAGAAACGCACTTAATTTCACTGATTTTTCTGACGTAATCATCAGAGACAGTAACGCGATGAACATCATTGTTAGCAACGCTTCTGATATTTGAAAGACAAAGAAGAAGCAGACGACAGGAAACGATATGAGCATCGCTCTAAACGCCGCATACCAACGTTGTTGCTTGTTTAGTGGCGAGGCTTCGTAACCAGAGAATGTTTTGTTTTCTTCAGGAAGAAGGATATGTACTAATGCAAAAATGCCGACAGCGACAACGCCCGATGTCGTAAGGCCAGTCGCGAGAAACACCGAAATACCAGGATTAGATATCGCCATAAATGGCAACATTAGCACAGCCATGATTAGGATTGTGGCGAATAAATTCCATTTAGGATCGGTGAATAGGTAATAACCCCAAAGCATCATCAAACCCACAACGATCAATAGTGGTACGGGGTATTGCGTGATTCCATTCGATAGGAACAAGCCCAACGCCATGGTGACTATCATTGCAATCAACAATTCATAGATCGTTGCTTTATTGAGTTCTGACTTATCAATTAGAAACTTAGCAACGAAAACGGGAGCAATGAAGGCCAATGGCCAGTCAATCAAGGTGGCAAGGAAAACCGCAACACCAACACCTACGGTATAGCGTAAGATCCTGACTTGAATACGCGGATCATCTGCGAGTTTAGCGGACATAAGACATCCAACTAATGAATCGTATCCAAAACTTACCGATAGTGTTAAACACAAAATTGTCGCTGCTATAAACTATCACGTCGGCTTGGCCACCAACTCGTAATAAGCCTTGTGCATCTTTTGTGTTGAATTCAATCGAGATTGGCAACATCTGAGTTTGACGAAGCCATCCCGTTTGCTTATTCGCTTGAGCCAGTTTACCCGCTTGGTCATTCTGCCCCCAATCTATGCCCCACTCTACGCTCGATACCGTTCCTTTAATGACTTTCCCAGGTGCAAAATCTAATGCAACTTCAACCGCATCTCCAGCCTTGATGTTACCAAGGCTGTTCTCGCGAAAATAAGCTTCTATCCAAATACTTTCCGTCGAGACAAACGTCATCAACGGCTGACCCGCTGACGCGTAGAACCCTTCCGATAAGCTAAAGTTAGAGACCCCACCATCCGTTGGCGCTTTGATGACGGTTCTTTCTAGGTTTATTTGAGCTTGCTCTAGAGCCAGTAACGCGGCTTTTATCTGGCTATTATCTTCGCCATTCGCACCCAGCTGTTGTTTAGACTTTTCAAGATCAGCTTGAGCATTTTTCACTCCTGCCCTCGCACTTGCGAGATTCGCTCTTGCTTGGTCGGCATCCGATTGAGACACAACGCCACGTTCCGCCATTTCGAGAATTCGATTGCTCTGCAATTTAACGTTTTCTAAATCCACATTGGCGCTCGTCAAGCGAGCTTGCGATGCCGCAATGGTCGCTGTCTGCGCCCCAACATTTTGACCTGCTATTTCAAGGTTTTGCTCAGCTTGTTGAACGGCAATTTCATAATCTGCTGGGTTAAGCTTCGCTAGCACATCACCCTCTTTCACTGGCTGATTCGCGTTGACTAAAATATCAAGAACCTGGCCAGAAACCTGAGGTTTGATTGGAACGACATACCCCTTCACTCGAGCATTGTCTGTTGACGGTATAATTCGATCCGAAATGATACTGAACAATAATAGAGCCGCGACCGCTATAAGTAGATAGTTGGTTATCTTCCTGACTCGATTCGCCTTTCCGGCCGAATTCACTTCTTCCTTTGTGTCTGGTTGTTCCTTTTCCGCTTGAGTACTTTCAGGCATAACATTCCCTGTAATAAATTGATC
>NZ_MCWZ01000118.1 GCF_002877365.1 Vibrio sp. 10N.261.55.A7
ATATAGGATCTATAGAGAGATCTTTTATTAGATCTATTATTAAGGAGCATGATCTCTGTGGATAAGTGAAAAATGATCAACAAGATCATGGATCTTTCTCGGATCGTTTTCTGTGATCTACCCTTGATCAAGCAGAGGATTAGCTGGGATCAAAAAGGGTACTTATGCACAGGTGAAATTAGGCATATAAGTTATTAGTTGGATAACTATAGGATCATAACGGTATATCTACCTTTTTATCCACAGATTAATTGAGTGATTTTCGTCCAATTGATAAAAAATAATCGTAGAAAGTTATTCACACGGAAGTAAAAATCAAAAAAAAGTGACCTCTAAGGGCCACTTTCTACGTTTCTGCATTGATCAGTTAAGCAAGGATTGGTTGTTTTCGAGCCAAACATCGACAGCATCTTCAGGAGTTGGCGTGTTAATCACATCAATGAGGAAGCATTCGCTCAACTGAGTTGCACCAATATCAGTGAGTAAAAGATCAGCATGTTTGCCCGCATTACAGAAGGTGTCATAGCTTGAATCGCCGATCGCTATCACTGCGTATTTAACATCTGCCATCTTAGGTGGCGTTGATTGTAGCCCATGTATAAACGGCTGAATGTTGTCTGGATACTCTCCAGCACCATGGGTTGATGTCACGATGAGCCATGTTCCATTGGCTGGTACAGAATCCAATGTGGGCTCATTGTGCACGGTGACATCGAGGCCAGCGCCAACTAAATGATCATTGATGTGGTCACCCACGTACTCTGTACCACCGAGAGTACTACCCGTAATTATATGAATCATAACGTTTATCCTTGTTTTAAATCCTTTACTGAGCTGTAAGCTTTTTATTTACCAATACAGAAAGATGAGAATATTTGACCGAGTAAATCATCTGAACTGAATTCACCCGTTATCTCATTAAGATGTTGTTGTGTAATTCTTAATTCTTCCGCAAGGATCTCTCCAGCCATGTACCCTTCAAGCTGTTGTTGCCCAGTTTCTAAATGCTGCGCTGCGCGTTCAAGAGCATCAAGGTGTCGACGTCTAGCCATGAATCCACCTTCACTGCCCCCTGAAAAGCCCATGCACTCTTTCAAGTGGGTTCTAAGCGAATCAACACCTTGGCCGGTCTTCGCAGATAAGCGGATCAACGTTGGCGAATTCACATGGCAGATGCCAAGATCTTCATCGGTTTGATCGGCTTTGTTTCTAATGACTGTCATGCCAATATTTTCAGGCAAACGATCAACAAAATCAGGCCATATATCGGTAGGATCGGTCGCATCTGTTGTCGTGCCATCCACCATAAATAGGACTCGATCGGCCTGTTCTATTTCTTCCCAAGCCCTTTCGATACCAATTTTCTCGACTTCGTCAGACGCATCTCGCAAGCCGGCAGTATCGATAATATGAAGTGGCATTCCGTCGATATGGATATGTTCGCGCAAGACATCGCGTGTTGTGCCGGCTATTTCAGTGACAATGGCTGACTTTTTCCCAGACAATGCGTTTAATAAGCTCGACTTACCCGCGTTTGGTCTACCCGCAATAACCACCTTCATGCCTTCACGCATAATCGCGCCTTGGTTGGCCTCTTTGCGAACCGCTTCTAAGTTGTCGATGATAGCTTGGAGATCTGAGGAAACCTTGCCATCAGCCAGAAAGTCGATCTCTTCTTCTGGAAAATCGATAGCGGCTTCAACGTAGATACGCAGATGAATAAGTGAGTCCACAAGGGTGTTGATTCGGTTAGAGAACTCCCCCTGAAGCGACTGAAGTGCAGATTTAGCGGCTTCTTCAGAGCTTGCGTCAATCAAATCGGCAATCGCTTCTGCTTGAGCTAAATCCATTTTGTCGTTTAGAAATGCGCGTTCAGAGAATTCACCAGGTTTTGCTGCGCGAACGCCTGAAATGGCTAAGATTCGCTTGATGAGCATATCCATTACCACAGGACCACCGTGCCCTTGCAGTTCTAACACATCCTCACCGGTAAAAGAGTGAGGGTTTGGAAAGAACAGCGCAATGCCTTGATCGAGCTCTGTGCCATTGTCTGCTTTGAAGGCAAGGTATTCGGCATAACGTGTTTTAAGGCTTTTCCCTGTCACCTCTAAAGCGACTTGGGTAGCGAGGGGGCCGGAAACACGAACAATTCCAACACCACCACGGCCGGGTGCAGTTGCTTGAGCAACAATAGTATCTGTAGTCATAGTTTTGCCAATTCGATAGTTCGACGAAATTGATAGTTATTAGCGCAATTGTAATCAGCGCAAAACAAAAAGGCGACCTTTTGGCCGCCTTTCTTTATTTATTCAGTCTTACATTACTTAGAATGTAAGCCTTTCTTTTCCAATGCTCGGTAAATCAACGTTTGCTGAATCAGCGTCACGATGTTTGATACCAGCCAGTAAAGAACAAGACCTGAAGGGAAGAACAGGAAGAAGAACGTAAACATAACCGGCATAAAGGTCATGATCTTCTGCTGCATAGGATCCGTTACAGTGGTCGGGCTCATTTTCTGGATGAGGAACATTGAAGCACCCATCAGAAGCGGCAAGATGAAGTAAGGGTCTTGCGCCGACAAGTCGTTAATCCATAGGAAGAACGGAGAGTGACGAAGTTCCACAGATTCCATTAGCGCCCAGTACAGCGAAATGAAGATAGGCATTTGTAAGAAGATAGGCAAACAACCACCCAGTGGGTTCACTTTCTCTTTCTTATACAGCTCCATCATCTCTTGGCTCATACGTTGACGGTCGTCGCCAATGCGCTCACGCATTGCCGTCAGCTTAGGCTGAAGCATACGCATTTTTGCCATTGAGGTGTATTGCGCTTTTGTTAGTGGGTACATTGCACCACGAACAATGAACGTTAGGATGATGATAGCCACACCCCAGTTCACAACAAAGCTTTGAATGAACGAAAGAAGTGTATGCAGTGGTTTAGCAATGAACCACAACCAGCCATAATCGACTACAAGGTCAAGGCTAGGAGCGGTTGCTGCCATTTCGTTTTGCAGTTTCGGGCCCACCCAAAGTGTGCTCTCGAAATTCGTGCTTTCACCCGTCGCGATGGTTTTGTTTGGCATGCGAACACCGATGTCAGCAAGGTTGCCAATCACGCGAGTGTATAAGCTAGTGCCAGGCTCGTTACGTGGAACCCACGCCGTTGCGAAGTAGTGCTGAATCATTGCTGCCCAACCTTGGCCGTTTGGCAGGTTGATAGACAGGTTACGATCTTGCATATCGCCGAAGCTGTATTTCTTATAGCGCGTATCTTCAGTTGAATATGCACCACCACGGTACGTTGGCATTGTTAAGCTGCCACCTTTGTCTAGAACAGTCTGACGTAGGTGTGCGTACATGCCGACCGTCGCGTTATTGCCAGAGTTGTTGGCAACATCGAAGGTGACGTCGATAGCGTAGCTACCGCGCTTAAGAACAAAGGTCTTAACGTAATCAATGCCGTTTGCTTGGTACGTCATTGGGATACGAAGCTCATCTTGGCCATCAGCCAACGTAAAGCTGTCCGCTGATACTTGGTAGTTAGGACGATTTGTGCTGCTTAAATCGATACCTTGAGGACCCACTAAGCCACTTTGAGCAATAAATTGATGTGCTTGAGTATTTTGTAGCAATACAAAAGACTCTTCTGAATCGAATTCTTCATCGTACTCATTCAAATCAGCATGAATAACGTCACCACCAACCGTGTCGATAGACAGAGTCAGTACGTCCGTAGTCACTGTGATTGTTTTCGCTGACGCAGACGATTGGCCTGGAGCAGGGTCGAGATCATCAGCAAAAGATGGTGCAGGAAGCGAACCGTTAGATTGTGCCTGTTCAACTGCTTGAGGCGCTGGATTCTTTGCTACATTCCATTGTTGGTAAAGTAGAAAAGAGACCAAAGCCAAAGCAATCAGCAGGATATTACGTTGAGAATCCATCGTTATTTATCTCTGTCTTGTTTTTGGACTGGTGGAATGGGGTCGTAACCCCCTTCGTTCAAAGGGTGGCATTTTAATAGACGTTTGCCTGATAACCAACACCCTTTTACAAAACCGTGAGCTTTCAACGCTTCAATCGCATAAAGCGAACAGGTTGGAGTAAATCGGCAGCGAGGACCAATCATTGGGCTGATAATCCATCTATACAGATAGACCAGACCAATAGTTAACCACGCGAAGGGCGAGACAGGCGAAGCCATAATTTATCAAACAACTTGAATATTTCATCATTGCTTAAATCTTGCGCGCTTTTTTTGGCAATAACAACAAAATCTTTGTTAGGAAGTTGATGTTGACTGTTACGAAAGCTTTCACGAGCGAGACGTTTAAAACGATTTCTTCCTACCGCGGTTTTAATCTGTTTTTTTGGAACGGCTAAACCGAGACGAGGATGAGAAAGTGAATTATTACGAGCGATGATGGTGAAATGAGGTGAACCAGCACGATGTGCTTGCTGGAAGACATTTTGATAGTGTTCGGGAGTTAACAAACGTAACTCCCGACAGAAGGCTAGCTTATTCAAAATAATCAAAGATTACTTAGAAAGACGCTTACGGCCTTTAGCACGACGTGCATTGATTGTTGCACGACCGTTCTTAGTCGCCATGCGTGCACGGAAGCCGTGAGTACGCTTGCGCTTTAGAACTGTTGGTTGAAAAGTGCGTTTCATTTTAAATACCTTTACTGATCAGTAGTTTTAGGTTCTTAGTTAACCCGGCGTGGGCACAATGTATCTCTCTATAAGTAGAAAGAACGACCGACGCCTCTCAACAAAGAGGCGGAATTGTAATCACTGTCACAAAAAGAGTCAATGATTGGGTTTAGCTAAATTCCGGTCGGCCGATTATACGTAGTGTAAATAAAATCTCAAGGATCTTTAGAACACTTAGTTAGATCTTTAATCAAGACCGACTTGATTAAGGAACTTCTTGAGTTGAGGATCCTGTGGATTGTCAAAAATATCCTGTGGAGAACCCTGCTCAACAATATGTCCGTTGGCCATAAAGATCACGCGATCAGCGACCTCTTTGGCAAACTGCATCTCATGAGTGACCACCAACATCGTTTGATGTTGTGTCGCTAACTTCTTCATTAGATTAAGAACTTCCCCCACCCATTCTGGATCGAGTGCGGAAGTTGGTTCATCAAATAACAGCAATTCTGGCTGAAATGCCATTGCCCGGCCGATGCCGACACGCTGCTGTTGACCGCCTGATAGCGCGGCGGGGTAACTGTCCCCTTTGTCCCCTAATCCGATGTCATCCAATATCTGCTGGGCTTTCTCTAAGGCTTGTTCTTTTTTCCAGCCTCTGACGGTAATGAGCCCTTCAGCTATATTTTGTCGTGCGGTCATATGTGCAAAGAGTGCGTAGTTTTGAAAGACGAACCCTGTTTTTCTTCTTAGTGCCAACACTTCCGTTTTGGTGTGCGATTGTGTATCCACTGACACATCATCAATGGTGATACTGCCTTGATCGGCTTGTTCTAAAAAGTTCACACATCGAAGCAGCGTTGATTTCCCTGTGCCACTGGATCCGATGATGACTATGATCTCGCCTTGTTTGATTTCAAGGTCGATGCCCTTTAACACTTCAGTATCGCCAAAGTGTTTATGGATGTTGTGCAATTTGATCATCGCTGATAAGCCTTATTAAGCTTGGCTTCTGCCAAAATTTGAATGCGAGTGAGTATGAGTACGACTCCCCAGTAGATCAGTGCAACCGCAAGGAAGGCTTCAAAGAAGCGAAAACTTGAAGAGGCTTCCATTTGAGCTCTGGCCATGATTTCTGCCACCCCAAGGGTGAAGGCGAGCGAGGTTGATTTGATCATATCGATGAAATAGTTCATCAAAGAAGGCAGGGCTATACGTGTTGCTTGCGGAAGAATAATCCGTCGCATCGCTTGGGTTGAGGTCATACCAACCGACAAACTTGCCTCCATTTGGCTCCGGTCAATGCCGATGATCGCTGCGCGTATGCTTTCTGCCATGTAGGCCGCAAAGTGCAAGGTTAAACCAATGACTGCTGCACTGAAGGCATCTAAGCCAATAAAAATGGGGAAGATCTGAGGAAGCCCATAGTAAAGCAGGAAAAGTTGCACTAAAAGTGGTGTACCACGGAAGAAGCTGATGTAGAGCTGACTTAATTGATCGAATACGGGAACCTTAAAGACTCGAATATTCGCTAGTACAATGGCAAACGCTAATGAGAAGACGAGCCCCCAGGTAGCCATTTCCATCGTTGTACCCAAGTACTTGAGTAATATTGGAATTAGCTCAATCATGTAGTGAATATCAAAACCCATCAAGTAACCTTATATAGATGTTAGTTATACCAACAATGCTGACGTTAACAGTATTTATGGTGTAGTAGAGACAAGAAAAGGCGGAACACGACGTCCCACCTTTATATAGCGTAAACCGTTATTGATTACTTAGTGATATCGGCACCAAACCATTTTTCAGAGATTTTAGCTAAAGTGCCATCTTCTCTCATCGCTGCTAGTGCTTGATTGACTTCACCTTGAAGCTTCTGGCCTTGCTCGTTGTCTACAAACGGCCAAGCGTTTTGGATCGTTTCAAAAGGTTCGCCCGCAAGTTGTAGAGGCAGACCCGTTTTTTTGATCAACTCAAGCGCTGACAGACGATCCATCACAAAAGCATCAGCACGGCCAAGTGCGACATCGTGTTCGATACCAGTATCGTAGGTTTTAATTGTGATTTCGTTGTTCTTATCGTAGTTACGCAGTAGCTGTTCAAAGTTCGATCCTAGGTTTACCGCAACCGTCTTACCAGATAGATCTTCAATGCCTTTAATCGTATCATTGCCTTTACGAACAGTAATTTGAGCACCATCGACTACATATGGGTCTGCAAATAGGTATTTTGCCTTACGCGCATCGGTCATGGTGATTTGGTTTGAAATTGTGTCAATACGGCCTGTTTCTAAAAGACCAAATAAACCAGAAAAGTTTGCTGTCACATATTCAACGTTGTAGTCGTTTCGTTTACCAATCTCGTCCCACAGGTCAACTTCGAACCCTTGAAGCTTATCTTGTTGAACAAAAGTGAATGGGAAATAGCGGCCAGACATGCCAACTTTCACGTCTGTTGCTGCTTGAACAGTGCTTGCTGATAGTGCAATAACGGCAATTGCTGCTTTAATCCAGTTTTTCATAATACAACTCCATATTTATGTAGTACGAGATACTACTGGTAAGGCTATCAGTTAGAGAAATAACTAAGAGCGATAAACTAGAGTAAAGTGGTATAAGTTAATTTATCTATCCACAGAATGATCGTCTGTGAATAATTTAATTCACAGAGTTATCACCAGAGGATGGATCGAGTGTTTTCATCCACAATGTGGATCAATGTGTGAATAAATAAAGGGCAAGATGTGTTGATCTGGCGGTTTTGGACCTAAATATTGT
The DNA here is from genome assembly GCF_002877365.1 of Vibrio sp. 10N.261.55.A7. Classification (GTDB taxonomy): domain Bacteria; phylum Pseudomonadota; class Gammaproteobacteria; order Enterobacterales; family Vibrionaceae; genus Vibrio. The sequence continues at coordinate 7,436 of NZ_MCWZ01000118.1, forward strand.
GAATAACTTTGATCTTATTCACTGGAACGTCGATCATTCACTGGCGATCTTGGTTATCAACAGGTAAAATCGCCAGTCTTTTCCTATCAATGACTTCGAGTGAGGGCACCGTGTCATCTTCGCTTTGGTTGCAATGCCAGCAACAATTACAAGAAGAGCTAACCGCAACTGAGTTCAACACTTGGATCCGTGGGTTACAAGCAGAACTCAATGACAATACTCTCACTTTATTTGCACCTAACCGTTTCGTGCTTGATTGGGTTCGCGATAAATACCTCAATAGCATCAATCGCTTGCTAAAGGAGTATTGTGGAAACGATATTCCAAGTCTGCATTTTGAAGTAGGCAGCCGTCCCGCTCCGGTAGCGGCACCGAAACGTACGCCTGCTGATATCGCGGCTATGTCATCGGCTCCAGCACAATTGCAAGCGCGTAAACCCGTTCATAAAACATGGGATGATGATGCAGAAGCCATTGCAGATATAAACCATCGCTCGAACGTAAACCCGAAGCACAAGTTCAATAACTTTGTTGAGGGTAAATCGAACCAACTGGGCCTTGCAGCCGCGCGTCAGGTATCGGATAACCCAGGTTCGGCCTATAACCCTCTCTTTTTATACGGTGGTACGGGTTTAGGTAAAACACATTTATTGCATGCCGTTGGTAATGCGATTGTGGATAACAAGCCAAACGCAAAAGTTGTCTACATGCACTCTGAGCGATTTGTGCAAGATATGGTAAAAGCGCTACAGAATAACGCGATTGAAGAGTTCAAACGTTACTATCGCAGTGTGGATGCTCTGCTTATCGATGATATTCAATTTTTCGCGAATAAAGAGCGATCTCAAGAAGAGTTCTTTCATACCTTTAATGCCTTACTTGAGGGCAATCAGCAGATCATCTTAACGTCTGACCGTTATCCTAAAGAGATCAATGGCGTAGAGGATCGACTTAAATCTCGATTTGGTTGGGGTTTAACCGTTGCGATCGAACCACCAGAACTCGAGACGCGTGTTGCGATCTTAATGAAGAAAGCGGAAGACCACCAAATTCATCTTGCTGATGAAGTAGCGTTCTTTATTGCGAAACGCCTACGCTCGAATGTTCGTGAGCTTGAAGGTGCATTGAACCGTGTGATAGCCAATGCGAACTTTACTGGCCGTCCGATTACCATTGACTTCGTACGTGAGGCATTGCGCGATTTATTGGCTCTACAAGAAAAGCTGGTTACGATTGATAATATTCAAAAGACCGTTGCTGAATACTACAAGATTAAGGTGGCCGATCTACTTTCCAAGCGTCGCTCTCGCTCTGTTGCTCGTCCACGTCAATTGGCGATGGCACTGGCTAAAGAATTGACCAACCACAGTTTGCCTGAAATTGGGGATGCCTTTGGTGGTAGAGACCACACCACTGTGCTGCACGCATGCCGTAAGATTCACCAGTTGCGCGAAGAGAGTCACGATATTAAAGAAGATTATTCGAACCTGATTCGAACATTATCTTCGTAAAGCATTCGTTGCTGACTTCATTTGTCGTGATCGCCTGTTAAAATAACAGGCAGAAGAAAAATTACCGTTAAGAGTTAACTATGAAATTTACCATTGAACGTAGCCATTTGATTAAGCCACTTCAGCAAGTGTCTGGA
>NZ_MCWZ01000119.1 GCF_002877365.1 Vibrio sp. 10N.261.55.A7
GCATGACCCCCGACGCCACGAGAGATTCGGCAGCATACAACGCCTTGGCATTCCCCGTGACCACGTAGTCTTCCTGCAGCGAATCCACCTTCACGCCTAACTCCGACGACAGCGTTTCTAGCGCGAGCGCCAACGCTTCTGCCGCCAGCGTCTCTGGGTCTGGGCTTTCGCTGCTTCTCTGCGCGCTACTTTGCACCAAATTTTTAACCGTGTTTATCCACGTCAACGTCGTCAGCGGGGTCACCACCTGACTGCCCGGCAATGCCGTCAGCACAAAATCCTGACTGACTCGTTTCCCCGTCGATTCATCCACCGTATTCTCTTTCGTCGCCAACGCGTACAGCAGGTGCGCTGAGCTGTCTGTTGTTGACGTCACTTCCAGGCTGACCGCGCCGCCATCCAAGGTTTTCCCCGAGGGCTCACCGGCGTCATACTGACCATTATCATTGGTGTCCATAAACACGTGGGCATTTTGCAGGTAGCCATCAATCACCGTGACATCATAGTACTGTTGTTGT
>NZ_MCWZ01000120.1 GCF_002877365.1 Vibrio sp. 10N.261.55.A7
ATTTAGGCAACAACGCCGATATTCATCTTAAATGTTTACATTTGCTATCAAGTTATTCTTTACTTTTCGTGATGACCCATAAGAAATGATAGCGTTGACATTGGCAGCCGCCCCAATAGATTTGCATTTTAAATGACAGGGTAAGCTATCAACTTCGTTAGCGCCTCAATTTACAATTTCGCTTTAACCTACTCACTAATGCCTGTGCGCATATATTAATATTTTCTGCTGTTTGTTTAGATTGGTTGCTCTTCTATCCTTCAAGAATGAACCATTTTCAATGCTAACAATTACGTAACTAGAACTAGAAGGTTCGATCAGGTATAGGTTCGAAGGTTATTTATCCGAGGCAACCTAGATAAATCTAAAGATACTATTTGCGCTCCTGAACTAGAAAGTACAGTAAGTGAGCATATTCGAGAACCAATCACCAAAAAACTGAAGTGGACTTCAAACAAATGACGCCACCATTGGTTGTTAGTGGTAAAATTCCTTACACTATCGGCACTAATCATAACTACTGCCTTGAAAATACTCTGTCTCATCACAATATCAGTGATACATGATTTATCTCAGTATACGTAGTTTAAAACTGGATGAGACTGAAGGCATTTAGAGTAGATCGTATTCGATCTAAATTTAGAGAGATTCATAGCAAATGATAACTAAGCTACTGACAAAGGTTCTTGGTAGTCGTAATGACAGAACATTGCGTCGTCTAAGAAAAATAGTAAAAGAGATCAACAATTACGAGCCAAGCTTTGAAGCTCTATCTGATGAAGAACTAAAAGCAAAAACGGTTGAATTTCGTGCGCGTTTGGAAAAAGGTGAAACTTTAGATAACCTACTTCCTGAAGCATTTGCAACCGTTCGTGAAGCATCAAAGCGTGTATACGGTATGCGTCATTTTGATGTCCAACTTATTGGTGGCATGGTTTTAAATAGTGGCCAAATTGCTGAAATGCGTACTGGTGAAGGTAAAACGCTCACAGCAACATTGCCTGCTTATCTAAATGCCCTGCCAGGTAAAGGTGTTCACGTTGTTACGGTGAATGACTACTTAGCTTCTCGTGATGCGGAGACAAACCGTCCACTGTTTGAATTCCTTGGAATGACGGTCGGTGTCAATGTGCCAAACATGCCACCGCAAGCGAAAAAAGAAGCTTACCTCGCGGACATCCTGTACGGAACAAACAATGAGTTTGGTTTCGATTATCTACGCGATAACATGGCTTTCCGTAGTGAAGACAGAGTACAAAGAGCACGTTTCTTCGCGGTTGTCGATGAAGTGGATTCAATCTTAATCGATGAAGCACGTACTCCACTGATCATCTCTGGTCCTGCAGAAGATAGCTCAGAACTATACACAAAAATTAATACATTGATTCCTCATTTAGAGCGTCAAGAGCAAGAAGACTCAGAAGAGTACCGCGGTGACGGGCATTATACGTTGGATGAAAAATCTAAGCAGGTGCACCTTACTGAAACTGGACAAGAGTTTGTAGAAGAGTTGATGCTTAAAAACGGTTTGATGGAAGAAGGGGATACTCTTTATTCTCCAACTAACATCAGCCTGTTACACCATGTAAATGCAGCACTTCGAGCGCATGTACTCTTTGAGAAGAATGTCGATTACATCGTTAATGAAGACGGTGAAGTGGTTATCGTTGATGAACATACTGGTCGTACAATGCCTGGCCGCCGCTGGTCTGAAGGTTTACACCAAGCTGTTGAAGCTAAAGAAGGTGTGAAGATTCAAAACGAAAACCAAACCTTAGCATCGATTACTTTCCAGAACTTCTTCCGTCTATACGAAAAACTGTCAGGTATGACCGGTACTGCTGATACTGAAGCTTTCGAATTTCAGTCTATCTACGGCCTCGAAACAGTGGTTATTCCAACCAACAAACCTATGGTTCGTAACGATATGCCAGATGTGGTTTATCGTACAGAAGAAGACAAATTCAATGCGATCATTGAAGACATTAAGGACCGTGTTGCTGCTGGTCAGCCATCACTGGTTGGCACGGTGTCTATTGAAAAATCTGAATTACTGTCTAACGCACTGAAAAAAGCAAAAATTAAGCATAACGTACTCAATGCTAAATTCCACGAGATGGAAGCAGAGATCGTTGCACAAGCGGGTACGCCAAGCGCCGTCACTATCGCAACTAACATGGCTGGTCGTGGTACCGATATCGTGTTAGGTGGTAGCTGGCAGGCACAACTTGAGAAGATAGACAATCCAACTCAAGAACAGATCGACAAGATCAAAGCTGATTGGAAAATCATTCACGACAAAGTACTTGAGTCTGGTGGCCTTCACATTATTGGTACTGAGCGTCATGAATCTCGTCGTATCGATAACCAATTACGTGGTCGTTCTGGTCGTCAAGGTGATGCAGGTTCTTCTCGTTTCTACTTATCAATGGAAGATTCTCTACTTCGTATCTTCACATCGGATCGTATGGCTGGTCTTATCCAAAGTGGTATGGACGAAGGCGAAGCGATCGAATCTAAGATGTTGTCTCGTTCAATTGAAAAGGCGCAACGTAAAGTTGAAGGCCGTAACTTCGATATTCGTAAGCAGCTTCTTGAATACGATGATGTCGCGAATGACCAACGTAAAGTAGTTTATGAGCTACGTGATGAATTGATGAGCGCAGATAGCATCAGTGAAATGCTGGAGCAAAACAGAAGCGATGTATTGACTTCTGTCATTGATGAATACATCGCACCACAATCTTTAGACGATATGTGGGATATTCCAGGCCTAGAAGAGCGTTTGAAAAATGACTTTGATATCGATGTATCGATTCAAACTTGGCTTGATGAAGATGAAAAGCTATACGAAGAAGCATTGCGAGAGAAGCTACTTAATCACGCTGTAGACGTTTACAAGTCGAAAGAAGAAACAGTGGGTGAAACGGTTTTACGTAACTTCGAAAAATCAGTGATGCTTCAAACACTCGATACTCTTTGGAAAGAGCACTTGGCGGCAATGGATCACCTTCGTCAAGGTATTCACCTGCGTGGCTATGCGCAAAAGAACCCAAAACAAGAGTATAAGCGTGAGTCTTTTGAATTGTTTGAAGGTTTACTCGACACGTTGAAGTTTGATGTTATCGCTATATTGTCAAAAGTTCGAGTTCAGCAGCAAGAAGAAGTCGAGCGTATGGAAGAGCAAAGACGCCAGCAAGCTGAGGCAGCGGCTCGCCGTGCTCAAGCTCAACATGCGAGCGCTGAAAACCAACTTTCTGACGGTGAATCAGGACAAGAGGATGGTCAGCAACCAATGGTACGTGATGAACGTAAAGTTGGCCGTAATGAGCCATGTCCATGTGGCAGTGGTAAGAAGTATAAGCAGTGTCACGGTAAGATCGCTTAATACTCTATCAAGCTAATGAAACCTAAGAGTCGCAGATGCGGCTCTTTTTTTAACTTGTTTTTACCTTAATCTATGAACGAAATACAAGGAATAGAGATGAAGCGTATTCATATAGTCGCCGGCATTATCTTTAACCAAAATAGATCTCAAGTTTACATTACGCAACGACCTGAAAAATCACACAAGGGTGGATATTGGGAGTTTCCAGGCGGAAAAGTCGAGTTAGATGAAACCTCGTTTCAGGCAATGGCGAGAGAGTTGAATGAAGAGGTTGGCATTAATGTGACCGAGCAAACCTTACTTGAACACCTAGAGTACGATTACCCAGAGAAGTCATTAAAATTCGATTTCATACTTATCCATGATTTTGAAGGTAAGCCTTATGGGAGAGAAGAGCAACGCGGTGAGTGGGTCACCATTTCAGATTTGTCTTCTTATCGTTTTCCTGAAGCCAATCAACCGATTGTTGACCGAGTGATAAAAGAGTTTGGTTAAGCTCTAGTCAAGATTAGCGATAGTTGTTAGTTTATGTAGTACATGTTTTAGTGTGAGTTTGATCATATAGTGACCAGCTAAAGAAAGCAGGTCACTTTAAAGGGAGAAAGAATCAATGGTACGAGTTGCAATCGCCGGTGCTGCAGGCCGCATGGGAAGAAACCTAGTTAAAGCGACCTATTTAAATCAAGATGCAAAAGTCGCATCGGGTTCTGAGCGACCAGAGTCTTCGTTAATAGGTGTCGATCTTGGAGAGCTTTGTGGCGAAGGTAAATTCGATGTTGCGATTGTAGAAAGCCTTGAAAGATCGATTGAAGAGTATGACGTCATCATCGATTTTACTGCTCCAGTCAATACACTCGCGAATATTGAGCTGTGCAAGAAGTACGGTAAGAAAATTATCATCGGAACAACTGGGTTCTCTGAATCTGAAAAGCAACTCATCGATGAGGCCGCAAAAGAGATTGCCATTGTAATGGCGCCAAATTACAGCGTGGGCGTTAACCTGGTATTTAAGCTCTTAGAAAAGGCAGCTAAGGTCATGGGCGATTATTGCGATGTTGAAATTGTTGAAGCACACCACCGACATAAAGTGGATGCTCCGTCGGGCACTGCCATTGGCATGGGTGAAGCTATAGCTGGAGCTATGGGGAATGACCTAAACGATGTAGCTGTATGGTCGCGCGAAGGTATTACAGGTGAGCGAACCAAAGATGAGATTGGTTTTGCGACGATTCGTGCCGGCGATATTATAGGTGAGCATACTGCAATGTTTGCTGATATTGGTGAAAGAGTTGAAATTACTCATAAAGCAACGGATAGAATGACGTTTGCGAATGGTGCAGTTAAAGCTGCAGTATGGCTGAATGAAAGACCTGCTGGTTTCTATACCATGGTTGATGTTCTAGGACTGAATGATTTCTAATTGGTGAACACTCTTTAGGGTGGGATATATTCAATTTTAGATAGTTATGCGCTGAATTTATTCAGCGCATTTTCGTATCTCACTAGTAAATCTTATGTTTATTATTAAATTTGCTCTTATTTTCTTGTTTTTACCATCTTGTTTTGGGGGTTATCCTATCTTATTTCATTTAAGTGGTTAAAAAGGTGGGTTAACTACTTGTGTTGAACGTTTGCTTTTTTGATTCCTTTGAAATGCTCAGTTGTTGCTACTCAAAAATTGATTATTTTCTTATTTATCTAGATTTCAATCTATTAAATGGATTGAAAGTTATTTTTTTGGCGGCTTTGCAAGGAAAGTCAGTGCTACTCCATTAAAGTGGTAATTTGTTAGTAGTAAAACTTGACACGTATCACAAC